>CACWPM010000014.1 GCA_902762795.1 Fibrobacter succinogenes | reverse complement strand
GTGGTGGAGTTTGTGGTATAACATCTTTTAGCAAGGATTCATTAACCGATCAACCGTTTGTAGGTGTTGGTTTCAACGTTGTCGGTGAAGATCCGGACTTTGGAAATCCGGCTGCCGGTGACGTTTCTGCCTGGGGCGGCTTGTGCGTGACGTATGCCTCTGAAACGGATATGAGCATCGCGATACTTTATGACGAAGAAAGTTTTTGGACCCCTGAAGATACTTTTTATGCGTTTTCTATTGAAGATTTGTTTGAGGCGTCGTTGCCGCGAAGCGTTGATGTGACGACAAAGTGCGTGAAATGGGACGAATTTACCTCATCGATGAACCGTACCTTTGATCCGACTAACATTGTTTCTATCCGGTTCCTTTGGCGTGGCGACGAATCTACTCAGACGGGTTTCAACATCATGGGCTTGGGCAAGTATAAACAATATTCGGGCTCTGAATGCGACATTCAAGAAAACTACGTCAAAAATATCGACTATTACAAGGCGCAAATCGGGCGTTAGAATGCAGAAACTGTTTTAACTGAATCCAAAATGACGACCTGGATGCGGATGGGCGAATGCTCATCCGCATTTTTTTTGTAGTCGTTAGGACTTTCGTTCGTGGTCGTTCGGAAATTTCAGGTTTCGAGTTGCTGGAGCTTCTTGGTAAGAAATTTCCTAATGACATGTCCTGTAAGTAACGATTAAAAGTTAGTATCATGAAAATATGCATTTTTTGGCTGTTTTGCGAAATTTCGCTTGTTTTTGCTTATAAATACGATAAAAGTATCATAGACTATTGCGAAACGGAATAAAAAAGTATATATTTCCTAGTATGAAGTCGGTGACAGAATACGAAGATTACCGCATGTATATGCAGGACTATTACAACGAACGGAAACGCGTTTCGTCGTTTTCATGGCGTGAATATACGCGGGCCTCTGGTTTTACTTCGCCGACTTATTTGAAGCTTGTGTGCGAAGGCAAGACCCGTCTTTCTCCTCAGGGGGCAGAAAAGGTCGGGGCGGCAATGAACCTCGCCGGTTTTGAACTTGAGTATTTCAAGACGATGGTGACTTATTGTCATGCCAAGACGGATCCTGAACGCAAAGAAGCCTATGAAGCCATGCTGGAACTCGCGTCTAACAACAAAGTTAAAGTTGTGGATGGCGATGCGTTCAGGTATTTTGAATCCTGGGTGCATCCGGTGGTGAGAGAACTTGCGCCGGTGATGTCGGGGGCGACTCCGGGCGATATTGCGAGGCGTTGTTGTCAAGGCGTTTCCGCTGGAGATATCCGCAATTCGCTAGACTTTATGGTCAAGGCGGGGCTCTTGAAAAAAAATGGCGATGCCTATGTGCAGGCGGATAAGCATTTGAAAAGCTCGTCGTCGATCGTTTCGATGGCGCTGCGTTCAATGCATCGCGAAATGGCGACCTTTGCCAAAGAGGCGATAAACCGGTTTGCTCCATCGGAGAGAAACTTTACGGGGCTCACCATGGGGATTTCTGCTGAGGATTATAAGCAGATTTTGCAGGAACTGGATACTTGTCGAAAAAAAATAGCGCAAATAGCTTTGAACAGTCGCGGTACCGAAAGGGTTTACAGGTTGAATTTACAGTTGTTTCCACTGACTTGGGGAGAGGATAAAAACGATGGGAAAGAAATTCGTTAGTGTGTCGGTGTGTGCCATGGTGCTTGGCTTGGTCGCATGTTCTGGGATTACGGAAGATGGTAACCCGAATCCTTTTTCTTATGTTGATAGTAGCTCGTCAATAGGCGAAAGTAGTTCTTCTGTTGTTCCGAAAAGCAGTTCCAGTGTGGGACCGCGTTACGAGTTTGATTTGTGGAACGGTGCAGATGGAAGCGCTATTGTAAATACAGGTGAAGCTGGAACGGGTTATTGGTATAGCTTTGACGATGAGGCGGACGGTGGAACCTCGTCTGTCAAGTTCCCGATCGCCAAGGTGAACACGCATTCTCCTGAAGCGATGCAGGAAATCGTCTCTTATTGCGGCGGCTTGTGTGGAACGGTCGAACTCGGCGGACAGGAGGAATCTAGCGCCGGTGTGGGTTTTGCGCTTACGGAAAATGATTCGACAATCGATATTTCCGGATGGGACGGCTTGTGCGTTTCGTATGAATCGGAACTTCCGATGAATGCATTGCTTGGCTATAAAGAAGGCGAAGTCAGTGCAACTGCGGAGAATATGCCTTTTGTCAATTTTGAAAAGACTGTAAAGGGAATTACGGCTGCCCGCTGTGCAAAGTGGGGCGATTTCAAGCTCGATTCCTTGAATGTCAAATCTGGAAAAGACGTATCGAAAAAGGCGACTTCGATAAAGTTCAAGTTCTTCGGAAAGCCGAATGAAAAGGGCTATTTCAATATTAGGGGCGTGAGTTCCTTCAAGCATGGAATTGTGAAAGAGGGGACTGCTGGAGAAAATCGCTGCCTTTGGAATGGATCGCCTTTAGATTCTCTGGATTCGATAAAAATGGGCTTCGAAGAATTGCAAGGTGGATTCTGGTACGATCTCCGTGATAACCAAACGACCGGCCATTCGTATTTAATTTGGGGTTCGGCATGGCCTGAGAATTACATGAGCACCTCCGAATGGATGGCAGACGTCGTAAAAGAATGGGGAAGTCTTTCCGCAAAGGTTTCCTTGTGGAACGATCCTTCTATTGATGGCGCCGCTTATGCAGGTTTTGGAGTGCGACTCGTTGGTCGTGATGCCGGAAGCTCCGATCTCTATCCCAAGGCTGTTGATATCAGCGATTGGGATGGTCTCTGTGTGACTTATGCGGCGGAATGGGATATGCACGTGGTGCTTGTTGCCGATTCGAGTTTGCAAAAGAGCATCGCGTTGGAAAAATCCGTGACTCCTGTTGAAAAGTGCTTTACGTGGTATGACATGTCGGCTGAAGACTTGGTCAAGAGTGTTCGCAATATCGAGTTCATTGTCAAGAGTGATGAAAATATGGAGGTCGGCTTGAGCGTCATCGCTATCGGAAAATTCTCTGCTAACGGAGCGTGCGCTATCGACGAATCGAAGTATTTGGGGTTCCCGAAAGGAAATAAATGATATGGGATAGGAACGGAGTTGGATTATGGCTAGGGAATATCTTGGAGTAGTTGTTTGCGCTTTGGCGTTATGGTTAGCCGCCTGTTCCGATGACAACACGGCGGGAGTCACCGAAGATGGCAATCCTACGGCCTATGGAATAAGCAGCTCGTCTGTCGTTGAAATTTCGAGCGGCGCCGTAAAGGATATTTCTTCGAGCGATGGGACCATAAACAACTCTTCGAGCAGCCATGTCAATTCTAGAAGTTCTTCAAGTAGCGCTGAGGCGGTAACGCCTAAGTTTGACTTGTGGAATGGCAAATTTGACGAAAAGGTAAATACCAATAACGATAATACGGGTTGGTGGTATAGTTTTGGTGATGATTATTCTTATGTAAGCTGGCCTGTGTCGCCGGGCAACTCGTATTCAGAAGATGGGTTGAAAGGCGTGTTTGAACATTGCGGGGGTATATGTGGAAAGGCGGTATTCCAGCATCCGACATCTAAGCCTTGGGTGGGTATAGGCTTTATGCTTGCCGAGGAAGATTCTACTGCGGATGTTTCCTCTTGGGGAGGCGTTTGCGTGACGTATGCATCTGAATATCCGGTGGATGTTTACCTTGCTGTAGAAGTTGGTGGCGTTGATACAATTAAGGACGCGTCTCCGATGATGGCTTATCCGGGCATCACGCTTCCGAAGACCGTGACGGATGAACCATCGCTTGTGAATCTGATAAACCCTGATGTCGTCATTACGCGTTGCGGCAAATGGAGTGATTTTATAACATCCAGCTGGGCGGAATACAACAAGGACAAATTGAACAAAGTCTATTCCGGTGAAGAGGCCGCTAAAGAAATGAAATCCTTGATCTTTGTGCTCGCGGGTAATTCCAATGATACGGTAAACTTCAATATCGTAGGTATTAGCACTTACGATGAAAATCTCCCGCAGTGGAAGCGCGATGGTGGCGTGAATGGACGGGATGTCGGCTTGACCACGACAAATGACGATTCGTTGACTTGCCTGTGGAAAGGGACGCTTGGAGAAACCCATGTGAAAACTGGCTATAACGATTTAGATGAATATGTGGGCATGTTGTATGGCTTTGATGCGTCTCCCGAAGGAGCTTCTGTTTCTGTTAAAAGCCATGCTTATCCGTCCTTGGATATTAACCCTTATATGTATAGTGGTATTGTTGCTGAATGTTCCGGTTTTTGTGGAACGATGGAATTTACGCTAGAAGGCGCCGAATATGCCGCTGGTGGTATTGGATTTCATGTAACAGACGATGATGGCGAAAATCCAAACTTTGGAGATATCCGGAATTGGGGCGGAGTTTGCATCACTTATTTTTCTGAAAAGGATGCTTACTTGAACTTTCTTGTAAAAGATGTACCTGATGACAGTACACCCAAGGTTACTTTGCCAAAGACAAATGCGCTTATAGAAAGATGCTTTACTTGGGACGATATTGCGCCGGGAAATCCCAATATGGGGGCTGCTGTAAGTACGGTTCAGTTTGTCATTAAGAGCAATGTCGATGGAGAAAAGGTCAAGTTCAATGTTGTTGGCATCGGAAAATATTCCGCTACCGGAGCTTGCTCCATTGATAAGACTGTTGTTTCAAAAAGCTCTTCTACTATGTAGATTTGCTGAAGTTCAAGCGCTGTCACGCGGTTGACCGTAGAATGTACAAAGAAGCGAGAATGTGAAAAAAGTAACTTGTGAATAAACTGCGCTTCTGATACCTGTATTGAAGTTGTTGTAAATTATTGCGGATAAATGACATAGAAATAAAGTTCTGTTTGGTGTGTGGAATTTGCGAAACTTTCGTTTTTTGAAAAATGTTTGTTTCATCTAAACTAAAAAGGATGGGTTATTATGTATAGGAAAATTCTTGGAGTTGCGGCTTCGGCTTTGTTGCTAGGCGTTGTCGCCTGTACCGATGACAATCCGGCGGATGCGAATGCCGTGTTGCCGGGGTCTAGCGGGAGTCACGAAAGTTCTTCGTCTCTTGAGGGGACTGTGCCAGGCAGTAGCAGTGAGGGTGCGGAAAATGTCTCTAGCAGCAGCGCTGTAGGCATGTCGTCGAGCAGTGTCGGGGCGGCTGGAGTTTCTTCGAGCAGCAAAGCAGAAAAGCCTAAGAAGAATACTGCCGCCTGCTTGTGGCGGGGCGTTGATAAAAAGACATATGTGAATACGGAATTTGTTGATGTGGATATTGGTAATTACGCCGGACTTTGGTATAATTTTGACGATGATCCTGATGGTGGAATGTCAAGAGTTGTTTTCCCCGAAGTTTGCGTGTTTGAAACTCCCGAGTATGAATGCATGGAAAACTTGCTTGAATATTATGGGGGATATAGTGGAGCGATTGTCTTGAAAAAAGGCATCTTGAATGAAGCTCTAGCGGGTGTTGGATTTAATATTGCCGGGGTTGAAAATCCTGATGAATATTATACGAAACATATCCAGCGGTATGGCGATATCAGTGGCTGGGGCGGTGTTTGCGTGACGTATGCTGCCGACAGGGAAATGTTCTTGCGGCTTGGTGCGGATTCAGTCACTTTTTATGAAGCCAAGCTGGACAAGTCTACTGAATTTGTGGAAAAGTGCGTTCCTTGGAGTGAATTTGTCGGTGCAACCGCAACAGCGACATCAACTGCGGCCGAGGCGGCTAAACATGCCCATTCCATTAGAATTGTGATGAAAAGCGTCGAAGAAACGAGAGGACATTTCAATATCGCAGCAATCGGTAAATTTGATGCGAAGGGAGCGTGCGAAGTAGACGGTTTTGCGTATGTCGTTACTAAATCATCCAATGGAGCTGAGGTCGGGACGATTATATTGCGGAGCTCAAGCAGCTCTGGCGTGGGTGGGAGCAGTTCGTCTTTCACACCTTCTAGCAGTGGCGATTGTGTATCTCCAGAGTCCGTTAGCAATCTGTGGTATGGCCCGAAGGCTATCGATATTTATGATTATCATGTAGAGACAGGACTTGACAATGGAACTGGAACATCTGGATATTGGTTCAGTTTCGATGGTGAAAATGGCAAAGCGAATGTAGAATGGCCTTTGCAACAATGGCAATATGTATATGAGGACGGCCTTTACCGGGTTGTAGAAGAATGCAAGGGTATTTGCGGGACGTTCAAGTTTATAGATGAGAGTGTGACGGGTATCGGTTTTAATGTTGCCGGGGTTGTTTTTCATGGCAATGATGAAGTCCCGGACATTGCCGATATTTCTGCTTGGGGCGGTTTGTGCGTGACCTATGCCGCGGAAACAAATATGGATGTGGTATTGTCCAACGATACGACATATACTTATGTCGAGAAAATGGCGTTATTGCCCAAGGTCTCGTTGCCCAAGAGTACCGAAGTCAAGACAGTTTGCTCGAAGTGGAGCGATTTCGTCACCTACGCAGAAACCCCTAGCGACCCGACTCATGTCGCATCGATTTTGTTTGCAGCCTACGGAGATGCGGGCTCTGCGAGCAAGTTCAATGTTATCGGTGTCGGTAAGTATGCTGATGCAAAGAACGTTTGCAAACAAGGTGCAGAACCGTTTGTGTCAAGGCAGTTTTTACCCAATGACTAGAGCAATCCGCCGCCGATCAGTTCCACAGCAAATAGTCATGCCCGACTAGGGGTGGTGAGCCTGTCGTGTATATAGACAAAATAAAGGAGTCTTGTATGTTTGAAAAATTCTTGGTATTCGCCTCTTCAGCCTTGTTGCTTGGCGTTGTCGCTTGTTCTGATGACAATCCCTCGGTTCCGTTCGTCGAACCTAATGCCGGCGAAAGCAGCTCGTCTATTGAACCAGCTCCAGGAAGTAGTGGGGCTATGGAAGACGCCTCAAGCAGCAGTGTTGCTGGCGTATCGTCGAGCAGTGCTGGCGCTTCTGTGGATCCCGCCGCATGTTTGTGGAATGGCAAAAAGGGTGAATTCATCGTAAATACGGGTTTGGGCCTAGATGCTGAGAGTGGTGCCGGATATTGGTATTCTTATGATGATACCGATGAGGGAGGCGTATCTCGTGTTGAATGGGATGTAGATTGCCCCAATGATGGTTCGGATTGTATGCAGTATATTGTGGATCATTGCGGTGGCCTTTGTGGAAAAATGTATGTCAAAAAAGGTACTGCACGTGAAGCTAATGTGGGCGTGGCATTCAATGTGGCCGGTTTTGAAAACCCTGGTGAAAGTGTAGAAGTTCCAAAGTCTGCTGATATCAGTGACTGGGGCGGCATTTGCGTTACGTTTGCATCGAGTCTGAATTTGTTCATGAAACTTGGTGTTGATGAAAATACGGAAGTGATTGTTGAATTGGGCCAATCTGAAGATTTGGTAGAAGAATGCTTTACCTGGAATGATTTTGATTATGACGATGATGAAAATCCAATCCCCGGAGCCGAGGCTGCCAAGAAAGTCCGAAACATTAAATTCGGAATAAGAAGCGGTGAGTCCATGATTGGACCGTTTAAGATTGTTTCGATCGGCAAGTACGTTGCTGGCGGGTCGTGCAAAGTTGTTGCTTCAAATCCGAATAGCTCGTCTTCCGCACCTTCAAGCAGTGGCGATGGCGAATGCGTTACTCCGGAGTCCGTTAGCGAAATGTGGTATGGTCCGAAGGCTGTCAATAAGTATGATTATCATGTGGCGACAGGGCTCGATAATGGGTCCGAAACATCCGGATATTGGTTCAGTTTCGATGATGATGAAGCTAATACGTACGTTGACTGGCCTGTAATGCAACTTGAATATGAAAATATAGTCGATAGAGCTATAGAAGTATGCGAGGGTATTTGCGGAACGTTCATATATAAGGGTGAGGGCGTTGTGGGGATCGGTTTTAATGTTGCCGGGGAAGCTTTGTCTGGAAATAATGGAGCCCCGGACATTGCCGATATTTCTGCCTGGGGAGGTTTGTGCGTGACTTACACTTCTGAAACGGATATGGATGTGGTAATGTCCAATGATACGACATTTACCTATATCAAGAAAATGGCGCTATTGCCCAAGGTTTCGTTGCCCAAGAGTACTGAGGCCAAGACGGTGTGCTCGAAATGGAGCGATTTTGTCTCCGCTGCGGAAACCCCTAGCGACCCGGCTCATGTCGCATCGATTTTGTTTGCAGCCTACGGAGATGCGGGCTCTGCGAGCAAGTTCAATGTTATCGGTGTCGGTAAGTATGCCGATGTGAAAAATGTTTGCAAACAAAGTGTATATCCCTTTGTCTCCGGAAAAAAATAGCTCGCGAAAGAATCGCGAGCCTCTATCGGATTGTCATGCCCGACTTGATCGGGCATCTCCTGTTTACGGCAGTTCGCCGCCGATCAATTCCATCTGCTTCTTGTAGATTTCCTTGCAGGCGTTTTCGCCGAGGTCGAGGAGCGTGTTGAGCATGGCGCGGTCAAAGCTCGCGTGTTCACCGGTGCCCTGCACTTCGATGAAATTTTTCGCGTCTTGCATCACGACGTTCATATCGACGTCGGCGGCAGAATCTTCCACATAGCAGAGGTCGCAAAGCGGGTTGCCTGAGACGACACCCACGGAAATCGCGGTAATGCCATGCTTGAGAATCTGCTGCGTGATGCCGAGGCGTTCCTTGATTTTTTTGACGGCAATGGCGAGGGCGACAAAGCCGCCGATGATGCTTGCCGTTCGCGTGCCGCCATCGGCTTCAATCACATCGCAATCGACGACGATGGCGTTCTCGCCGAGTGCGGCGAGATCGGCTGCGCCGCGCAGCGAACGACCGACCAAACGCTGGATTTCTTGCGTGCGGCCGCTTGCGCCTTTGCGTTCGCGTTCCACGCGCTTGCCCGTGCTCTGCGGGAGCAAACTGTATTCGGCCGTAATCCAGCCCGTGCCGCGACCGGCGAGCCAGTCCGGAACTTTCGGGAGGAGCGTTGCGTTGCAGATGACTCGTGTGCGTCCCATTTCAATGAGAACGGAACCGTCGGCGCTCGAGATAAAGCCCGTGGTCATCTTGAGATTGCGGTATTCTTCAGGTTTTCTGTCTGTTCGTGTGTAGGACATAGTGGATATGGGGTCGCTCGCAAAGCGAGCTTTGGGGGCGCTTCGCTTTGAGCTATGGGCTCGGTCACGAAGTTCCCTTTGAGGTTAAAGTTTGGCGGCTATGCCGCGAGTTGAATAAAAAGTAGTAAAGGATTTTGGGGGTAGGTTGCTTTGCTTTTGTATGAATTGTCATCCTGACGACTGTAAGGAGGAAGGATCCAGTTCAATTTTAAGAGAATTGTTTCTGGATTCTTCACCCTAAAGGGTTCAGAATGACGATTTGCAAAGGGGTAAGGGCTACTTTCTTCGCGGCTTCGCCCTCTCCCTTTCGTCTAATAAGATAGTTTCTCCGTTTTTCCTTCGCGGAAGCTTCCGAGGCGGTAGATGAAATCCGTATATTGCTGCAGTTCCTTGAGCGCTTCGACAACGTTCGGATCTTTCGGATTGCCTTCGAAAGAAAGATGGAATATATATTCCCACGGACGGTCTGGATGCGGGCGGCTCTCGATGCGCGTGAGGTTCAGTTTACGCTTGGCGAAACATCCGAGCGCTTCGTACAAAGCTCCAGACTTGCTGGAATCACTCAGCATGAAGAGGAGCGTTGTCTTGATGGGCGGCTTGCTTACATCATTTGCTGAAAAGTCAGGCAATTCATACGCTGTTTTCTGGATGGCGTAAAAGCGTGTGAAATTCACGCCCGGCAAATTCTCGAGCCCCTGTTTCAAAATATCAAGCCCATAGAATTTGGCTGCATAGGCGCTTGCGATGGCGCCTACGTGCTTGTCGCCGCGCTTTGCTATTTCTTCGGCGCTGCCTGCGGTATCGTAAAATGCAGTGCTCTTGATGTTCGGATGTTGTCCGAAAAAACGGCTGCACTGTGCAAGCCCCTGCGGATGGCTCAGCACTTCGCGGAGGTCTTCGAGCTTTGTGCCCGGCAAAACGCAGAGCGTATGTTCAATTTGCAACTTGACTTCGGCGACAATCGGATGGCGCCACTTGTAGAGCAAGTCGTAATTGTCGTAAATGGAACCCGCCGTAGAGTTTTCGATGGGGATGGCGCCCCCGTCAACAACCCCCGTTTCGATTCCTTGGAAAATTTGTTCGAACGTGTCCATTGGCACGACTTCGATATCGTTTCCGAACAAGTGGTATGCCGCGCTTTCGCTATAAGCCCCACGACGGCCTTGGAATGCAATTTTCTTCATGAGAAGAAATATAAAAAGTAGGAAGTTAGAAGTTGGAAGTAGGAAGGGAAAATGAATATAAAATTTAGGGGTTGGTCATTAGTCAATGGACAATAGTCATTAGTTATTAGTCATTGGTTATTGGTTATTGGTCGTTTGTCTCCTTACATGGTAATTATCGCAGATACGATACCCATTTCATTTTCCTAACCCCTAACACCTACTTAAACCGTCTTGCGCCTTTGTATTTGCCTGCCCAATAGTTGTCGTCCATAGGGGTGATTATTACGCCGTTGCTGCTGCTGGCGTGGATGAACCGTTCGCCTTTCAAATAAATTCCTACGTGGCTGATTTTCCAGAAGTTTCCGAAAAATACGAGATCGCCTTCTTTTAGCTTTTTACGTTTGATGGAATATCCTCGTCCGTCGTCAAACATGTGTTGGGCGTTATGGTCAAGTGAGATACCGTAAAATCCTTTATAGACTTGCATCACGTAACCGGAACAGTCTGTCTTGCGCTTGCTTGCTGCTCCATACACGTACTTGGCTCCGAGCCATTCCTTGGCGTATTTTTCCAAATTCGTCGGCTTTGTCGCAACGGATTTTTTTTCGGTAGATTTTGTCTTTTCGTGTTTCTTTGTGGCATTTTTTGTAGCTGTACTGTCTGCTTTTTTTGCCGCTACATTATCGTACTTTTGAATTTGTTCGTCAGAATTTTTTTGTTTGTTTTCAGTCGAGTCGACCGATGCTAGAATGTTCGGCTGCGTTTTTCCCGTCTGTGCCGTGGAATCTTGCGTATTCGTTTTGGGGGCGTCAAGCGTGTTTGTGGTGTCTGGCGTTTTAGAAATAGTCGCTAGTTTTTCTTCCTGGGCCAGTTCGTCTTGAGGATTGATGGCGGTGGAGTCGATTTCTGCGGGAGCTTGCTTTGGAACCCTGTAACGCTTGTAAGAACCTGTTTTTCTGTCGTATCCTGGGCGTACAGGAAAAGCGCAGTTTGTGAGCATTCCCAAACTGCAAATAATTGCAATTCCCATAATGAGGCGACTTTTGAAAGCCATCGAATAAAATTTAAATAATTACGGCTTTCAAGAAAAGTTTTTTGTGAGCTTACTCAACAAATCCGTGTGGACAAAAGCCGAGTTCCTTGATCATCTTGAAATCGCTATCGCTTTGCATACTAGTTGTTGTGAGCATGTCGTCCGTGATGGTCGCGTTTGCTCCGCTCTTGAAGGCCTTCACTCCGTTATCGCCCAAGACTTTACGGCCACCGGCGAGACGCAAGTATGCATGCGGATTGATAAAACGGTAAATGGCCACGATGCGGCAGAACTCGTCGTTTGTGAGCGGGGTGAGGTTTTCGAACGGCGTACCTGGAATGGCGCTCAATACGTTCATCGGCGTAGATTTTACGCCAAGCTTGCGCAAATCCAAGCACATGTCGATGCGGTCTTCCATGGTTTCGCCGAGTCCCATGATGCCGCCGCTGCAAATTTCAAGTCCTGCTGCAAGTGCGTTTTGGAGTGCACCGATTTTGTCGTCGTAGGTGTGCGTGGTGCATACATCGGCGAAGTGGCGGCGGTACGTTTCGAGATTGTTGTGGAAACGCGTGAGGCCTGCCTCCTTGAGCTTGTCGAACTGTTCGCGGTTCAAGAGTCCTGCCGAAAGGCATACGGAAAGCTTTGTCTCTTTCTTGATGTGGCGAATCGTGCTGCAAATTTGTTCGACATCAGCGTTGCTGAGCGTGCGGCCCGAGGTGACAATCGAATAGCGGGGGATGCCTGCAGCTTCTTTCTGCTTTGCGTCTGCGACAATTTCTTCTTCAGGCATGAGTTTGTATTCAGGTGCGCCCGTGTGGTAGTAACTGCTCTGGGCACAGTACTTGCAGTTTTCGGAACAGCGTCCGCTGCGGGCGTTCACGATTGCGCAAAAGTCAAAGTCGTTGCCGAAGAATTTTTTACGAATTTCGTTGGCGGCATTGCAGAGTTCCTGCAGATCTTCGTTCAAAAGTTGGATTGCCTCGTCGCGGTTGATTTCGTATCCGCCGAGAACTTTTTCCTTGAGGTTTTGTACGAAGGACATGTCTTGCTCCTTGCTACATTTTTCGCATGCAAATATAGAAAAGATATATTAAATTAAGAAGGTAAATTTTTAATCCGAAAAGGGGATTATATGCTCAAAAAACTATTTCTGTCCGCCGCTATAGTGGCCTTGGTTTTTACCGCTTGCGATTCCGAAAGTTCTACTTCGGTAAAAGACGATGAACATCCTCAGGTAAATAACACGGATCAGTCTGGTGAGGCGAATAATAATGCTGCTGAAAATAATGCGGCTGTGAATGATGATGCAGGCAATTCGAATGCTTCTGCCGAAGTTCCTTGTTCTGTAGAAAAAACTTCCGCGAATTCCTTTGTCATGAAAATAGATGATGGCAGTTCGTTGTCGACGGTTACGACAACAATTGCAGGTGGCCAGGCGGAAATTGATTACGTGACCGTATACGATGCATCTGTACCGGCGACAAAGATTGAGGCGCTGTGTGAGGTGAACAAGCAAGATGCTCTCACGAAGAATGCGACCGTAACATGCGAAGACCATTCCATGACGATTCACGAAGTCGAGGATGCCGGAATGGGCTTTGATGACGCTTTGAAATCTGCAGAAGACGTTTGTAAAACGATGAATGCTTATCTGTCGGAAACGTCTGATACAGGAGCGACTTGCAGTGTCACGAAGGATTTGAGTGACTACTTCCAATTTGCTGCGGTGCAACCGGACTCGGGCACGATGTATTTTTCTTTGGAATATAAGAACGGAATTCTTCTGGTCACGACTGAATATGTTTTCGAAAATACGGTTTCTCAGGCCGAAATTGATGAGTTTTGTGCCGAGGTCAAGGCTGAAACTCTTGACCTTGGGGATGCGACAGGCCTAGAAACGAACGTGGAATGCGATGGTAGAACGGTTACCCAATATGTTTCAGAAGAAGTCTCGGCGGGGAAGATCGATCGCTATTTCTCTGAAACTGTGGCGGATATGAAAGCCTATTGCAAAGAAATTCAACGAACCGGCGTAATTCCTGACTACATCTAATAAGATTTCAAAACACCTTAACAAAAAAAGCTCGGCACCGCCGAGCTTAAATTTTTTTTTCTGAGAAATCCGCTTATTTGGCAAACGGAGTCATCACCTGCCACAACACAGCCTTGTGTGCGTGCAAGCGGTTTTCTGCTTCTTCGTAGCTCATGTTCACGTCGAGATTGTCCATCACGGAGTCGGTGATTTCTTCGCCGCGGTGAGCCGGCAGGCAGTGGCTGACCTTGCAGTGCGCCGGTGCGAGTTTCAAGAGTTCGTCGTTGATCTGGAACGGCAAGAAGTGGCTCTGCTTTGTTGCCTTTTCGCCTTCCTGGCCCATGGAAACCCACACGTCGCTGTAGAGAATGTCGGCGTCCTTGACTGCTTCTTTCGGATCGTTGAAAACTTGATACTTGCAACCATGCTTCTTCAAGCCTTCCTGGGCTTCTTCGACAACCTTTGCGGGCTGTTCAAAACCCTTCGGGCAGGCGAGCGTGAAGTTCATACCGACTTTGGAGCAAAGGGCGAGGAAGGAGTTCGCGACGTTGTTGCCGTCACCGATGAAGGCAACGGTCTTCGGCTTGTTGCCGTTCTTGAATCCGCCGAGGTTTTCCTTGATCATCTGTGCAAATGCGATAGCCTGGCACGGGTGATAGTCGTCGGTCAATGCGTTCACGACCGGAATGGTGCCGTATTCAGCGAGTTCTTCGACAAGCTGCTGCTTGAAGCAACGGACCACAATGGCGTTTACCCAGCGACTGAGGCAGCGGGCGACATCCTTGACGCTTTCGCGTTTGCCAAGGCCGATCGAATCCGGAGCGAGGAGCACGGCATGGCCGCCGAGCTGGTTCATTCCAACCTGGAAAGTCGTAATAGTTCGCAGCGACGGTTTTTCGAAGAACATAGCGATGTTCTGGCCGTGGAGACGGTCAGATACCTTGCCGGCATGAACTTCAGCTTTGAGACGCGAGGCTATCTCGATTGTCTCGAGAACTTTTTCTTCGCTCCAGTCGGTCAAGCGGAGGAAGTGTTTGTTGCGATCTATCATTTCTTTTCCTTTGGGCGAAACTTTATTATCGTCCGGTTTTGATCATTAAAAATCCATTTGACGCTAAAAATGTGCACTTTCCTAAATGAAAAACGAAAAAACGGAGCTTTTACACTCCGTCTTTTACAGGAAATCACAAGAAAATGCTAACGGATATTAGCGAAGTTTCTTTTTGTGACGGTCACGACGACGGCGTTTCTTACGCTTGTGAGTCGCAATCTTCCTGCGCTTTCTTTTCTTTCCGCAAGGCATGTTGTATCTCCGTTAAAGGTTAAACTTAAAAATACGCCCCCAAATAGAGAAAAATTTTGTTCGGTTGTCAAGGGGTGAGTCTTAAGTTTTAGCACTAAATTTAAGGCTTTAAAAAGGTTTGAAAATGTAATAATGAACGTTATGCGGGCGGGGCGAGAGCTCGGAGTGGATGCTTTCAGCATCAGCAATTACGGCTCAGCAATGTTTGTGCTAGCACAACCGCAGCATTCGCCTTTGATGCTTTTGACGCCTACTCCCCACAGAGGATAACTCAAGCTAAGCCACTAAAGTGGCAAGTTTCGTATAGGCGTCAGCGGCTTCACTCGGTCATGTGCGCCTGCAAACAGTCGCATGCGACTCTCGTTTTGCACGCTACTTACTGCGAAGGAGCGTCTTAGGCTGACGTTTTTTTAAGACTATATTACGGCTCTTCTGAAACCAGTTCCATCGCCTTCTTAATGAGGGCGGCGGCGCCTCCGTAAGCTTGTGCGCGGGGACTCTCGTTGCTGAGCATGGCGCGGAATTTGCGTGCGCCCGGGAGTCCTGCGAAAAGCCCGTAGAGGTGCTTCACGAGAATTGTCGCGGGACAACCTTCGGCAGTCTGCTTCTCGACGTAGGGAAGGTAGGCTTCGAGGAGAGCCTTTCGTGTGGCTGGGCGGGCGTTCCCGGCGATGATTTCTGCCGGATCGTTGCTTTCGGGGCGGTTGTCTCCGAAAATTCTTGAGTCGGCATCGTGCAGGAACCACGGGTTCTCGTATGCTTCGCGTCCGACCATCACTCCGTCCAGGTCTTGTAGTTGTTCCTCAATCTGATCGAGCGTTTTGATGCCGCCGTTGATGCTGATGTTTAAGTCCGGCATTTCTGCTTTGAGGCGGTGGACAAATTCGTAATGGAGCGGCGGAACTTCACGGTTTTCCTTGGGCGAGAGACCCTTGAGCCACGCCTTGCGCGCATGCACGATGAAAATGCGGCAGCCTGCATTGTGCACGGTTTGGATAAAGTCTGTGAAAAATTCCCAACTGTCCAGGTCATCAACACCAATGCGACACTTGATAGAAACCGGAATTGAAACGGCGTCTTGCATCGCTTTGAAACAATCGGCGACGACGTTCTTCTCTTTCATGAGGCACGCGCCGAAGTTCCCGTTTTGTACACGGTCCGAAGGGCAGCCGCAATTCAGGTTGACTTCGCTAAAGCCTGCTGCTTGTACGAGCTTTGACGCTGCGGCGAGATCTGCCGGGTTGCTGCCACCGAGTTGCAACACTGCTGGATGTTCGAACGGCTCATGCCCGAGGAACAGGTCCTTGTTTTCGCAATGCAATAATCCCGTAGAGACGACCATCTCGCTGTACAGCAAAATGTGCTTGGAAAGCAGACGCAAAAAATAACGCTCGTGTCGGTCTGTGCAATCGAGCATCGGGGCGATAGATAGTCGTCGGTTGAAGTCAATGTTCATGTACGCAAAAATAGAAATTTTGCGAGGCGTTACGCTTGCTTGCTTTCCATGGCTTGTTCGTTATTCCAAAGGATGACTTTGTTTCTGCCATGTTCCTTGCCGGCGTAAAGCGCTTTGTCTGCAAATTGGATGCAACGTTCTGCGCCGAGCCCGCTGTCGAATTGAGCTACACCAAGTGTAATTGTGACCTTGATTTCTTTACCGCCAAAGAATATAGTCTGGTTCTCGATTTGCTTACGGAAACGTTCGGCAACGTGCGCGGCATCTTTCAATTCCGTTTCAGGTAAAAGAGTCAAGAATTCTTCGCCACCGTAACGTGCAAGCACGTCGTACTTGCGGAGTAGACTACGGATGGTGCTAGCAACGGACTTGAGCACGGCATCGCCAGCGGCGTGCCCGTAAGTATCGTTCACATCCTTGAAATGGTCAATATCCAGGAAGATGATGCTGAAAGCTTTATTAAAGCGGTTTGCACGATCCACTTCTTTCTCAATGGTTCTTTGCATGTCGCGTCGGTTTGGCAACTGCGTGAGTTCGTCGGTTCTCGAAATCAAATCGAGTTTTTTATTAGCTTGTTCTAGTTCATACGTGCGTTCTTTGACTTCTTTTTCGAGCAAGTCCCTGTGTGCGTTCAATTCTTGGATTTGTCGCTTGATGGTCGCATGCATCTGGTTGAAGACTTTTGCAAGTCTGCCTATTTCGTCTTGGCTTCTCTTCGTCTTGAATTCTTCGATGTTGAGATTCCCTTCTGTGATTTGAGTAATGTGGTCAATCAAGTTATTGAGCGGTTTACACACGATCAATATTTGCCAGAGGGACACGAGTAAAATCGCGATGATGGAACTGTACAAAATAATACGGCTGACATGTTGGACTGAAGAAACCATCGCATCGATTTCCGTCTTGGGCTGGAGAGCTATAAGGCCGAGGTCGTATGTCGGATTGAACGTCCTGTTGATAAGGTATGTCGAGCCGTTTTCAAGCGTCAAGAAACGGATGTTGTCGTTATCGTCCTTTTTGATGTTCATGTCCCCAAGTCCAAGTTCCGTAATTTTGTGGACTCCGTTGAGCCATGTCCTCATGTCGGGATGGTATAGAATCTCGCCTTGACCGTTACAGGCGATGAGAATACCGTTTTGTCCAACCTTGTATTCGGAAAAGTATTTCCATAAACGACGGATGGAAAAACTTGAAACTAATCGACCGTCACCAAAAGCACGATCTGTGACAACGACTCCAAAGGCGCGTTTAGGCGTGCCGTCCGCATCGCGGTACCATGGTGAAATTGTTGGCCTGTGTGGAGAAATGCGATTGAATTCTATGGGGTAGCTGATCTTTGCGCTGCCCATCATGGAATTGTTGCAGATAAGGTTGAAATTTCTGTCGAAAAGCGAAATGGATTCGCCCGAGATAAATAACGAAGAAATATTATAACTTTTGAGATAACCTGCTGCAGTGAGTTTGTCCATGCTTTGGATTTCGGACGTCTTTGCCAAAAGTGTAAGTCGGCTTGCGAATTGTTCCATTTCGTTGTTCGCTGTGTTGGCGAGCTGCTGCAACTGGGTTTCGTTTGTATCGTAACTCAGCTTTAGAGTCGTCTTCATTTGCCTTTGGGTAAAAACGTAAGTTCCGATCATCACGATAAGAAGCATCGATATAATCAACAGCAAAAGGCTCTTGATAATGATACTGTTTGTGACGCTTGAAATTTTTAACGTGCTCATGGCTTTATCTTGATTGATGTTTGGCTATCGGCTTATCGCTTTTTTCTACGGTTGAATGCGAATATGAATCCTAAAAGTACCGCGATGGCGAAGATCCAAGGAGTACGGCTAAATCCAGAATCCACTTCTGCCACTGGCTTGGGTTGTTCTGTGATATGGCGCGTATTCTCGTTGTCCTTGATGCCAAGAGCCTTGTGCCATGTCGAACGGAACTCGGCAAATGTGAGGTTGTCCTGATTTTTGTAGTTTAGGCGTTTGTTGATTTCGTTCGAATAGTTTGTGAGAATTTCGTAAATCTTTTCTTCGGAATAAAGTGCCGGGATTTCAAGATGGTCCCAGATGGCGCTAAACATCGAAACAAGAATTTGTTCAATATCGCCCCATTCGGGAATGCCGGTGTAGGTTTTTCCGGATTCGAGCATTTTGACGAGCGTCTTATAGTCGTTGTCCTTGGACCAACTTTTGAGCACCTTTTTCGAGGCGGGGAGCATGCCGATTTGTTTCGTGTAAGAATTCAGGTTCTCGTCGTTTGTGAGGAACAACAGAAGCTCCAGTGCTTCCGGCTTGTCGTTTCCGGCTGGGATCGCGAGGTTGCTTCCTCCGATGAAGGTGATGGAACCTTCCGTGCCTGTCGGAATGGGGAGCGCCATTACACTGTCCTTGCCTATTCTCGTGTTGGAAAGCCCTCCTTTAGCGCCATCGATACGTGTTTGCATGATGACTTCGGACGTGTTCACGATAAAGGCCAGCTCGCCTGCGTTAAAGTGTTGCACGATTTGAGCAGTGTTCATCTGCAATGCGTCCGTGCTCACCAGCGTATCTAGAACAAAGCCAAGGTATTTCGCAATACCGTAAATGGTTTTAGGTGTGAGGATGCTTGCTTTCCATTTGCCATTGTTGTCTTTTTCGATAAAGTTTCCGCCATTGCTCCAAATCCAGGGCGCAAAATTATGCGGAATGTTCCAGTCGCTTTTGCCCGGGAATGCAAACGCTAGAACCTTGGTGCCGTCGTCTAGTACTTCATGGCTGTTTCTTATCTTGCGGGTGGCATTTACAAATCCATCAAACGTTGCAACGTCTTCGGGTTGGATATTGTGCTTCTTGAGAACTCGCTTGTTTGCAAGAATGGAGCGGATGTCGATGAACCACGGGATAGAATAAATTGTCGTATCGGAATCGATATGGGTGGTGTTCCAGCTGACAGACACAAATCTGGAAGAGTCTATGGATGTAAGCCACGGGTTCAAAGCCTTGATTTCGCCACGTGCTGCAAAATACGGAATCCATGTGGTTCCGAGCTGGAGCACGTCCGGCGCGTCTTTCCCGTTGGCAAGCGTTGTCGAAATGCGATTCCAGGCTTCGCCCCAGTCCAAAACGGCCACTCTGGCCTTGATACCGGTTCTCTTTGTAAAAAGGTTCAGCCGCTGTTCGAGTTTTTCTTGAGGTGATGCGCCATTGGGCATAATCCAGACGGTTAAAGGTCCTTGTTTAACCTCGTTTTGGGCTACGGGTGCCTTAGCAGCAAAAATGGACGAAACGGCAATCGTTGCAATGATGCTTACAAGCTTTGTTATAGCTTTCATTTTTCACCTCCTGATTCCTACACTCCAAAAATATTATCTACGTACGATATTTGTAGATTTATTAAAAAGATAAAAGAAATGCAAGCAAAAATCTTTTGGTTGATGATCAATGAGGGGGAAAAATGCTGGCTGTTTGCGGGATTGTGCGAAAAAAAGGTCGATTTTTGATGTGCAGGAGGGCGGTCGGAATGCAATTTCCGGGTTATTGGGAATTCCCGACCGAGATTTTGGAAGGCGAGGATTCTGCTGAAGACTCCCTGGAAAGAGCTTTTTTTGAACGATTGACGGTAAAAATACAGACTTTGCGTTCCGTCGGTGCGGTTGATTTTTCGTATGGCGAGGGCTTTCGGATTTTGGCGTATGGAGTTGATCTGTACAAAAATTTTTTCCATATATATGGATATGATGATTTTCGGTGGGTGAAACCGCAAAATATGAGGCGACTACGGGTTCTGGAACCTTATGTGACGCTCCTCACGCAGTTCGGCTTCGCATGGTAAATTTGTAACATGCTAAGAGACTCTCCACTAGCTTTTTTTCAGCTTCTTTCTTATATTTTTTTTTCAGAAAACACTTAAATATAAGGAGTTTGTAATTATGAAAAAAGGAATTCTCGCGCTTGTTTGCGCTGGTATGATAGCAGCCCTTTCTGGCTGCTATGGTAGCAATGCCGCTTTTAACAGATTCCATAAATGGAATGGTTCCTTTGGCAACAAGTGGGCCAAATTTGGCGTACATGCGTTGTTCTGGATTCTTCCGGTCTATGAACTTTGTATATTGGGTGACATTCTTATTTTTAACTCGTTTGAATTTTGGTCAGGCAAAAACCCGATGGCTTCGGGCGACTCCTACTTTGAAAAGGACGAACAGGGCAATTCCGTTGCCGCCGTGAAGAACGAAGATGGTTCTCTCTCCGTGCAGTACACCGCTGCCAATGGCGAAACCACGAACCTCACCCTCCTGCGCGATGAAAATGTTGTCCGCGCCCTTGATGCGGAAGGCAACCTCGTTGCCCAGTACGAAATCGAAAAGTAATCGATTCGCAAATATCGTCATTAGAACACTCTCTGGATATCCGGAGAGCGTTTTTTTATTAAACGTCGCGACCATGTCATCCTCCACTAGGAGGATTCATACAGTTCTGAATACGTTTGTATATTCTTTTTACCTCCCTAAAGGGAGGGGCTTTGCCCCATCCATAATGTCCCGTAATACAATGTATGGATTCCCTCCTTCGCGTTGCTCAGTCGAGAATGACCATACCACTAACTACTGACTAATAACTAGTAACTACTTCCTGCCGCTTACTTCCTACCAACTACTGACAAATAAACAATACTAATAACTCGTAACAAATAACTAGTAACTCAATTTTTATATATACTTACTACCATGCAATGTCGGGTTGTCTATAATCGTTTGTATAGCATTATTGAAGTTCTCGCTGCGATGTTTGTCGTGGCGGTTCTTTGTGCTTGCAATCAAGGAGACTTGAACCGGGGTGACGAGGCGCTCCGGATTGGCGATTACGACCGCGCCATCGTGAACTTCTCGAAAGTCTTGGACATGGAACCCACGAACAGGGATGCACGCTATGGCCTTGCGATTGCTTATTACGCCATAGCCGAGGACAAGGAACGATTAAAAGAAAATACACTTGCGTTCTGGGAACGCACTGTTCGTGAATTTAAAATTTTATCTGTAGTCGATAGTAGTGAAAAATCAAAGCCTATGTATTCGACATCGTTGTTTTATCTGGCTCGCGCCATGCTTGCCGAAAACGCACAGTCCAAGGTGATGCCGCTTTTGGACAGGTCTATCCAGCTTGACCCGGAAAATTACTTTAGCTATAACCTCAAGGCACTAATCCTTGCTGGACAGGGCGATACGGACGAAGCAAAAAAAATTTATGCGTATATCGTGACGCGCGAACCGAAATTTGCTTCGGCGTACGTGAATCTCGGAAACCTTTACTGGAATGTTCACGATTACGAATCTGCATGGGATATCTGGTCGATGGGGCACGAGGCTTTGCCGCAAGATCCGGTGCTTGCCAAGTGGACTCGCATTGCGGAAGACTCGCTCAAGGCAATGGTTTATTCGGGTAAATTGTGAGCGGGTAATCTATGAAAAAATCCGAAAAATCACTCTTGGACTCCGTGACGGGAGGTCTATTGCTGCACAAAGGTGGCGAGGCTTCCATTTATCTTTTGAATGTTGGTAGCGCTCCTTACGTGCTCAAGTGGTACAATGACGGTTTTTCGTTTAATGAAAATGTTATAAAAAATACGAATAAATTACACATGCCGGGGCTGTACCGCATAGAAGAGTGGGGCAAACGAAATGAATCCCTGTACTTGGTTTACGATTATGTCGATGGAATTCCTTCGGATAAACTAGGAGTAATTCCCGTAGCGGTTGCACTTGTGGCGCTCCGTCAGGTCGTCGCGACTTTGTCCTTGCTGCGGAAACAGGGCGTTTCACACGGGGACCTGAATCCTGCAAATGTGATTTTTTCGGGGGATGGGAATGAACTGCGCACGGTTCTCATCGACTGCGGAATTGTCGGGCCGGGCGCGCTTTCGTATGCGGCTCCGGAACGGTTCCAGGGTAAGCTTGCTGACGAAAAAAGCGACTTGTTCAGTCTCGGGCTTTTGCTGTACCGCTGGATTGCGGGTGAAGACTTGATTAAAGCTGATGGTTTCGAAGCATTTGCGGAGCAAATGACGAACATCGATAGCGTGAATATCACGGAAACCCTTTATGCAAAAGGCTTTTTCGGAACGCCTGAGGGCGCCGTGCAGCTTGCCGCATTGGAGCCTCTTTGGTCGGGACTTCTCCGTTCCGGTTTGACGGAGCGTATCGAGGATTTCGATGAACTCGATGAACTTTTGGAAATTGCGCTTGACAAAGTGGTGCATGGGGAAATTGCGCTTGCTAATTGCGTTACCCAATATGCCAAATCCATAAATCGCCCGGACTGCGATAGGAATGCGGTACTAAAAGTTCCAAACCGCTTAGAAAAGGACTTCCCGTTTGCCGTCCATAAGAAAAATAATTGGTTGAAATGGGGCGCTTTGGGTGTTTCGATTCTTATATTAGCTTTGATAGTTCTGTTGCTTTCGGGTGGGACAATGCGTTTCGGTATCGATGCAACGGGGGACCAGCTATTAAAGCGGTCGAGGGTCATGGAATCATCTACGGAAATCGAGAATACTCCGGTTTTGAAGGTCGATAGTTTGCTTTTAGATCTCCCTGTGCCCGCGTCCGAACAATAGCGCAATTTACAGGATTTTGTTATGAAATCGGAATCGATGCTTGCCACGGAAAAAATGCTTGATGTGGTCAAGACTCTTTTGGACGAGGAGCGGCCTGAGGCCCTTTTTCCAAAGATTCTGGATGTGGCGAAGGATGTTTTGCATGCTGATGCTGCGATTTTGGATATTGGAGGTGAAGAACCTCTTCATTTTTCGAACCCGGAACAAGTTTCAATTTCTATTTCGGCAGTCAGGCTTGCTAAAAACGAAAAGCGCGCTGTCGTGTGGAATCAGCTAGACGACGAAACGGCTGACTTGTCGAAGTCGATTGTGCAAAACCAACTCACGAGCATCATGGTATCGCCCTTCCGCACGCCGGATTCCGAGGCTGGGTATCTCTACTTGCAGCGTGCCGCCCGCAAGGAGCCGTTTACCGAAGAAGATAGTGCTCTTTTTGATTCTTTTGTGGCGGTTTGCGAAAAATTCGCCTTTGCGGCGTATGACCGTTTGCGCGACAAGGAAACGCTTGATGCTTTGAAAAATGTTGTCCGTAAGGATGGAATAGTTTATTCGTCCAAGCCGATGATTGATGTTATTGCGATGGCCGATAAACTTTCGCCGCTTCCGCTTCCGGTAATTATCCGTGGTGAAACGGGAACAGGCAAGGAAGTGATGGCGCGTTATATCCATAAGCATAGTCCACGTGCCGAGAAACCGTTCATTGCGGTGAACTGCGGTGCTATTCCTGAGCATTTGATGGAATCGCTTATGTTCGGACATGCGAAGGGATCGTTTACGGGCGCTATTGAAAACAAGAAGGGCTTTTTTGAAGAAGCTGATGGTGGGTCGATTTTCCTTGATGAAATTGGTGAGCTTCCGCTCAATATGCAGGTAAAGCTTTTGCGCGTTTTGCAAGAGAAACACATCACGCGTGTGGGCGACAATCGTGAAATTCCGGTGAATGTGCGCGTTATCAGTGCAACGCATGTGGACTTGGAAGAAGCCGTGCGTGAAAAGCGCTTCCGCGAAGATCTGTATTTCCGTATTCAGGTGTTGCCGATTGAACTTCCGCCACTTCGCGATCGCGGGCAGGACGTGGTGCTCTTGGCCGAGAATTTTATTCAACGTTTTGGCGCAGAGTATGGCCGTGGAAAATTCCACTTGAGCCGCAATGCCGAAAAAGCGCTGCTCGGTTATCACTGGCCCGGGAATGTACGCGAACTTGAAAACCGCGTGCAGAAAGGTTTGGTTCAGGCCGTGCATGGCGTTATTCAGCCGAAGGATTTGGGGCTTGACGACATGCAGGTACAGGCAAAAGCATCTCCGCGCACGCTCAAGGAGGCTCGCGAGGCTGTCGAACGCGATGTTATTTCGCGTGCGCTCAAGGATACCCGCGCAAACCTTACGCTCGCCGCAACAATTCTTGGCATCGACCGCAAAGTGCTGCGTGAAATCATGGAACGCTTGAATTTGAAAAAGGATGACTTTAAGGTTTGAGGATGTTTGAAAAATGTTAATCTTAAGGAGACTCTTCATGAAAAAAATCGTAATGGCATCCGCAGTGGTGGCGGCAACCGCCATGGCGGGCGATCTGGGGTCTCGCCCAGAAGCCAGCGTCCCGACGCCAGTCGAAACTCGTGACGCTTTTGACAAAGTTCCGAAAATGTCGGAAAAAGAAAAAGGGGATTGGCTGAAAATGCGCGAAGAACGTCGCGCCGCTCGTGCACAAATCCTTGAAGACTTGAGAAATAAGTCGGCAATCGAAAAGAACGAGTTGCGAGATGTCGCTGTCAAGCCGCCTGTTCCTGAAAAAATTGAAGAAAAGAATATCGAAACGCCGAAGGATGATTTTGTCCGTGAAAAGAAAATGGACGAAAAAGAGTTGCAAAAGGGCCCGTTGGGTAATTTGCCGTTTGGTCCCGCTCGCATGGAGCCTGTGCGTCCGTTCAATCCGCATGAACGCAAAAATAATCCTAAAGTTAAACCCATTAAGCCGATTGGTTGGGATAAGGGTATTTTCCCAAAAAAATAGATGCAACGTTTTTTTTATTTGATGGTGTTGATGTTTGCGACTGCGCTCTTTGCCGAGACGCAGGAGGAAGCATATTATCGTGCCATGAAGGCCGAAGAGGCGGGCGATATTCCTGCTGCTTTGCAGGCGTTTGAAGAAGCTGCCGCCTTGCCGGGAGATTATACCGAGGAAATTCAAGGAATTATCCGCGATTACAATGTAGCGCTCGGGAAACCGAGTGGCGATACTGCAATCGAGAATCCATGGGAGTTCCATGTGGCGGGAGAGCTTGGATTTCATGGCATGCGCTATAAAGCGACGGGCATGGATGACCGCGAAATTGGCGGGGAACTTTTTTTGTATGTGAACCCGTATGTCGATTATGCACCTGGCGCTTGGTCGCATACGTTTGCAGCTTCGGTCCAGAGCGACTATTTCTTGAATAACGATGAATTGTCGTTGCTCGATACGAACGACTGGAACTTTTTTTTGGGGCTTGAATACACTTTGTTCGGACGTTCCATGCTTTTGGATTTGGGCTACGTTTTTAATATCGAGGGCGAAGAACTTTCGTCTGATTTTTATGCGTGGTTCGAACAGGACCTGTACCGCTATGAAAAACAGCGCTTGGGCTTAGTGGCGGGGGCGTATTATCAAACTTCTGGTCCGATGTCGTTAAATTTGTATGGCTCATGGCGTAGAACCGTTCCCCAGGGGTTGAACGGTTCCGTCTATGTGGGGGTGAGTTTTCAGAATAAAATCGATTCCATCTATATCAATGAATACAATGTTTCTCCTGATGTAGATTCTTCTGTCACGGATGAAGAATGGGGACATCGCGAAGAGACCGGGACTTTGTTTGGATCTGTTTTCCGTTCTAGAATTTCGTATAAATTTAAAAACCGTATCGCGCTTGAATTGAAGATGAATTTGTATTTTGGTTTTGCAATCAGCGGCCCTAACAATGAATATAAAAAAATTAAGAAATTCAGTAACTTCTGGAGTGCGACCTTCTCGTGGAAGTATTGGAAGATGAATTATTATCTGGGGCTAGAGCATAAATACAACCGGTATTTTTTACCACGTGCCTATGCTGGAATTAATCGTAAAAAATCTGTACTCTCGCAACTCAAGCTCGGTGTCAAGTGGGACATTTAGGGCTGCTTTGCCGCAGTAGGCGGCAGAAAGTAGGACGTTGACAGGGATGTGTATAAAAAAAGGCAAGCTTTCGCTTGCCTTTTGCGTGGAGATAGTGGGAGTCGAACCCATGACCTACAGATTGCGAACCTGTCGCTCTACCAACTGAGCTATATCCCCATTGCTTTGATTGCCGGCAGAATATAGCTAAACAAACTTCTTTTGGCAAGTGGATGGGCGGACCTCTACTGGAGGTAGGCGGTTGTATATTTTTTATTCGCTGTACACTTTATCGTCTAGTGGACGGGTGCATCCCCACGCTTTTGCGAAACGTTCGAAATTCTTTTTGACAAGGCGCTTGAAAAAAAGCTTGAACAGCAAAGCGAATATCCAAGGATTCTTTTCGTGTCCTGTGAATTTTTTTGCTTCCGGGAACATGAAATTATTGCTTTGAGCAAATAATTTACCCATCGTTGCATATGAATCCAACATTTTTTGAGTCATCTTTTTTATATACTCGTTATCGCGCATACGGAGCGCGAATGTTCCTCCTTTGATAAGGCTTCCGCCGTATGTGCAACCGAGTTGTGCTGGAAGTGATTGCAAAAATTTTTCGCCAAGACGCAGTTGATGACCTTCTTCAAAACCACCGTGAAGGATAAATGAAATCTGTGCGGGTTGCTTGCGTTCCGTGGAAATTGTAGTCAGGAATTCCAGTAAAGTTCCCGGTACGCATTCTACATAAAGGGGTAATGCGATGATGATTTGCGTGTTGTTCATAAACGCTTCGCGAGCTTTGTCCCATTCCGAGCGGTTTGAAAGGGAATAAAGTTCGTGCGAGATGCCCTCGCTTTCTAACCCTTGCGTAAATGATTTGATTATTTTGTCTGTGTTACTGAACTTTTGGACTCGTGGACTTCCGTTAATGATAACGATGTGTTCCATCTTCTCGGGCGACGTTGCAGATGAAATTGTCGTGGCATTCCCGGAAACGGAGCTTTCGTGCGCCTCGTCTTTATCGATCCTGAATACGCCTAGAGAATGTCCTCCGATATTTACTGCGGTACGCTCGCTCCATTCTTCGAGTAATTCCTGGTTGCCGTTGCCTTTGTAAATGACGCCCACGTTCATTGCGTGGTAACGTACTTGATGGCGTTCCCAACCGTCTCGGATTTCGATTGTCATGTTCAGCATTGGCATCAGACGGTCCATTATGCGTTTGCCACGATAGTTGACAAAACCAAATTCTGTATCCGTTACAAGCCATAAATTGCTTGCCTTAACCATTTTCTTGATGATAAATTCGTAATCGTCTTTGATGCTGCAAATGCCTGGCGTCTTGAGCCAGCAATTGTTGCAGCCCATGCAGTGCTTGATTTTAAAATCAGCTGTGTCGACTATTTCAATGTCGGCGTCTTTGTCGGCGAGTAGCGCTTTTATTTGTTCAGTGGTATAATCGTTTGTTTCCAACGTGTTTAATACTAAAGTCATTTTATCCTCGAATTTGTACTTAACCTTATAAAAAGAATTTCGCAAGACGATGGGCGAATTTCAAGTTTATAATCATGATCATAATTCCTATGATGCTGAGTAATGCCAGCTTATCATAATTTATTCCTTCGCAAATATAGTTTATGCCAAAATAAACGTATGGTAACATCAGGATAGACGTGGCAAGTCCGGGAGTGTAGCTCCTGATGATAATCCCTTGTGCCATATGAACCAAAAAGTGCACCGAAAATGCCATGAACAGAGCTGTCCATAACTCGTTTGAGAATGGTCCTTTTGCAAAAATATAAACTGTTGCGAAAACCAATAAAATCAGTTCTTCAAGGACTGCGATTGTAAATGCTTTGGTCGTGAGACTGCTCAAGTGGTGAATGATTTTTTTTGCTTTCGGGAATTTTTTGATTAAGTCCTCTTTATGCGTTAACATCCATTTATGCTGCACGAAAATTTCTTCGGCATCATGAATGATAAATGCAATCGGAAACGATATAATCCAGAATAAATCCATAACCGTGTAACACCTATAGTTTTGAAAAATGTTACTTGTCCTTGTGTAATTTTTTATCATCTTCTATATAGAAATTTTTTTGTACTATTTTTCTATTCAAATGTTCACTAATTTTAGACATTTGGGGCCTCTTTTTCTATATTTGCGGTCATGACGAAATCTATTGAAATCCGCGATGCTCATGAACACAACCTCCGCCATGTCGATTTGACGATTCCCCGCGACTCGATTGTCGTGGTCACAGGCGTTTCGGGTTCGGGCAAGTCGAGCTTGGCGTTTGATACGGTGTTCCAGGAAGGGCAGCGCCGCTTTGTGGAGTCGCTTTCGGCGTATGCGCGCCAGTTCATCGGGCGCATGAAGCATCCGGATGTGGAAAGCGTTCGCGGGATTTCGCCGACGATTTCGATTGACCAGAAGACGGTGAACCGTAACCCGCGCAGTACGGTGGGTACGGTGGTCGAAATTTTGGACCATTACCGTTTGATGTTTGCGCGCCTCGGCGTTCCGCATTGCCCCAAGTGCGGCAAGGTGATCCAGGCGCAGTCGGTCGACCAGATTGTCGATAACTTGTACGCCAGTGACGAGAATAAAAAGATTTTGGTGATGGCGCCGATTGTGCAGGAGCGCAAGGGCGAATACCGCAAGGAACTCGCGGAGCTCAAGGAAAATGGATTTGTCCGTGTACGTGTGGACGGAACGATTTACAGGCTCGAAGATGTGCCGCTGCTGGTGCGTTACGAGAAGCACACGATTGAAGTGGTGATTGACCGCTTGACGCTCGAACGCAAGAACATGAGCCGTTTGCGCGAGGCGATTGAAGGTGCCTTGAAGCTCACGGACGGAAAGCTCGTGTCGTTTTTGTTGACTTCTCCGGAGGCGGGCTCGGATGGTGCCGCAGATGCATCGCAGGGGGCTTCTGCGAAGGAAGAATACCGCTTGCAGGGTACGCAGCTTGCTTGCCCAAAGTGCGGAATTTCTATCCCGGAACTCGAACCGCGATTCTTTAGCTTTAACGATCCGAAGGGTCAA
Source organism: Fibrobacter succinogenes (assembly GCA_902762795.1). GTDB lineage: Bacteria > Fibrobacterota > Fibrobacteria > Fibrobacterales > Fibrobacteraceae > Fibrobacter > Fibrobacter succinogenes_E. The sequence goes on along the minus strand of CACWPM010000014.1, from coordinate 29,206 downwards.
TGCCCCGCATGCAAGGGTCTTGGCGAAAGTTGTGAATTTGACATGAACTTGATTGTGCCGAATCCGAATTTGTCTTTGAAGGAGGGCTGCCTTGCCCCGCAAAAGAAGGATGACGGCTGCATCATCTTTAGCGATTTTGGCTGGCGCAATTTGCGCACGATTGCAAACGAAATGCACTTTTCGCTCGATACGCCGTGGAAAAAGCTCAAGAAAGCGCAACAGGATGCCGTGCTATACGGGACTCCGAGCGGGAGCGAACGCGGCGTGGTGACGATTATGCAGGAACTTTGGGATATGTGGCATATTTACCACTTCCGAAAGTACATGCAGATAGGTGTTTGTCCGGAATGTCGCGGCACGCGAATCAACCGCATTGCGGCGGCGGTCGATTTCCACGGTCATAACATTTGCGAGATGACGGAATGGTCCGTCGAAAAGTCCGTTGAATTTTTTGACAAGCTCAAGTTGAGCCCCAAGGAACAGCGCATCGGTCGCGAAGTGCTCAAGGAAATTCGCGGGCGCCTGGGATTCTTGAAGGCGGTGGGACTTGGCTATTTGGACATTAGCCGCAAGGCTTCGACGCTTTCGGGCGGTGAGGCGCAGCGTATCAGGCTCGCAAGTGCCGTGGGTGCGGGCTTGCAGGGTGTGCTTTACGTGCTTGATGAACCGAGCATTGGTTTGCATCCACGCGACAACGATAAGTTGCTCGAGATGCTCGAGCGCTTGCGAGCCCAAGGCAACAGCCTTCTCATCGTGGAACACGACGAGGATACGATGCGCCATGCGGACTGCGTGATTGACGTGGGCCCTGGCGCGGGTGTCGAGGGCGGTCGCATTTTGGCGGCGGGCACGGTCGAAGAGCTGGAAAAGAACAAGTCTTCGCTTACGGGCGCGTACTTGAGCGGTCGCAAATCGATTGAAATCCCGTCGCAGCGCATGAAGATTGACAAGAATACGCCGAAGCTCAAGATTTGCGGTGCCTGTGAAAACAACCTCAAGAACATCGATGTGGAAATCCCGCTTGGCGGTGCGTTTACCGTAGTCACGGGCGTTTCGGGTTCGGGTAAGAGTACGCTCGTGAACCAGATTTTGCGCCGTGAACTCGCCCGTGTGTTTTACAATTCCGAAGAGCCGGTCGGCAAGTTTGACCATTTGGAAGGTCTAGAAAACATCGACAAGGTCATTGAAATTGACCAGACGCCGATTGGACGCACCCCGCGCAGTAACCCGGCAACTTACACGAAAATCTGGGATGACATTCGCGACTTGTTTGCGGGTATGGAAGAAAGCAAGGTGCGCGGGTACACGAAGAGCCGCTTTAGCTTTAATGTGAAGGGCGGTCGCTGTGACGCTTGCGAAGGTGCTGGCGTGAAGGTCATTGACATGCACATTTTGCCGAGTGTTCAAGTCACTTGCGATGTTTGCGACGGCAAGCGCTTTAACGAAGCGACTCGTGAAGTTTACTTTAAGGGCAAGAATATTTCGGAAGTGCTCGACATGAGCATTGCCGATGCTGCTGAATTTTTCAAGGACATTCCGAAAATTGCTGAACCGCTCAAGCTTCTTTGCGAAGTGGGCCTTGGCTATTTGACGCTGGGGCAACCTTCCACAACTTTGAGCGGTGGCGAAGCGCAGCGCGTAAAAATTGCTTCGGAACTCCGCCGTCCGGGTACGGGCAAGACGCTTTACTTGCTCGACGAACCGACAACCGGTTTGCACTTTGAAGATATCCGCCGATTGCTCGAATGCTTGAACCGCTTGCGCAGTCTCGGCAACAGCGTCGTGGTGATTGAACACAACCTCGACGTGATCAAGTGCGCGGACTGGATTATTGATTTGGGCCCAGATGCGGGCGTGAATGGCGGTCGCATTATCGCCACGGGAACTCCCGAACAAATTGCCAAATGCAAAAAGTCAGAGACGGGGCGTTACTTGGCTCCGGTCTTGGCGAAAAAACATGGCGAAAACAAGCATTTTGAACGCTCGGACGAAAAGGGCGAAAATTACTCGCTGGACATCGAAGTTCACGGTGCGCGTAAGCACAACCTCAAGAACATTGACGTGACGATCCCGCGCCACAAGCTCACGGTGATTACGGGTGTTTCGGGCTCGGGCAAGTCGAGTCTCGCGTTCCATACGCTCTTTAGCGAAGGTCAGCGTCGCTTTGTGGAAACCCTTAGCACTTATGCCCGTCGCTTCTTGGGCCGCCCCGACCGCGGTAGCATCGATTCTATTTCGGGCCTCGCCCCAGCCATTGCCATTGACCAAAAGAGCGCGAGCAAGAGCCCTCGCAGTACGGTGGCAACGCTTACCGAAATTTACGATTACTTCCGCATTTTGTGGGCCCGCGTGGGAACTGCCCACTGCCTCCATTGCGGAAAACCGGTGAACTCTTATGCCGCTGGCGACTTGATGCAATTTGCATTTGACCGCGACCTCAACAAAATGGTGACAGTTCTTGCCCCGTTCGAAATCAAGGACGAAATTAAGTTATCTAAGATTTTGACGGAAAAGGGTTACCGCAAGGCGTATCTCGGCAAAAAGCTTGTGGAACTCCCGCTGCCGAAAGTCCCGACACGCGAAAAGACGTTGCTTGCCGTGGTCGATTCCGTGGTGGTCAAGGAAGAAAACCGCGCTCGTTTGGTCGAAGCGTTTGAACGCGGCTACCGCGACGGTAACGGTATTCTCTACGTGGATTGCGATGGCGAGGAACGCCTCTCGGCCAGCGAAAAGCCGGGCTGCCCGGAATGTGGCTGGTATATGGATTCGGCTCTTAACCCGAAGCATTTCAGCTTTAATACGCATTGGGGCGCTTGCGAAACTTGCCTCGGCCTTGGTCATTTCAAGGATGGCGAAGAATGCCCGGATTGCCATGGCGAACGCTTGAAGCCTGAATATCTTGCGGTGCGCATCTTGGGCAAGAACATCATGGACGTGCATCACATGAGCATTGCCGAAGCCCGCGACTGGTTTGCGAAAGTCGATTTTGCGAACGAAGAAAATGCGACGTCTGCATCCATCCAAAGCAAGACGACGATTGCATCTCCGCTCCTCCGCGAAATCATTGGCCGTTTGGACTTCTTGATTAGCGTGGGACTTGGCTACATCGGCCTCGACCGTGCGGGTGACACGCTCTCGGGTGGTGAATCCCAGCGCATCCGCTTGGCAAGCCAAATCGGTAGCGGCCTTGAAGGCGTCTTGTATGTACTTGATGAACCGACCGTCGGCCTCCATGAAAGCGATACCGCGAAACTTCTCGATACGCTTTACCGTTTGCGTGACCTCGGCAATACGCTCGTGGTCGTAGAACACGACCTCAAGATGATGCAGGCCGCAGACCACATTATCGATATGGGCCCGGGTGCGGGCGATTTCGGCGGTGAAGTCGTTGCCGAAGGCTCGCCTGCAGAACTTGCAAAACCGTATGCGTTGCAACAATTCCCGCGCAGCGAGACGGTCAAGTTCCTCACGTATTCGACTCCGGTGGCAAACCAGCTGGAGCCCGTGCGCATCACGGACGATACGGAATTCTATGAATTCAAGAACCTCAATGCAAACAACTTGAAGAATTTGTCTGTAAAATTCCCGAAGCGTGCGGTGAGCGTTGTTTGTGGCGTTTCGGGTTCGGGCAAGAGTTCGCTTGTTGTCGATGAAATTTTCCCGGCACTCAAAAAGCAGTTTCAGGCGCGTGGTCGCAAGAAGCAGAGCGGCGAAGTACTGCTTGTCGACCAAAGCCCGATTTCCGGGACTCCGCGCAGTACGCCGGCGAGCTTCACGGGTGTCTTTGACGATATCCGCAAGCTGTTTGCAAAACTCGAACAGTCCAAGATGAAGGGCTTCGATTACGGTCGCTTTAGCTATAACCTTGCACGTGGGCGTTGCCCTGCTTGCGAAGGCCGTGGCGCGGTCGCGGTCGAGATGCACTTCCTTTCGGACATCTGGGAAACATGCGAAGTCTGCGGTGGCAAACGCTACAATCAAGAAACGCTCACGGTCACTTTCAAGGGCAAGAACATTGCCGACGTGCTTGACATGCGCATTGTAGAAGCTTGCGAATTCTTCAAGGATCAACCGAAGATTTTGCCGAAGCTCGAATGCCTCCGTGACGTTGGACTTCCGTATGTCAAGCTCGGGCAGCCGGTCACGACGCTTAGCGGTGGCGAATCGCAACGCTTGAAGCTAGCCGCGGAACTTTGCCGACGCTCGGCAACGGAAATGGTCTACCTGCTTGACGAGCCGACAACGGGCCTCCACTTGAAGGATATCCAGATTCTTTGGAACCTGTTGCGCAGGCTTTCGGCGCGTGGCGATACGGTGATTGTCATCGAACACCACCCCGATATTATCCGTTTGGCCGACTGGAAAGTTGAATTGGGACCTGTTGGTGGTGCAAAGGGTGGTTATTTGCTCGAAATGAGTGTTAATTCGTCAAAATGATGGAACTACTTTTCTTAGAAGAAATTATTTTTCTAGGCAAGAAGGTTCCTAAATAAGACAGGAGAGCTTATGACATTTTCCCGATTGCTTCCGCTTTTGTTGCTGGTCCCGGCGCTTACAATGGCCGATGATGATCGCAACTTTAAATTGACATCGGAAAATTTTAAAGTCGGTGGTGTCATGGAACATGCGGCCAAGAAGGCTATTGAATTGGACCAGGCTGTAGCGATCTCTCAGGAACCTGTATTCCCATTGCAACCGAACCAACTCTACCTTCGATACAAAAAGTCGGCGAAGGAATATCTGTGGTTTTCTGGCCATGCAAAACCGGATGATTACAAGAAACTACATGCCTTTAGTCTCAAGGACAATAATTTGGGTGCACGAGAAGTTCTTGGACTGCGCTTGTATGCATCGCGCCAGTACAAGGCTTTCCAGGATGAGGCCGACATATATTTTGATGCCGATTATATTTATTCGCCACGAGTGTCAAAGCTCCTGTTCATGAAAAATGGCAAGTGGCAGGTCCTGAATGAATGCGTTCATCCTGGAATGGTGCAATTCAATTCTGACGAAAAGAATTTTGAAATCGTTTCTTTAAATTCTAAGCTAAAGGTAGGGACGCGGGCGATTTATCCGGCACAAAGTGGTGTCTATGTGTTTTCGTTTAATGCTCCGGACAAGTTGCCTTATGTGGATGCCGGAGTGCTCAAGCCGGGCGAAGTGCTTTCGTTCAACGTGAAATTTCCGGCCATTGAATCTATTGATGCTGCTTCCGACGCTTCGGTGGATTCCAGTGCCAAATCTCTTGATTCTAGTGCTTCCGTTTCGGTGAAACCGTCTGTCACGCTTGATCAGGTGCTTGCTCTTAAAACGCTTGAGGAGACTGAAGCTCTTTACGATACATTCTCTATCGATGTGGACAAAAATGTCAATCGCGTAGATACAACCTTTTTCTCGAACGTCTATCCCAAGATAAAACCGGCGGATTCCTTAGGACTTGTCGATTCGGGCAAGGTCTATCGCAAGTATGTGACTCATTACAATTTAAAGCGTAGCGAAGCTCAAACTCTGTGGCGCACTAAAAAGTTAGGAGTGGTGAGCGATATATACAAGGCTTTCCATGCAAAACTGGATAGTCTTCAGTCATTTCCACTTCAAATCGATATGTTGCCTACGTCTGTTGAAAAAATTGTGACGGCGGCGAATATGGCTAAGGTTGATTCATCGGTAAAGATTGATTCCTTGGTCAATGCGGATTCTCTGAAATTGCGTTTTGGCACGGATCGAGGCCGTATAGATGTTGTCTGGAAAGGCTACGTTGAAGGTTTTTCGATGGACTCTCTTGCGGCTTTGATCGAGAAAAAAGATTCTTCCCTTAAGACCACCCTTTTCCTCGTGAATAATAAGCCGGTGTGGATTTTCAAGGAGGGGCGCCTTGTCGGGCGTTACCAGTATCGTTATGAAAAAGTTGGATTCCAGGTAGGCGATTCCGTTTACTATGGCAAGGGCAAATTTATTTTACCTTTGCATATAGCTATCGAACCGGAAGTCGTTCAGTGGCTTAAACCGAAGATGCCGGTTTCATCATCGTCCTCCGTTGTCGCAAGTTCGTCTTCTGCGGTGGTAGATACAGTTAAGGCAAAACCGGGTAAAAAAATTATCGAACATGCTACACGCGGAACCATCGTTGTTGTTGATTCCGGCTCGTTCCGTTATCGTGGCAAGGTCGTTGCTATGTCGGCGTATGCCATACATACGACCGAAGTGACCCAGGAATTTTTCCATAAGATAATGGGACTTGTAGATTCGACAAAGCGTGTTCCGGATCGCTCTTTATTCAAGGGTGTAAACAAGCCTGTCCAGAATATCACTTGGGAACATGCCCAGTACGCTTGTAAAGTGCTTGGCGGTGATTTGCCGACCGAAGCGCAATGGGAATTTGCTGGGCGTGCAGGTAGCAACGATGGAACCCTCTGGAAATCGGACGACTCCATGGACGTGGACAAATATGCGGTGTATGCAGGAAATTCCCTGAACAAGGGCAAGAAGGATGACGCCTATGGTCCGCATGATGTGGCGACAAAGGATCCGAATGATTGGGGAATTTACGACATGTCGGGAAATGTTGCCGAATGGACTCGCGATAATTATTTTGCCATTACGTTCTCGATTGAAAATTCCAATCCGACAGGTTCTTATTGGGGAACGAATAAGGTCTTGAAGGGTGGTTCTTGGAAAGACAATGTGAAAAATTTGAATATGACGGTTCGTGATGATGAAGATCCGCGTTATTGGTCTGATCACATCGGGTTCCGCTGCGTGTTCCCCCTCGAAAGAATTATTCAGGAAAAAGAAAAATGAGTCAAAATTCCAATAAGGAAAAGAGTTTATTCAAAAAATTGACCGCAATCCCTTATTTGCTGGTTTTTCTCGCTTTATTGATGCCGTTGGCAAATGTTTCTTGCTCGGCCAAGGACGATAGCAAACCTATCGCTGAAATTACTTTCTATGAAGTTGCATCGGGGGTAGATTTGGATGAAGCGATTGCGGATCCGGCGCTTGGCCAGATGCGTCGCATGTTCAAGGAAAATCCGAAGGTCCTGGACCATTTTAAAGGTCTGATCCCGAACTTTCCGAAAATGGAACCTGTAAAACATTTATATGGAATTCTTGTGGCCGTGTTTTTGGCAGCAGCGTTTGCCTGGGTCGTTCCGCTAGCTTCGACAATCATGGGACTTTTATCGATGATATCGCTTTGGTCCCTCTTGATGAAACTTTCGCAGCTTGGGGATACGCTTGGAATACCGCTTTTAAAAGTGAATGCGGGAATAGGTCTTTATTGCACGAGTTTTTTGATTTTGATTGGAACTGCGATGAATATAGCAACGCTTGTTCGTCCGGCGGTTGTTGCAAGACGTGCCCGCAAGAAAAACAAGAAGACTAAGTAAAATAAATACAATTTACTCGAAAAAGTTGCGATGAAGCGGCTGTTTTGGGGGCTTTGTACCTATAAATTTGTTCTTTTTATCTATTTATAGGTACAATTTTAGTAAATTTTGTATAAATTAACTAAAAATAAGCGCGGAAAATGGAATTTTTGTACCTATAAAAAACGCTTTTCTTGTTGTTTATAGGTACTTTAATGTCCGATGAAAGGATGCTGCTGTTTTTATTTCTGTTTTTGTACCTATAAAGCATGATTTTTCAGTTTTTTATAGGTACCACCTTCCGAAAATTCCTTTTTGGTAGCTTGATATGGAACAAAAAAGGGGGAGGGAGGGATAAAGCGTTTTAAACGAGTGTATAAAACACGTCAAATTATAAAAATTACAAACTTTTCTTTTTGTGACGTTTTTGAGATGTTTTCGTTATTTTTGCTTTTTTTGCGTGACTGTAGTCACATGCTGGTTTGTATATCACATTGTAGTAAAAATGCAATGAAAATAAAAAAAAAAAGGCACCATTGTAGTGCTTCCATTAATGAAAGCCTTAACTTATATTTACATTCGCGTACGCCAACTACCCTATAATGAGTTATTTGTGTATCTGTGTCTTCTTTGTGTTTTGTTGTCTTGGTCGTTATTCCGGTTTTTTTTGTCGGATTTGTATTCATTTTTGTGTTTAAACCCATTACAAAAAAGGTACTATGTCGGAACAAGATAAAATAATAGCTTCGGGAATCCCCATGGTTCCAACAATGAGAACGGACAACACGATTACGCTGCAAGAAGCGTTCGTTATCCTTTGGAAGAAAAAGTGGACAATCCTGCTCTTTGTCCTTGTCGGGGCTTTGATCGGTGTCGGTTATGCGATGTGGGCTCGTCCCCAGTATTCTAGTGATGTTCTTCTTCAGGTGAATGGAAAGGGCGCTAGCAGCAAGTCTACTAAGGCTATGGGTGAAATGGGCGAGGTCCTTGATGTGGCTAGCCCGGCCGATGCTGAAATTGAACTTATCAAGAGCCGAATGGTGCTTAACACTGTTGCCGCGGAGGAACACCTTCATCTAAAAGCGGTTCCGGTTAGCTTTTGGGATCGCTTGTTGCATCAGGAAGGTCGCATGGACTTGGATTCCCTGTATATTCCTGTAAAGATGCGTATTGAAAAGTGGACCGCTGTTGCAGTGGGTGAAGATGGTGATGCTTATTCTGTAATTGCGCCTGATGGAACGTCTGTTATTAAAAATGCCAAAGTCGGTGAAATCCGTTCCGTCAAGTACGCCGGTGATTCCCTTGTTATTAAAGTCGGTTTCATGCTCGCTAAAGAAGGTCAGAAGTTTGCTTTAAAACAAACTTCTACGCTAAGCGCGGCTCGTTCTCTGATGGGGGCTTTGAGTGTTGCTGAACGTGGCAAAAAGACCGGAATTATCACGGTGCGCTACAGTAATCGATATCCGGACCGTGCCGCGTCTATTTTGAATACGATTGCAAAGACGTATTTGCGCCAGAACATTGAAATGCGCAGTGCCGAAGCAGAAAAGACGCTCGAATTCTTGGAAAGCCAGTTGCCGGGAGTCAAAGCGAAACTCGATAGTGCAGAAAGAGTTTTGGCTGATTATCGCTATAAAATCGGTTCTATTGATATGAATAGCGAAACCCGAGCCCACATTTCGAAAGAAAACGATTTGCAGAGACAGATTATTGATTTGGAACAGAAAAAACAAGAAGCGTTGCGCTTGTTCAAGGCGGAACATCCGAGCGTCGTGACGCTTGTAAAACGCCAGAACAAGTTGCGCTCTGAACTTTCTCATCTCAAGAAACGTGCCGAAAAAATGCCTCTTTCCCAGCAGGAAGTTTTACGCTTGCAAGAAGAAGTGGCCGTGAACAGCGAAATTTATACGAACATGCTCAACAACATTCAGCAGTTGCGAGTTGTGCGCGTTGGCGAAGTGGGCAATGTGCGTATCGTTGATTATGCGCAGATCGAATCGGTTCCTTCTAAACCGAAAAGGCTCAATATCGTAACATGTGCTGTTGCTGCGGGCTTTATGGTGGGTATTCTTTTTGTATTCCTTGTGTATATGTTGAGAAACGGTGCTCGTAGTGCAACCGAAATCGAACGCGAAACTGGCGTTAACGTGTTGGTGAAGATTCCTTTGTCCAAGAATAAAATGTTGCGCAGAAAAAAGAGCGTGTTCAATACAATGCCCTTTGTGCTCCGCAAAACGGATGCCCAAGTGACGGAAGCTTTCGAATCCATGATGACTGCCGTGAAGTTCTCGTTGCCATCGCAGGTGGAACATCCTGTAATTCTTGTGATGGGGCTTGTCTCGGGAGTCGGCAAGAGCTTTGTTTCGCAGAATTTGGCGGCAACGATGGCTGCTAACGGAAAGAAGGTGCTGTTGATAGATGCCGATATGCGTCGCGGCGTTCTTCACGATCGTTCGAAGCGCGGTCTTGCGGATGTCCTTTTGGGAACTGCAACGCTGGATGCTACTGTGCAGAACAAATATATGGAGAATTTCTTTGTGCTTGGTTCTGGAAGAACCGATATGACTTCTTGCGCCTTGCTTCGTAGGGATGCAATGGACCAGTTGCTCAAGGAAGCTCGCCAGAAGTTCGATATGGTCATTGTGGACACTCCGCCGCTGAATTTGGTGACCGATGCCGAGCTGATTTGCCCGTTGGTGGATTTCTCGCTGTTCGTTTTGCGCTATGGATGTCATCGTATGGAAGATATCAAGGAAACGTTGGCTAAGATTTCTCGCTATTCTAGTAAACCGGGTGCAATAGTATTGAACCATTGCGAATATGAACCGGGCCATTACGGTTACTACGAGAAGGAATATTATTGCAAAAAACAGGATTATAAGCGCTTTTCATTAGCTTCATTGTTCTTTTTGTTAGGCTCTAAATTTGGGGGTAAGCAATGAGATATTTTAAAGCACTCTCTACTATCGCTTTTGTTCTCGGGTTCGCGGGAACAACTTTGGCTGCCGATGAAGAAATTGTCGGCAAGTACGGTGCCATCACTATAAAGAAAGTCGGGGATAAGACCGTTGCCTTTATTGATGACGAATCGAATGAAACTCCGGTGATTGAGAAGGATATCAATGTGGATTCCGTCTATTACAGCCGTGTGTTCAAGGCTTCTGTTCCTTCGACGTTGATGTTGCCTTTTTCTGTGCCGACTTGGAAAACAGGTTTGTCTGTTTTTGAATATGTCGATGTCGTTAAGGATTGCGATAATTGCGAATATCGAATCAATGTCAGAACGAATTATTCTCAAGAGGTTAAAGCGAATACGCCTTATGTGGTCATCTCCGAGGGCAGGGACCTGGCTATATCTTTTAACCTGAAAGACCTTAACCCTAGCTATGTGACGCTCAATACGACCAATAAGTCGAAGGGTGCTTTGTTCACTCGTGGTAGTTACGACTGGAACATTATCGGAACTTACGAGTACATCAAGTTCACGAAGCCTGCTGGAATTTATGGCTTTGCCGCGAAAAATAAGAATGAAACGAAAATGGGTGATTTCAAGAAGGCGGCTTGCAACGAAAAGAGCTGTGCCTTTATCAGACCTTTCAGGGCCTATCTCCAGTGTTCCATGACTAAGAAGGCGTCTGCAGTGAAAGGCTTGGCCAAGGTGGCTGAAGAAACTTTGGATAATTTGCCTGAAACAATCGAAGTGCGCGTCGTTGATGCGGATAGCGGCACGACGTCTCTCGGAAGAATCAATACTTATACGGGCGAATTTATCAAAAATGACGATCGTTGGTATGATATGAAGGGCCGTAAACTTCAGCACAAACCGACAGCAAAGGGTACCTATTATAACAATAGAAAAATGGTAGTCATTAAATAGGACTGGCAAAATGAATATTGAGATAGAAAAGAAAAAATATATGCCGCCCTATATGGAAATCATGAAACTCGATCGGGTGGCCAATCTGTTGAGTTCATCAGAGCCTGATGACGATCACGTCGATATTGAAGAAATTGACGGATATGACGATGAATTTGGTTAATAAAAATCTCCATTGAAGAAAGCCGAAAAAAAGGTCGCGAGCAATCGCGGCCTTTTCTGTAGCAGTTCTTTCTACTTGTACTTTCGCTTCGCTCAAGTACCAAAGCTAGCCTCGGTCATGCCAAAACAAGTTTTGGCGCGACTCTCGGCTTATGCATTTGTCCTACTTCATCCAGCCTACTGCGGCGGAGTCGCTAAACGTTGAACAGGAAGTACATGATGTCGCCGTCCTGCACGAGGTATTCCTTACCTTCCGTACGGACAAGCCCTGCTTCCTTGGCGGCGTTCCAGCTGCCATGCTTGAGGAAGTCGGCGTAGCTCAAGGTTTCTGCGCGGATGAAGCCGCGTTCGAAGTCCGTGTGAATAACGCCTGCGCACTGCGGAGCCTTGAAGCCAGCGTGGAATGTCCAGGCGCGGCATTCCTTTTCGCCTGCGGTGAAGAACGTGCGAAGCCCGAGAATTTCGTAGCCTTTGCGGACAACGGAGTCGAGACCGGATTCCTTCATGCCTAATTCCTTGAGGAATTCCGCCTTGTCAGCCGGTTCCATTGCGGAGAGCTCTTCTTCGATCTTGCCGCTGATGACAATTACGTCGTGACCGTGCTTGGAAGCGTATTCCTTGAGCTGGTCCACGTAAGCGTTTCCGGTGAGGATATCGTCTTCCTTGACGTTTGCGCAGTAGAAGAGCGGCTTTGCAGTGAGGAGGCCGAGATCCTTGACGATGCCTTCCATTTCTTCGCTGTCGTGCATCATGGTACGGGCGGCGCGGCCTTCTTCCATCGTCGTCTTGAGAAGTTCGCAAGCGGCGAGGCGAGCCTTGGCTTCGGCGTTGCCGGTACGTGCGCTCTTGGCTTCGGTGGCGAGGCGCTTTTCGACAGTGTCCAAGTCCTTGAGGATGAGTTCAGTTTCAATCACTTCAACATCGCGGATCGGGTCCACGGAACCGTTCACGTGGATTATGTTTTCGTCGTCAAAGCAGCGCACCACTTCCATGATGGCTTCGCATTCGCGGATGTGGGTGAGGAACTGGTTGCCGAGACCTTCGCCCTTGGAAGCCCCCTTTACAAGACCTGCGATGTCCACGAATTCTGTAACGGCCGGGACGATGGATTTCGGGTTGTAGACTTTGACGAGTTCATCGAGGCGGGCATCCGGGACGCTGACCATGCCGACGTTCGGGTCGATGGTGCAGAACGGATAGTTGGCGGATTCTGCGCCTGCGTTAGTGATTGCGTTGAAGATTGTGCTCTTGCCTACGTTCGGGAGGCCTACGATGCCGCATTTAAAACCCATGATAATCTCCGATTTGGGCGGGTTCACCGCCAACTGATTTTGTGGCGCTTGTAATCGCTCTATTCCATAACAATTCAATCGCCTGATTTTTGCGATGTAAAGGTAGAAAATTGCCCTTTGAGCTTAAAGATTAAAAATTTAAATTTGCCGCGGTTTTAAGGTGTTATATGGCAACGGATGCGTTAAAGACGAATATGGATATGTTGAACGGGCCGCTCGGTCGTAAAATTCTGCGGTTTGCCATTCCGCTTGCGGCAACGAGTATTTTGCAGCAACTCTTCAATGCGGCTGACATTGCTGTGGTCGGTCAGTTTGCTGGCGACAAGGCTTTGGCGGCTGTCGGGGCAAATACTTTCGTTATCAACATGTTGATTAACTTATTCGTTGGCATTTCCGTTGGCGTGAATGTCGTTGTTGCCAATTCGATCGGCGCACAAAGTTACCGTGCCGTTACCCGCAGTGTCCATACATCGGTAATTGTCTCGTTTATTAGTGGAATTCTGCTTTCGTTTGTCGGAATCTTTTTTGCAAGGCCGATCCTTTCTGCGATTTCAACACCCTTGGATGTTTTGGACATGGCGGTGCGCTATTTGCAGGTTTATTTTGCCGGAATTCCATTTGTTATGTTGTACAACTTTGTGGCGGCGATTTTGCGGGGCAAGGGCGATACCAAGCGTCCGCTTTACGTGCTCCTCGCGACGGGTGCAATCAATGTTGTCCTGAATTTGATTTTTGTCGCCGGTTTTGGCATGAGCGTTACGGGTGTCGCGCTTGCGACCGTGATTGCAAATGCACTAAGCGCTGCTACTTTGTTCTATTTTTTGCTCCACGAAGTCGGACCGTTCAAACTCGAATTCTGGAAGCTCAAAATCACGCCTGTTTTTCTTGGGCGCATCATGCGCGTGGGGCTCCCTGCTGGGCTTCAGGGCGTTGTGTTCTCGTTTAGCAATGTCTGCCTCCAGTCGGCAATTAACAGTCTTGGCTCTGCGACTGTGGCGGCTTCTGCCGCGGCACTCACTTACGAGTTCATTGTCTATTACTGGCTCAATTCTTTTTCGCATGCGTGTGTGACTTTTGTGGGACAGAACTACGGGGCGAAAAATTTGGAACGCTGCCGTCGTGCGGTCCGGTGGACCATTTTGCTTGCGACGACATCTACGTTTGCGTTGAGCCTGCTTTGCTGCTACTTTGCAAAGCCTTTGCTTTCTGTATATACGTCCGATCCAGAAATTATCGCTACAGGTTCTATCCGCATGTATGTTGTAGTGGGATTACTGTTTATCAACGTCTTCTTGGATGTTTTTTCCGGAGCGCTTCGAGGCATGGGACAGTCCTTGGCTCCTGCGCTTACTTGCGTGGTCGGCGTCTGCGGAATACGAATCCTCTGGGTGATTTTTGCGTTCCCGAAATACCGTAGTTTCGCCTCTCTGATGGTGGTTTATCCGCTGAGTTGGATTGTAACAATCTTGGTCTTGGCCGGGATATATATTTACCGGGTAAAACACATAAAATTTTGATTGTAAACGTTTGTTAACGTTTTTGCGCGTATGGGCGATATTGCCAATTACTTGACATTTTGTCAATGAACGGATTTTGCGTTTTTGCGAAAAATAGCCCAAATAAACGTAATTTAAGGGTATCCAAATACACTGCCGATTTGGGATTGGATACCACTAGCATCAATTAGTGTTGGAGAATTGATTGCTTCTGTATCGGATGGAGACTTGGTGCGCTATTCGCGATGACAATAATAAAGAATAGGACCTTGGCCGAACAGAGTTTCTAATCCCAAACGGCCTTTTTTTGTACTTTGCAAAATTGCATGACAATTACAGCAAATCGTCGAAGTTTATCCCGTACATTCTTACGTTGTCAATCCAAAGGTCTGTACCGTTGTAGGCAAAAATGGTAAAGCGCGTTATTTTGTTGCGAGTCACGTCCCAACCATGGTAACTCTTGCCGTCGGAGTTTGTAAAGTCAGATGGACGAACTACGATGCGAGTCCATTCCTTATTGACGCTTCCTTGATATGAGGTCTTGTAGTTTGTATCGGATTCGACGATAGTTTCGAGGATTATTTCGAAGTCTCCATTGCCTTTAAGCCAAACTTCTACGGAGTCGAGCCTGCTCAGGTCGTGCTGGTGGGCTGCAATGCGGGTCCCGAAGACGATATACTGACCTTTGTCTCCGTCAGCGGAATATTCTATATGGAGGACTTTCTTGCCGAAGATGGAACTGTCGGCTTTCACGATGCCGTTGAGAAGGTCTTTTTTCATGGCGTCGCTAAGGGTTGCGCTATCGTGCGGCTGGATGTACCAGTAGTTGCGTAGCGGTTCTGGGAGCGCGTTGTACTGAGTTCCTTCATCAAAGTTCAAAATTTCAACGCTGTTGAGGGAGGCGAGGAGCGAATCGCTGAGGTCTTTCCAGACGTTGGCGCTGTCGAGTTTTGGAGCCTTCTTGTCGCCCCATGTGAGCATCCATGGCCTTACGGTGTCGGCTGCGCTTTCGACGCGGATGTTCAGTGTTGCGCTGTTGATTGTCGTGTCCCAACCATCAATTTCAAATGGAATTAGGTTGCCTTTCCCGTCATAGAGGCGGATGTCGCTACCGTCCTTTTCAGCCTTCGAGAAGTCGAAGTTGTGCTTGTCCAGACGCAGTATGAGAACGGTCGGGAAGCTGAGCGGGCGCATCCAGTCCGAAATCAAGTCGGAGGGCATAAAGCGGATGGCGTTCTCGGGGATTTCCTTGTTCGGATTCTCGATAAGGCCGAGGTCAATTGTGTCGTTCGAGGTCACGCTTGCAGAAGTCTCGCCGATGGCGCTGAGTTCTTCGGCATCCCAGGCGCTTACGATGAGGTTGCCACAGGGTGCTTTACGGATGACGAACTGCCCAAGCGAATCGGTCTTGACAATTGTGTTTATCCCTTGGACCGCGACCCATGCATAGTCCGAGGAGTCCGGCAAATCAACGAGTCCCATGACCGTGCCGGCGGCTTCGAGCGCTGCGCTGTCGAGCGTGTATTCGTGATTGAGATTGTTGAGCGTGTATTGCAGGACGATTGAAGAATCGCCCTTGGTAAAGTTGATGGTGTAGGACCCGTCCTTGTGACCGTTGATGTGTACCCAGCCATCGGAGTCGGTGGTTCCTTGATAGATGTATTTTACGGCACTTGTTTCGGCCGTATCTGCGACATACCAGGACGGAAGTACTTGATAGCGCACGTTAGCGGCAGGTGCTCCGTCGTCAAAAACCCGGATAGCGATGGCGTTTTCGATTTCCGTCGTGTTCCCGGCGGAATCGTTGCCCAATCCGCAAGCAGCGAGAAGTCCAAAGGGGATAAAATAAAGAAGATTGTTAAGGTTTTTCATTTTATTTTTCCTTCTTCTTATCGAGTGCGACGGGGAATAAGGCTAGGTTCAATTGCATCACTCGATCGGGCACAATACACTTGTCGACACGGATCTGAATTTCTTTGCGGAATTCCTTGAGCATCTTCTTGAGGTCTTCGAAGCCCTTGGAATCGACTGCCATGGTGATGGTTGAAATGTCCCGGTTCTCTGGCGGAATTTCACTTAACGAGCGGATGCCGAACTGCATGACTTTCGAATGGAAACTGCGGATGGCTTCGGCTTTTTCGGCGCCTTGAACCGTGATGTGCGGGTCGGAAAGTCGGACTTTGTTGTTATTGTTGATCGGTTGGATAAAGCCGAGCGATTTTAAAATTTCGATGCTTTCTTGTGCCTGTTCTTCGGTGATGGGCGGAATGACGCTGTTTGCGATTTCCGGAATGTCAACGTTACCATGTTTCACTTCGATGAGAGCTCTCACGACGATGGTCCACCAGGCGCTTAAATACTTGAGCTCGTTATCCTTGAGCAGATGGCGCTTTACATCGCGAAGCAGGAACGCCTTTTGCAAAATTTCCGCTTTAGTTTTTTCGGACTTTGTGCGTGACGCGACAATCAACAAGTCAAAATATGCGGCACCACGACCATCTAACCCGAGCATTTTTTTGGCGGCAGGGACCGCATGAACGGGAAGATTTCGTTTTTTTTGAACTATATAATAAGCGTGACTTGAATCCAAGCCAAGCATCTTGCCGAGAGTGCTGAAGGAATACAAGGAGTTGTGTTTTTTGTGCTCCAGGTAATAATCCTTGATCATGTCCCGGTAGTCATCGTAATCAAAGATTTCTGCCATAACCAAACCTATGCTAAATATACTTTAAATTTTTTATCTACGCACTTGTATTTTGCATACGGTAGGGCTCTTTGGATGCTTTGTGGATCTTGGGTGCCCCTTAGGAGATGGCAAAGCGGCAAAAAATGAATATAGCGATGAATAGGGGGATGGAAACGGCCCAGATTCCTTGAAAGTAGTGCTTGATATCGATGGAACTCATGGAGGAGTGGTTTATGATGGAAATCCCCAGGTATATTAATAGAATTTGTGCCCAAACTCCATAAGTTGTTGTAAGAAAAAAGTACGAGGTAATTACGAAGCCTGCAAAACCCATAATGACTGGGGCGCAAGCCGTAAGCGAATGCTGGATGGCTTGCAAAAAGAACGGACCTTGCGGCCGGTAGGCGATGTGCCCAAGGGCCTCGCCATCGCGGTCGAAAAAACTTATTTCAGTGACTTTAGCTCCGGTGATAAAAGCAAATAAAGTATGTGATAGTTCGTGGAGGATAGTCCCCGCGAGGGTGACGTAGTTTACGATATAGAAAGCTGCCTTGTAACCAAAAAAATAGCAGAAAAATTTGAATTCAAGCCGCTCTAGAAGGTTGAGGATAAACCCCACGATGACGGGGGTGAGAATGAGTGCTACGAGAATTATCCCGCTTACGATTGCTGTCCCGTCAAAGTCCCTTCCACAGTTGACAACATCGTATAGCCAAACGACGAGTTTTTTTAGCTGTGTAAAGAGATTATCCATCAAAGTCTTTTAATGAGGTTGGGGTGAAATTTACTAGAATTATAAAAAATTATTTTGGAGAATTTTTCTTGTCTAAAGGCGAAAAACTGTCTCGATCGCGTGTAAACGGATTTGGTTACTAGAATTGTATGGACCTATTTAACGGAAATTGCGTTGTGAAAAAAAAGAAATCTAATAGGGTTCGGCGGGGCGTTTGCTTTTTGCTATTCTACGTTGTTATATTCTTGGGGTACCAGTATTACGAAAAAAAAGTCGAAGAACGCATTCGACATGAAGACATGATTTATGTAACGAATGAGTGTCTAAAAGTTGGTGACTGGAAATGTGCCGAGAAAAATGTCCGGGAACTTCTGGAATCGGAACCGAACGACACAAACTTGCAGATGCATATGGCAGGAATCCTATTTGAACAGGAACGTTATAAAGAATGCATCAATTACATTGAAAAGTTGACTTTTAAACACGAGGATTTGGATTATCTTGTAGAAAAGTCAAAAGCTTTGGAACAGGAAATGGAACAATTAGGTGTCGAAAAATCCATGCATTTCCGTTTGGAGTTTGATGGCGGACCTTCCAAAAAAGATGTGATGGAAGCTCTTGCGGTTTTGGAAGTGGCGTATGATTCGATTAGTAATTTGTTTGATTTCTTGCCGGAAAATAAGATGAGCTTGGTGCTGTATCAAGAAAAGGAATATCAAGGGGTGGGCGCGCGCCCGGAATGGGTGGCTGCTGTTTTTGACGGAAAGCTGCGTGTGCCGGTGAACTTGATGGCGTATCGTGAAGTTTATCGCCCGGTGCTGTTCCATGAGCTTACTCATTCATTTGTTCGTGCAATGACGCGTTCGAATGTGCCGTGCTGGATGAACGAAGGTATAGCCCAGGTGATTGACGGTTCGCATAACAATGAAGAACGCCCAACGGGGGCCACTCCGAGCATTGAAGCGTTGAGAAAATCTTTTGTGAACGAAACGAATACTGAAAAGGCAAAAAAACT
The DNA here is from genome assembly GCA_902762795.1 of Fibrobacter succinogenes. Lineage (GTDB taxonomy): Bacteria > Fibrobacterota > Fibrobacteria > Fibrobacterales > Fibrobacteraceae > Fibrobacter > Fibrobacter succinogenes_E. The sequence continues at coordinate 10,578 of CACWPM010000014.1, read as the reverse complement.
TTATTGGTTCTCGAAGAGAATGGTCGAGGAACTTTTGCTGCGTAACGGCGGTGGAACTGAAGCGTTCCGTATTTTTGCAAAATGCTTGCAGGATTTGCGCAAACTAGGAACGGATGGCGCGTTGCAAAAGCATTACGGAACAACCGCTAAAGATTTGTTGGAGTCGATTCGATGAGTGCTATATCGGAAATGAAAAATGTTGCTGTTGAAAATTCTGCATCGGAAAATGTCGCAGTCCGTGAAGTTGTATGGGATGTCTCTCAAAAAAATATCGTGATTCTTGCAACGGGAGGGACGATTGCTGGCGCGGGCGAGTTAGGGAAGGATGTTGGATACAAGTCTGGATCCATCGAAGCGCAAACGCTGATTGATGCAATCCCGGAATTAAAAAATGTGGCGAATATTTTTGTGGAGCAAGTTTGCAATATCAATTCGGACGACATCACCTCTGAAATTTGGATAAGGCTTGCTCGCCGGATAAAAGAACTAAGTGAAAATGGGTTTGGCGCCTCGCATGAAAATGTCGATGGTTTTGTGCTAATGCACGGGACCGATACGATGGAAGAAACCGCATTTTTCTTGTGCTTGACGCTTGGAGGCTTTGCTTCGAGAGGCGCGGGGCAGAGTGTAGACTGTGCAAGTGACGTCTGGAAAGCCGCAAAGCCGGTGGTGCTGACGGGCTCGATGCGGCCTGCGACTGCTGCAGAACCGGATGGCCCTGCAAACCTGCTGTTCGCCGTGAAAAGTGCTGTGGAAATGAGTGCGGAAAATGCCGCAGGCGTTTACATCGCATTTTCAGGCAAATTAATGAATGCCTGTTCGGTGCAAAAAATCCATGCGAATGATTTGGATGCGTTTGATGAGGTGAATGGTGGCGGGTTTGGTGCAAGTGTCATGCCCGCATTCGACATCTCTTCTTTGCAAAAATTGCCGCGCGTCTCTGTCCTTTACTTCAATGCGGATGCCGATGTGGAACTCGTGCATTTTGCGGCAGAACGCTCTGCTGGGCTTGTGATTGCCGGTGCTGGCGCCGGCGAATTTTCGCAAGCATGGGCGGTCGCTTTGTCGGATGCTGTTTCTAAAAGTAAAATTCCTGTGGTGATTTCTACGAGAATTAATCGTGGTTGCATTGGCCCGGAACAGCTCCTTGTGCCGGGAACGATTGCCGCTTACGATTTGCCACCCGCAAAAGCGGCTGTGCTTTTGCGCTTAGCGTTAACCGTCACGAAAGATCCCCAAGAAATTCAAAAAATGTTAGGATCTTCGTGCTCATAGTCATCTTCGAAGCCTGCCATCCTGGAGCAGTCATCCTCGAAGCGAAGCGGAGGGGAACCATTATTTCTCGTCATGCTCTTGTGTAGAGGATCCAGTAAAATCTAGAGAGCTAAAATTATGAAATTCCTTATTCAACGTGTCACAAAAGCCCAAGTCGATATTGAAGGCGAAACTGTCGGTAAAATTGACAGCAAGGGATTCCTTGTGCTGATTGGCGTGGGCGAGGGCGATACCCGCGAAATTGCCGACCGCTTTATTAAGAAAATGCTTGCGCTCCGCATTTTTGCCGATGAAAACGGAAAGACGAACCTCTCCATCAAAGATGTGGGCGGTTCGCTTTTGCTCGTTTCTCAATTTACGTTGTATGCTAATTGCAATAAGGGCAACCGTCCAACGTTTAACGGTGCAGGCAATCCGACACTAGCCAATGAACTTTACGAGTACATTATTGCGCAATGCAAAAAAGAAATTGCAATTGTCGAAACGGGAAAATTCGGTGCGGACATGCAGGTGAGCCTTGTCAACGACGGTCCATTTACTATAATGTTAGAGTGACCTCTTTTACGTCATCATCGAACGAAATGAGGGACAACCTCAAAAGGCGAGCGTTGTTGCCATACTTGTATGGATATAACTGAGCCTATGAGGTTGGGGCTTGCCCCATCCATTATTTCTCGTATTATATTTGCGGAGTACTTTATGAAAGTTTTGCAATTAATGTTGTTGTCCGCTTCAATGCTTTTCGTCGCATGCGCAGGTTCGCGTGATAGCGCTCCTGAAAGCGGCGACATGGCCGATACTCCTTGCACGGAATGTGGCACGCAAGGTGAAATTGAACTGAAAATTATGGATGAAAAATTTTATCGCGAATGGAATCCTGTCGCATTTAGTCGCATAGATTCTAATGCGGTTGTGGGCGTTTTCCCGTCACTCAAGGTGACGGCGACCCGCCCCGAAGATTGCAAAATGTGCCACAGCTTTAGCGCCGATGCCCTTGATTTTGACCTCGCTCGCGTGGAAGATTCTTTGTTCGCAAAAGCATTCCCGAAAATGCAGCGCGACTTGATGATTGTCGGCATGCGCGTTCCGGATGCGGATTCTATGTATGTAGATTCTTTGTCCGCAAAACTTCTCGCAGAAAAATTCGTGGAAGGCAAACGCCTTGATGATGTCTCTCCTTGGGTAAATCGCGATGGAGTCGAACAAACTTTATCGCGACAATTGCCGTTTAAGCTGAAGGACTTGCTGAGTAGCATTGCAAGTCGTTATGAACTTCGCTATCTGACAATTCCTCTTGTTTTGGATGTTTCGATGGATCCTGATTTGGGCAAAAAAGGTGGCTTCACATGGCAAATCGTGTGGAGCATGTGGGATGCCCGCTATGGCGAGCTTGTTTGCCTCACTTATTCAAAATTTACAGCTGCGACGATGAGTCGCGTGGCGCCTGAAAAAGAATGGGCAACGCCGTTCGCCGGGAGACTCTGGAAGTTGCTCAACACCGATGTTGCGCATTTCGAAAACCACTGATTTAGACGAGAGAACGGCTCTTCGAACCTACAGACGAGAGACTAAAGATTTTTAAGGTGCTACGCGAAAAAAATGAACTGTTCTTATTGCATTTTCTCTCGTCTCTCGTCTTTCGTCTTTCGTCTAAAAATCTATTATTGCAATCATGAATACTCCTTTCTACGTTTTTATGAAGCTTTTGCCGAAGAATGCGGCAAGCCGTGTCTTTGGTGCCTTCACGCGTTTGCGTATCCCGTTCTTGAGCAAGATTGCTCGCAACGCTTTTGCCAGCTATTACAAGCTCGACATGTCTGAGGCGGAATACCCGCTGAGCCATTACAAGAATATTGGCGAGCTTTTTATCCGCAGGCTCAAGCCGGGAATGCGTCCTGTTGCAGAGGAGGCGGAAATCGTAAGCCCTGTTGATGGTGTGCTTTCGCAGACGGGAACGTTCGATGGTGATAATCAGAATTTAATTCAGGCGAAGGGCAAAACTTACACGCTCAAAAGCCTTTTACGTAACGATGAATTGGCGGAACGGTTTAAGGGCGGTGCCTTTGCTACGATTTACCTTGCACCATTCAATTACCATCGTATCCACAGCCCCGTAAAGGGCGACTTGGTGCTTTCGAGCTACTGCCCGGGCACACTTTGGCCGGTGAATGCCGGTAGTGTCGAACGTGTCGAAGGTCTTTTTTGCATCAACGAACGCTTGACGAGTGAACTCCGCTTGGCGGACGGCTCCGAAGTGCTCGTTGTCAAGGTCGGCGCGACAAATGTTGGCCGTATTGGTGTTGTCTATAACGATTCCATTCTGACGAATGCAGGCAAGCTCCCGCGTGGCGAAAAGCGGATGGACTGGATTCCGAATCGTGAATTTTCATTTGAACGGGGTGATGAACTTGGCCGTTTTGAAATGGGCAGCACGGTGATTCTTGTGGTCGATAAAAAAATCCGCGAACGCCATCCGAACTTGTTCGAGTCTCGTCTTGGACAGGCGGTGAAGGTGGGCGAGGCGCTTTAGGAGTGCCCGGCGCATTCCCTGTTTTGGGTCGCGATGGTTTCTGTTAAAAGGTTCATTCACGACGAGCCCGCTCTTTTCAAGGCCTCGAAAGCCTTCGTGTCGCAGTTTTTAAAGTGCGCCGACCCTATTGTTTATGTTGCCTGCAAAATGCCTTCGCGAAATGAGCAGATTGCTTGGATGCTGCTAGGGACGGTTCTTTTTCAGGACCGCTCGTATCCGGATATTGTGCGGCTTTTGATCAATCTCTACGAACGTTTTTCGGGTGATAAACTTTGGACGCTCCCAGTGCCCAAAAAGTCTGAAATTGAAGATGTTGTTGAACAGACATTCAATAGCCGGAACTGGACGGTCTTTGAAAACGTCGCCGGAATTTTTTGGAGTGTAGGACTTTTTGTCCGCCGTCATCTTGATTTGGAGTCTTGGGTGCGAGAACACACTCCCGAAGAAATGTGGCGTGATTTGGGCGAAATTTATTTTATGGGTCGTTCGAATCCGCGTCCGAAGGCGTGTACCGCGATTTATCGTATGCTGGCGCCTCAACCTCTTGGTCTTGGACTTGCGTGCCGAGACAGTTCTAAAATGCCTCCACTACCGCTTACGATGGGCGCCCGCAGGTTTCTTGCAATGCTTGGTCCTGCTAAGGATACTGTTTTTTCAGAGCTTGAACCGTCCGAGAAACAGAGGCTTGCGAATGAGTACTTTGCTGCGCTTATGCATGAAAACCCATATTTTGCGGCTCATTCGCTCCAGTTTTTTTTAGAAAATGGCTCGGACGGTTTTATTTGTCGTGAGTGGACTTCTCGTTGCGCCAAGTGCCCTCTTTATGAGTATTGCAGCTATGCCGAAGTCCACAAACGTGATTGATGTATGTTAAATTTTATGAGTATGAATAGTTTTTTTTCAGTGCTGTCAAAGTTTGTTTGTATTTGCGTTGCCGCGATGCTGTTGTGCGCCTGCGAAAAGAAAATCGAAGAAAATATTGATTATACGTTAGTTTGTTATAATGATATGTGGCCGATGGACGAAATCCGTGTAGACGAAAGTCCGAATGGCGATATCAAAGCTCTTGTAAAACGCATAGATCTGCGATACCCGATGATGCTTGGTGATACGTTGGATGTAACTATACTCGAATTTAAAAGCGATGTTTATGCGCTAGACTATTACATCAATAGTGGACGTTTTCAGGGAATAGTTCCTATTTTGCGTGGCGCTTTTCTTGAACAAAGTATTCGTTCCGGAGCTCGTATTTTCATTTTTAAGCACGACAGCTTTCGCCGGTACGAACGTAGTAGTCTTGAAAATTACGTAAGGCAGTTTTCGAATTCTCGTCATGGCGGTTTTCCTCAAGAGTTCCTGAGTCTCCCGTTTGAACACCGCGAACCGGGACGGACGGCTATCCAAACAAAGTATTTTATTGGCGTCAAGGCATATTTCCCGGTGCTAGCTCAGAGCTATAGGGACTCCGACTTGCAGTGGAATGTTGCCCGCAGTTGGGACCTCGTGGAAGAAAACGATTTTATTGCCTGGGGGCGTCAACTGAACATTGTGCGTCCGAAGGGTATTTATCGCGAAGCCTCGACACTCTATTTTACCGCTGGTGAAGGCGTGAACGGCATGGCGACGAGACTTCCTGGTGGACGCGTTGTTGCCGCATGGGGCTACTTGGATTGGTCGGATTTAGAACGCAAGTTCTTTACCGCTAGCGATCGCGTCTATAGCGCTAGGTATTAGGGCTATGGGCTCGGGCTTTGCCCTCTCGGCTCGCTTCGCTTTGAGGTTGTCAGGCTTTAGCTGAATAATGTGTATTAAACATTAAATCCCATACCCCAAAGCACCGAAGGTGCGACCCCATGCCCCATAGCTTGCAATTCCTTTTGCTATATTCAAACCATGGCTATTGAAAAACTTGCTGAAACTCTTTTAGAAAAGCTCCGCTTCATCACGAACGCGGAAACCGTTATTGGCGAACCCATCCAGGCGGGGGAATCCACCGTTATTCCTGTAAGCCGCGTATCCGTTGGCTTTGGCTTTGGTGGTCACCAAAACAAGGGTGATACATCTGCATCTGGTGGTGGTGCTTCGGTGGAACCGGTGGCTTTCCTGGTCATCAGGGGTGACGATGTTCGCATCATGCCGATTACCAAGGACAGTTCTCTCGCTTCGAAAGTGATGGAGATCGTCCCGGAAGTTATGAATAAATTCTCTTCGAAAAAAAATGTTGAATAGAGTGAGTGTGCTGTCTCCAGTAAAGTGATTTGGGGATATAACTCTACATGAATTACGCCTGCCTTGAGCGGGCTTTATTTTTTGTATCATAAAAAACTATGTCATACCGATCGATAATGGCTTTTTGGTTAAAAAAAGAATTTTATTGGTCTTTTTCTCTTGTTGTTTGTACTCTTAAAATTTTTTGAATTTTTGAGAACATTTCAAAGGTGTGATATTTAGCAAATTTTTGGTAAATAATCTTAAAAAACGCTTTTTTCTATTGACATTGCTAAATTAAAAGAGTATCTTTATATATGTAAAAACGAGAAAGCTAAAGCCTTTGGGTGTACGTGGGTCATTATTTTGAGAACAAAAAGGAGGCTCTAAACTCTTCTCGGTTGTTTTACAAGATCATGTTTGGTTGGTAGGTCTTGTAAAATGCCCGGCACGGGGATATACGTGCCACGAAATCCTCCTCCAAGGCGCCGTAATGGCGTACTCCTAACACAAAAAATAGGGCCCCCTCATGGTTTCATGAGGGGGTTCTTCTTTTTTCATCCTTTACGTTTGACGGGGGCGTCTCCCTTAAACGCAATAAACGAAAAAGCCCCGGCGCTATGGCCGAGACTTTCCCAAATGCGTTAGATCCTGCTCCTTCGAACCTAATTCAACTAAGGCAACAAGTTGCCAAGTTTCATATATCGACTTCGCAACTTGCGTTGCTCCGCTCAGGATGATACTGCGCGCGGCATCTCGTTAGCCTTAGACGTTGGACTTTCGCTGTCGCTCAAGTCCAAGTTTTGGGCTAATTACCCGAGAACTTTCTTTTCGAAGTCGCCGAGGCAGTCGACGAGGGCCTGAACGCCTTCGACCGGCATGGCGTTGTAGATAGAAGCGCGGAAGCCGCCGACGGAGCGGTGACCCTTGAGCTGCTGGAGGCCACGGGCCTTGGCGAACTCGAGGAATTCCTTGGCGAGATCGTCAGCCTTGTCTGCTGCAACGACGTCCTTGTTGAACACGAACGGGACGTTCATGATGGAACGGTCTTCCTTGGCAGCGGTTCCGACGAACACCTTGGAGTTGTCGAGTGCGCTGTAGAGGAGAGCGGCCTTCCCGCGGTTCACCTTTTCGATAGCATCCACGCCACCGAATTCCTTGAGCCACTTGAGCGTGCGGTTCATGACGTACACGGCGAATACCGGAGGCGTGTTGAACATGTTCTTCGCATCGATGTGAGTCTGGAAGTTGAGCATGGTCGGGATGGTGCGGTTCACCTTGCCGAGCAAGTCCTTGCGGATGATGGTCACGGTCACGCCAGCGCAGCTGATGTTCTTCTGGGCGCCGCCGTACACAACGCCGAAGTCAGACACGTTGATTTTACGGGCGAGGAAGTCGGAGCTCACGTCGGCCATGAGGAAGCCGGACTTCGGCTTCGGGAAGTTGTGCCATTCCGTACCGTAAATCGTGTTGTTCGCGGTCACGTGGAGGTACGTGGCGTTGTCGCTGAGCTTCAGGTTCTTGTCGATGCGGCTGTAAGTTTCGGACTTGGTGTCGCAAGCGGCGAGAGCGTTACCGAAAAGCTTCGCTTCCTTGTAGGCTTTGTTTGCCCAAACGCCGGTCAAAGCGTAGTCGGCCGTAGCGTTCTGGTCGAGGAAGTTCATCGGGAGCATGCAGAACAAAAGTGAGCAACCACCACCGAGGAACACGATATCGTAGTTTTCAGGAATGCCCATCAAGTCGCGGAGGAACTGTTCGGTTTCCGCAAACATATTTTCAATCGGCTTTGAACGGTGACTCATGGAGAGGATACTGATGCCGCTATTTGCGTAGTCGATGCATGCAGCAGATGCTTCCTTGAGTGCCGGTTCCGGCAGGACAGACGGTCCTGCGCTAAAGTTATAGACTTTATTTGCCATTGTTGTGTTCCTTTTTAGGGGTTGTGCCCGTCAGGGCTAAAAAAATTACGGTGTAAAATTAGTAAATAGGCAGTGGAGTGGCAATAGAATATATTGCTCCAAAAAACGAGAAACCCGCCGTAAAAGGCGGGGCTTTCTAGAAATAATGAATCCTTCGACTTCGACCTTGCGGGCTTCGCTCAGGATGACATATTGTATCAAGTGGGCAGGCATTGGAATTTTCTTCCGACTGCCTACTTCCAACTTCCGACTAAGCTATACTCCAAGTGCCTGGATGGCTGCTTTGTACTTCTTGAGACGGAACTTTGTCTTGAGTTCGCGGCGTTCCTGGCGGTGGATGTACTTGTCTTCGAGGAGCACGTTCAAAATGGCGCTCTTTGCCTTTGCCGCAGTCGGATTGCTCTTGAGCGTTTCGACGAAGCGGACGAAATCCTTTTCGCGAGCATCGTAGGTGGCGTCTTCGGCAGGCACGCCTTTTTCCATGAGATGGCAACTATACTCGTCAATCCAGGATTGGTTCTTGTGGTAAGTCATCTTTTGGATGAGTTCGACCAAGTCAGCCGGAACGCCCATCTTGATCATGTCGTCCGGAGTCTTGTTTGTAGAAGATGTAATGGAATCCTGCAGAATAGCGAGAACTTGGACGTCTTCTGATTCGCCTTTGTTTTTGAGGTAATCAGCGACATTTTGGAGAAATTCGATGTAGGGGCCGCCAGCCTTGTCTTGCTGACCTTTGTGAACGGTATCTGCTATTTTGTAGGCGTCTTGATAAGAGAGCATTATTAACCTTTTTTTAAAAACTTCGAGCATCGATGATGCCCTTGCCTTGAATATACATAAAGCATAGCTAAATATTCGTCTGTTTTTTTGCAATTGAGATGAAAAACACCTTTTTTAGGGGTCCAAAAGTGTTCTTTGATATTTTTTTTGCATGTGTGATTGAAATCACAGGTGGTGGAATGTCCCTATCGAGCGTTTCTTATCTCAAAATTTACATGTCAAAATGTCTTAATTCTTGGTGAAAAACGCGTTTTTTTTGCGATTTTTCCCATGGCTATAGCCCAAATGGGTTATGAAAAAAAGTGTCTCTGATACTTTACGTTTTGGGGGGTGAAATCTATATTTCGCTGCAATTTTATAAATGGTGGGGCAGAGCCCTCTATTAAGTGAAGGAAAACAATGAAAAATCATTCTATGAAACTTGGCGTTGCGTTTTTGGTCGCATCGCTGTTTTTTGCTGCTTGTGGTGATGACGTGCTCGTATCGGAGGATCTACATCAATCTTTCTCGACGGTAGGTGCTCTTGATCCTGATGAATGTAATGAAAAGACCGAAGGTTCCATGGCTTTTCTGAAGTCCAAGGCCACGATGTACGTGTGTTCCGAAGGCGAATGGATTGCTTTGAATGACCAAGATGCTATCCAGTATCGTTGCGAATCCAAGGAACTCAAGGACAAGTCCGGCTTCGCGATTATTTGCGATGGCGATACGATTGGTGTCATCAATAACGGCAAGGATGGCAAGGATGGCGTTAACGGCAAGGACGGTACCAATGGTAAGGACGGCGTTAACGGTAAGGATGGTACCAATGGTAAGGACGGCGTTAACGGCAAGGATGGTGCCGATGGCAAGAACGGCACCAATGGAACGAATGGTTCTAGCGGAACTAACGGCACCAGCGGAACGAACGGTAAGTCTGCCTACGAAATCGCGAAGGATAACGGATTCAAGGGTACCGAAAAGGAATGGCTTGAATCCCTGAAGGGTGAAGCCGGCAAGAATGGCGCCAACGGTACCAATGGAACGAACGGTTCCGACGGAACGAATGGTAAGTCCGCCTACGAAATCGCAAAGGAAAACGGATTCACGGGCACCGAAAAGGAATGGCTTGAATCCCTGAAGGGTGAAGCCGGTAAGAACGGTATCAATGGAACGAACGGCACCAACGGATCAAATGGTAAATCCGCCTACGAAATTGCGAAGGAAAACGGATTCACGGGTACTGAAAAGGAATGGCTTGAATCCCTGAAGGGTGAAGCTGGTAAGAACGGCTCCAACGGTAAGGACGCCGATATGGACGCCATCAACAATAGTATTGATGCCAAGTTCAGCAGCGCCTCTGCCAAGAACCAGAGCGAAATTGATGCCGCTCTCAATAATTTGAGCTCTGCTTCTGCCAAGAACCAGAAGGACATTGACGATGCTCTCAATAGCTTGAGCAGCGCTTCTGCCAAGAACCAGAAGGATGTCGATGACGCCCTCAAGAACTTGAGCTCTGCAACGGACAAGTTCGGCGAAGATATCGACAACAAGTTCAGTGATGCTTACAGCAGTTGGAACGCTGAACTTGAAAACAAGTCTTGCGCCATCGTGGATACAGTCCGCGACAACGAAAAGGCTATCATCACCGTGACCATCAAGTGCGGCGACGCCGAGACCAAGATGGAAATCCCGTTCACAGTCGTGAACGAGAACCTCGCCAAGGTGTACAAGAAACATGTTGTCGTGCGTTTCCCGGTGCAGGCCAACAAGGAAACAAAAACCGATGACATCTACGAAGAAATCTGGAAGAACCTCAAGGGTGGCGACAATGCAGAACTTACCGTGACGGACCTTGACGAAAAGTTCGCCCCGAGCGGCAAGGTG
>CACWPM010000013.1 GCA_902762795.1 Fibrobacter succinogenes | reverse complement strand
CGCTGCCGACAGAAACTTCAAACGCTGGCCGAACTTGGGTAAATCTAGTGGTCAGGGCGACAACGATCCAGAGCCAATGAAATTCTGCAACCAAGGCGGTGGACAGCAAGGCGGCATGTGGGGTATGGGCGGTGGTATGCCCATGGGCGGCTACAACGCAACCACATGGGACGGCGAATTCGAACACCTCCGCAAGAAGATGAAAGAAAGAATGGCCTGGATGGACCAGCAGCTCGGTTTTACAGAACCGGCCCAAGCCATCGTAACAGAACCGATAATTCACCTTCCTGACTGGCAGAAAGAAGAAGCCGAAAAAGCCAAGGAAAAAGCAAAGGAAAAAGACCCGGGTACCATTAGAATGAATGAATTGGGCAGGCTGTCACCGACAAACTACTTTGAGGTGAACGGCAACATGCTCGAAGTTCAAACAGATATCGGTGGAACTTTTGCCCTTATCGACTTGAACGGAGCCGTTCTGTACAAGACACAAATCAAGACCGGAGTAACAACGGTGGAGATTCCCGCCAAGGCAAGGAACAAGCACTGGATTGCAACGCTCAACGGCAAGATGATGAACCGCTAGTATAAGCAAAGGTTGCCAGAATGTTTAAAACGCTGGTTTGTACCATAGCGCTCTGCCTCTCGGCGGGCGCTTTTGCGCAAATATACGATTCGCCCATTGTATTTATTGACACTGAGGGTAAATGTCTTAACCACAATATCCATGCAAAAATACCCGCCACAATAAAGGTCTTGGACGGTAAATCAAACAACGTCGCAGACAGTTCTAAAGGCATTCAATACGACATAGGCATAAAAGTTCGCGGGAGTATTTCAAGAACATTCCCCAAGCCAAACTATTCCATCGAATTCCACGATTCAACGGGCAAAGACATAAACGTGAGCCTATTCGGCCTCCCTCCTTCCGACGATTGGATTTTGCTCGGGCCTTATGTCGATAAGAGCATGGTAAGGAACTCCTTTGGCCACTGGCTCTTCCGGCAAACAGGACGTTATAGCCCGCGCACCAAATTTTTCGATCTGTACATCAACGGGGTCTATCGCGGCGTTTATGAACTTACCGAAAGAATCAAGCGAGGTAAATACCGCGTTGACGTGAACAAGATTAAAGAAACGGACACCGAAGGCGAGAACCTTACCGGAGGCTACATTTGGACATTTGACCTAGCAAAAAGAGACAAGGAAACATTCGACGAAACAGAATTCGAATTTTCGACATCTGGTGGAGCAAATGTCACCCTGCACTACCCTATAACGAAAAAATTAGCGAATGAGCAAAAGGATTACCTAAAAAAATATTTGAACGATCTTGAAGCTTTATTCAAGGACGGCAAAAACGGAAATGAATACGAAAACTACGTAGATGTAGCATCGACGGTGGATTTCATGTTGCTTCAAGAACTCGCCCAAAATACAAAAGGCTATTACAGTAATCTTTTCATGTACAAATCCAAGGATAAAACGGACGAGCAAGGCCACAAGACCGCAGGAAAAATAACACTAGGCCCACCGGGAAATTTCTACATCGCCTTCAACAATGATAGAAATGAAGCGGATAGCAACTGGACAATAGAACAGACCTACAAAGCCTTCAATAATCCAGATGGTGGTATCGGCTTGAGACTAGCAGAATGGCCTCTTAAAATATGGAAGGATAGCGTTTTCCAGATTGAGGCCTCAAAACGATGGGCAGAACTCCGTAGTGGCGTTTGGCACACCAAGGTCATGGATGCCTACTTGGACTCCATGAAAACCTACCTGAAAAATGCGGCAGACCGGAACTTCAAACGTTGGCCAAATTTAGGGAAAGTAAGCGGTCAATTTGATGAAGATCCGGAACCCATAAAATACTGCAGAACTACCGAAATACCAGCAATGAATCCGACTATTAAGATTGGATCCAATGCCGATACTTGGGATGGAGAATTCGAATACGTCCGTCAAAAAGCAAAAGAAAGAATCGCCTGGATGGACAAGCAATTCGGTTTTACGGAACCGGCAAGCCCAGTAGTATTCGAGCCAATCATTCATGAACCCGATTGGCAAGCGGAAATGGGCGATACAAATAAAGTCTACATTAATGCCAATAATTTCAGCAGGCTTTCGCCAACGAACTACTTTGTCGTAAACGGCAGTCGCATTGAAGTTCATACCGATATCGGCGGGACATTCGCCATCGTCGATTTGAATGGTGCAGTTCTGTACAAGACTCGAATCAAGACAGGAGTTACGACATTTGCAGTTTCGACCAAGGCGAGGAACAAGCATTGGATCGCAACGCTCAACGGCAAGATGATGAATCGCTAAGAGATAAAAAACTGGAGTGAGGAGAAGATGTTACATCTAAAAAAATTACTTTGCACAGCAGCGTTGCTCATGGCAACCGCTGCTTTTGCGCAAACATACGATTTGCCCATTATATTTATAGATACCAAACAACGATGCCTTGACAACAGGGTTACCGAAAAACTGCCCGCTACAATAAGAGTCCTAGACGGGAAAACAAACAACGTAGCCGACAGTTCCAAAGCCACCCCATACGAAATAGGCATCAAGGTCCGCGGGGGACTTTCGGAGAATTTTCCCAAGCTAAACTATACCATCGAATTCCACGATTCGACGGGCAAAGACATAAATGCGAGCCTTTTAAATCTCCCGCCATCCGACGACTGGGTCTTGCACGGGCCTTATGTCGATAAAAGCATGGTAAGGCACTCGTTTGGTCACTGGCTCTTTCGGCAAACAGGCCGTTACAGCCCTCGCACAAAACACTTCGATCTGTACATCAACGGGGTCTATCGCGGTGTCTATGTGCTTATCGAAAGAATCAAGCGCGGCAAATACCGCGTCAACGTGAGCAAACTTAAAAAAACGGACATCGAAGGCGACGACCTTACCGGCGGCTACATTTGGACATTCGATTACAAGGATCCGAGCCCCAGAAAAAAAGAATTAGGGTTCAAGACATCTGATGGAACAAAAGTCATCTTGCGCTATCCCAAAAAAGATAAAGTGGCAAAAGAGCAGGAAGAATACATACAAAATTATTTGAACGAACTTGAAGCTCTATACAAGGACGGCAAAAACGGGAGCGGATACGAAAACTACGTGGATGTAGCATCCGCAGTAGATTACATATTACTTGAAGAACTCACCCAAAATATAGATACCTATATAACTAATTTCTTCATGTACAAACCCAAGGATAAAACGAACGATCAAGGCAATAAGACCACTGGCAAAATAACACTCGGTCCACCATGGGGTTTCTCTCTAGCCTTCAAAAATTGGCATACACCAGAAAGTAGCAACGATGATAAAAATGAAACCGATTCCACCATAAGTGTCAAATACCAATACGACAATATCTGGATAATCGAAAAACTCTACACAAACATTTTTTCTGGTTTAGTTAGGAATCAGCCAAATTGGGTTTTTGAAATGTGGAAGGACAGCATTTTCCAGATTGAAGTGTCAAAGCGGTGGGCGGAGCTCCGTAGCGGAGTTTGGCACACCAAGACCATAGACGCCTACCTGGATTCCATGAAGACATACCTCAAAAGCGCCGCCGACAGAAACTTCAAACGCTGGCCAAATCTAGGAGAAGCTACCGGAACCTATGAAGATGACCCGGAACCCATAAAATACTGCAATAGAACCTCTTATTTAGCAGAAATGAGAATGGCTATGGGCGGATACAACGCAGACACCTGGGACGGCGAATTTGAACACGTCCGCAAAACAGTAAAAGCAAAAATGAAATGGATGGACGAGCAGCTCGGTTTCACGGAACCCGCAAGCCCTGTAGTGTTCGAGCCCATCATTCATGAACCCGACTGGCGAGCCGAAATGGGCGATACAAGTGAAGTACGCATTGATGCCAATAATTTCAGCAGACATTCTCCGACGAACTACTTTGTCGTAAACGGCAGCCGCATTGAAGTTCATACCGATATCGGCGGGACATTCGCCATTGTCGATTTGAACGGAGCCGTGCTGTACAAGACCCAAATCAAAACGGGCGTCACCAGCCTGACCATTCCGGCCAAGGCACGGAACAAGCATTGGATCGCAACGCTCAACGGCAAGATGATGAATCGCTAAGAGATAAAAAATGGGGGTGCAGAAAAGATGTTACATCTAAAAAAATTACTTTGCACAGCAGCGTTGCTCATGGCAACCGCTATTTTTGCGCAAACATACGATTTGCCCATTATATTTGTAGACACCAAATATCATCAATGCCTCGACAACAAGATTATCGAAAAAATACCTGCTACAATAAGAGTCCTGGATGGGAAAACAAACAACGTAGCCGATAGTTCCAAAGCAACCCCATACGAAATAGGCATCAAAGTCCGCGGAAGAGGAAGAAGTTCGTCGAACTTTCCCAAGCCTAACTATACCATCGAATTCCACGACTCGACGGACAAAGACATAAACGTGAGCCTTTTAGGCCTCCCGCCTTCCGACGACTGGGTCTTGCACGGGCCTTATGTCGATAAAAGCATGGTAAGAAACTCGTTTGGCCACTGGCTCTTTCGGCAAACAGGCCGTTACAGCCCACGCACCAAGCACTTCGATCTGTACATCAACGGAGTCTATCGTGGCATCTATGTGCTTATCGAAAGGATCAAGCGCGGCAAATACCGCGTCAACGTGAGCAAGCTTAAAGAAGCCGACATCGAAGGTGACAACCTTACCGGAGGCTATATTTGGACATACGATAACAATGATCCGAGCCCCAGCGAAACAGAACTAGGGTTCAAGACATCTGATGGAGTAAATGTCATCTTGCGCTACCCTAAAAAAGATAAAATAGCGAAAGAGCAGGAAGAATATATACAAAATTATTTAAACGAGCTCGAAGCTCTATACAAAGGCGGCAAAAACGGAAGCGGATACGAAAACTACGTGGATGTAGCATCCGCAGTAGATTATATATTGCTTGAAGAACTCACCCAAAATATAGATACCTATGCGACTAATATTTTCATGTACAAACAAAAAAATAAAACGGACGATCAGGGCAATAAAACCGTCGGCAAAATAACACTTGGCCCACCGTGGAACTTCTACCTTGCCTTCAACAACAATTTTAAGCCAGATAGTAGCAACGATCCCAAACATGCATGGGAATCCAGCTTAAGCGACTCCCGAAACCAATTCGATAATATCTGGATAATTGAAAAAATCTGCGCAAACATAAATCCTTCTCCTCTAGCGCCAAAATGGTTTTTTGAAATATGGAAGGACAGCATTTTCCAGATTGAATTGTCAAAACGATGGGCAGAGCTCCGCAGCGGAGTTTGGCACACCAAGACCATAGACGCTTACTTGGACTCCATGAAAACGTACCTGGGAAATGCCGCAGACAGAAATTTCAGACGCTGGCCAAATTTGGGAAAAACAAGCCGCATGGGAGATGCGGATCCGGAGCCGATGAAATACTGCGATTCCACCAGTAAATTTACAATACTTGGAACGGCTGTGGGCGGATACAACGCAGACACCTGGGAAGGCGAATTCGAACACGTCCGCATGAAAATGAAAGAAAAAATGAAATGGATGGACGAGCAACTCGGTTTCACGGAACCCGCAAGCCCTGTAGTGTTCGAGCCCATCATCCATGAACCCGACTGGCGAGCAGAAATGGGCGATACAAGTGAAGTACGCATTGATGCCAATAATTTCAGCAGGCTTTCGCCAACGAATTTCTATACAGTAAACGGCAACGTTCTTGAAATTCATACAAATTGGGGCGGAACGTTCGCTCTTGTTGACCTGAACGGCGCAGTTCTGTACAAAGTTCATATCAAAACGGGCGTCACCAGCCTGACCATTCCGGCCAAGGCACGGAACAAGCATTGGATCGCAACGCTCAACGGCAAGATGATGAACCGATAGCCGAGCATAGATTCGAGCAGATCAAAAGGACCTCCCCCGCGGGATGTCCTTTTTTGTGAATTTTTGCCACATTTTTTGAATGAATTTGCGGATGTCAGACTGTCAACACTTATAGTGCATAATCTGTGACAAACGCATACTCCACCTACCTAATTATATAGATTATTATATGGAGTTTGGTCAAGGAGTATAATATGTTCAACAAATCAAAATTTTTCTTTTTTTGCATCGTTCTAGCGATGGCATTACCGATATTTGCGCAATCTTACGATTTGCCGCTGGTTATCGTAAACACGCAAAATAGGCAAGCGCTCCAGAAGGGCGCCGACAAGATACCCGCCACCATGAGCATCCTGGACAAAGGCACGAACAGCGTTGCCGACAGTTCCAAGGGCGAAAAGTACAACATTGGCATCAAGATTCGCGGGCAGACATCCGCGGACTTCCCCAAAAAGGGTTACGGCATCGAACTCAAGGCGCGCCCCTGCACGAACGTCGCAGACACGGCCTGCCACGACACGAGCCTCAAGGTTTTAGGCATGCCCAAGAACGCCGACTGGGTGTTCCACGGGCCCTACGTCGACAAGACGCTCATCCGCAATGCGCTCGCCTACTGGCTCTACCAGCGCACGGGCCGCTACAGTTCCCGATTCAAGTTCTTCGAACTCTACCTGAACGGGCAATACAAGGGCGTGTACCTGTTGCTCGAAAAAATCAAGCGTGCCAAAGCCCGAGTGCATATCGCGAAACTCAAGGACGAAGATATCAGCGGCGACGACGTGACCGGCGGTTACGTGCTGAGCATCGACAAGGTGGACAACAACTCTACACAGGGGCTAGACAAGGAAGGTTTCAAGAGCAAGGACGGCTCCCCTGTCGTGATGCGTTCCCCGAAAAAAGAGAACACCAACAAGCAACAGCAGCAGTATATCCAAAACTTCTTCAACAAGATCGAATCCACCTGCGACAACGGCGATGTTATGAGCAACGGGTGCTCCGACATCTTGGATATCGAAGCCGCCGTAGATTACGTCATCCACGAAGATGTCACCAACAATACCGACGCTTACATCTGCAGCTTCTACATGTTCAAGGACAAGGACAGCAATGGAGGCAAACTCCAGCTCGGTGCACCGTGGGACTTCAACTTGGCATTCGGCGCCTACCAGCGCGTTGGTGGCGAAAAAGCAGACGGTTGGCGTATTCCGCAGAGTGCAAATGACGGAGGCTTCGCTTTTGGCATGAACGAATGGTTTGTGGCAAAGTGGATACAGAACTTGTGGCGCAACAACACATTCCAGCAAAAGTACAAGGAACGCTGGGCAGAGCTCCGCAGCGGTGTATGGCATACCAAGAATATCGACAAATTCATCGACTCGCTCAAGACAGTACTCAAGAACGCAGCCAACAGGAACTTTGAGCGCTGGCCGAACCTGGGCCAGTCTAGCGGCACCTGCGATGCCGATCCGATGGAATCCGGAAACAATAACGGCGGGAACAACGGCTGGAACCAGGGCGGTTGGAACATGGGCGGTTGGAATATGGGTTGCATGGGCATGAAAATGAACTACTACAATGAACCCACGTGGGACGCCGAAATCGAGCACCTCCGTAAGTACGTGAAGCAGAGATTCGCATGGATCGACCAACAGCTGAGTTTCAAGGAGCCGTCTACCCCCATCGCAACCGAAGCGCTCATCATCGACGACTGGGATTACTATGATAACCCGACTACTCCGACAAATCCGAGTTCATCCAGCAGCAAAACGAGTTCGTCAAGCAGTTCAAGGTTTTCAAAATCTTCAAGCAGCTCAAATCCTGGAGGAGACGCCATCATAGGCCATCAGGAAATAAGAAGACTGAACTTCTACACTCTCAACGAAAACAGGATTACCGTCCAGAGCGAGAGAGGCGGCATGTTCAGGCTCATGGACTTCAACGGCAACGTTCTCTTCGAAAAGCAAATCAACGCAGGCATGCAGTCGTTCCATATTCCGCGAGCGACCCGCAACAAGCATTGGATTGCCACGCTGAACGGCAAGATGATGAGTCGATAAACGAAACTCCTCACCCTAAAAAAGGACGCCTACATGGGCGTCCCTATTTTTTTGACCTAGGCAGGTCGGCAAGCTCAGCATACCGACCTTTGCCAAGATAAACGTTTTATTTCTTGTTCGCCCAGATTACATAATCTTTCAAACTTTCGATCTGTTTCTTGTCTAAATAAAAAATAAGCGCCGGATTATCAGGAAGAATGATTTCGTAAAAAATAAATTCTTCTAATTTTTTCGCAGTTAGAACCTTGTCGAGCCTATTGAGAACTTCCACAGAATCCTTTAGAGATTTTTTTTCCATAAACGGCAACAATCCCATCAAGCATTCACGAAACATGGTCTCCGGCATTATCGACTTTTTCGCCCGTTCCTTATACTTCGGCTCAAACATCCATGCCGCCTGAACAGATGCATAAATGGCCCAAATAGAATCGGCCTCCATAATCACGTTGCCCGTCACAGAATCACGAGTAATGCGGACCTGCGGATTGAACGTCCAATTTTTAATATTCATTCCATTTAAGCCGTAAATTTCTTTGCGCAAGGCTTCCAATCGAGGGTTATTGCGGTTCAAAACCTTCGCGATAGAAATTTCCTCAAGAGCTTTTTCCTTTTGTCCTTTTATTTTATACACATCGGCAAGCAACCAGTGAGCAAGAAAATCTACATAGTTTTCATCAATAGCCTTTTTGTACCACAATTCAGCCTTATCCCAATTTTCTTCGATACCGTATGTCTGACCGATATAGGTTATAGCGCTATACAGTTTTGGGTCTTCTTGCAAAGCAAGCGTATAAGCATCGCGGGCCTTGGAGTACTGATGGGAACCAAAATAATTTTCAGCCTTGTCGAGCAACTTTTTTGCTTCGCCCGTAGCCTTAATGGCTTTCACGTCATAGCCATCGCCTTTATCTTCGCGATAGACCTGAATGTTTATCAAACGACTTCGATCCGATACAGAAATCGGCTTGTCAAGCTTTTTCATGGAGTAAGCCGTTTTGGAATCTTTCAACGTCTCCATAGCCTCTTGCAAAGGATTCTCATTTTTGGCAAAAGAAAGTGTGGCAAGCACACACACTAAAATCAGAATTTTACTTTTCATTGATTCCATTCCTGCTCAGTTTAATCAACAAGATAAAATACAAAATGTCGGACAAAAAACAAAAGCCCCGACTCTACAGCCGGGGAAGAAAAATATCCGGTAATAAGTGGTTAGTGATTAGGATTGCAATAAGAACGTTCTTTTTACATTCCCGTTTACTGCATACTATTTACTAATCTCTGTTTACTAACCACAGCCTACTGTCTACTTTCTACTAACCACTTCCTACAGCCAACAGCCTAATCCCTATTACCTAATCCAAATTCGGATTAGAACCGAGCGAGAGAAGAATAGTATGATAGGTTACAGGTTGTAGGCGATAGGTTTATTAGGCGGCCAAGCCGCGATTATAAAAACCAACAACCTAATCCCTATTACCTACCATAATTCGGATTAGAACCGAGCGAGACAAGGCGCGAGACCCCGTAGCGTACTAAGCGTACGTGAGGGGACGAGTAACGCCGTATCGCGAAGGTTATAATTCGAATTTTACTTTGTCGGGTTGAAAGAGTCCTTCAGTCCAACAGTTCTGTTGAACACGAGGTGACCCGGCTTACTGTCTTCGCTATCGAGGCAGAAGTAGCCCTGACGCATGAACTGGAAGCGGTCTTCGAGTTTTGCGTCGGCGAGAGCGGGTTCCACCTTCGCTTGCTTAATGACCATGGAGTTCGGGTTCAGGTAATCGTGCCAGTCTTCGCCTTCCGGGACTTGAGCAGGGTCTTCCAGCGTGAACAAGTTATCAATGAGGCGCACTTCGGCATCCACAGCGTGTGCTGCAGAAACCCAGTGGATCGTGCCCTTGACCTTGCGGCCATCCGGGGATTCGCCACCCTTGCTGAGCGGGTCGTAGACGCAGTGGATGACCTTGACCTTGCCGTCTGCATCCTTTTCGACGCTCTTGCAAGTGACAAAGTAAGCGCCCTTGAGGCGGACTTCGCCTTCCGGCTTCAAGCGGAAATACTTCTTCGGCGGTTCTTCCATGAAGTCGTCGGCTTCGATGTAGAGTTCACCGCTGAACGGCACCTTGCGGGTTCCTGCGTTCGGGTCGTTCGGGTTGTTCTCAACCTCGATCATTTCGACCTTGCCAGCTTCCCAGTTGTCGATTACGAGTTTGACCGGATCAATCACGGCCATCACGCGGTTCGCGGTCTGGTTCAATTCTTCGCGGATGCAGAAGTAAAGGAGGTTCACGTCGACCATGGAGTCGGCCTTGGAAACGCCGATGCGGCTGCAGAATTCGCGGATAGAGCTCGGCGTAAAGCCACGGCGGCGGAAACCGCAAACGGTCGGCATACGCGGGTCGTTCCAACCAAGCACAGCCTTTGTCTGCACAAGTTCAAGGAGCTTCCTCTTGCTCATCATCGTGTACGTGAGGTTCAAGCGGGCAAATTCAATCTGCTGCGGACGGTTCTGCAAACCAAGTTCAATGAGGAACCAGTCATAAAGCGGACGGTGAGCTTCGAACTCGAGCGTGCAGATGGAGTGCGTAATGCCTTCGATCCAGTCGCTGAGCGGATGCGCAAAGTCGTACATCGGGTAAATGCACCACTTGTCGCCCGTGCGATGGTGCGTGCAATGCTTGATGCGGTAGATGACCGGGTCGCGCATGTTCATGTTCGGGCTCGAAAGGTCGACTTTCGCACGGAGGCACTTTTCGCCGTCAGCGTACTTGCCGTCGCGCATTTCGTGGAAGAGCTTCATGTTCTCTTCAACGCTGCGGTCGCGGTAAGGGCTCGGGCGGGATGGCTTGCCGGCATCGTTGCCTCGGTATTCCTGCATCTCGTCGCGAGTCAAGTCTTCGACGTATGCCTTGCCCATTTCAATCATCTTTTCGGCAAAGGCGTAAATTTGGTCGTAGTAGTCGCTGGCGAAAAATTCTTCTTTCCATTCAAAGCCGAGCCACTTCACGTCTTCGCGAATGGAATCGACGTATTCCACATCTTCCTTGGTGGGGTTCGTGTCGTCGAAGCGGAGGTTCGTAAAGCCGCCGAACTTTTTGGCAGTGCCGAAATTCAAGCAGATGGACTTGGCATGTCCAATGTGAATATAGCCGTTCGGTTCGGGCGGGAAACGCGTCAGCACGTGATCGCGCTTGCCGGTCTGGAGGTCGTTAACGATAATGTCCTGAATAAAATTCGAAGATTCGGGGATTTCCATAACTGGGTCCTTTTAAAATTTTACGGGAGAAATTTAGAAAATAGACGAGAGACAAGAGACGAGAGACGAGAGAAAATTGGGGCTAATGTTTGCTAGTCCATCACGCAGCGAACGGAGTTTCCATTAGCTTTAAGATCTTCTTCCATAAAGATATCGCCATAAAAGTAACCCATTCCTACGATTAAAGCGTTGTCATCATCTAATTCCTTTGACGTCCAAAAAGCCGTGCTAAAACCATTGATGCTGAAACTTCCTTTAGGGAACATTTCATCTGGAGGATTCCAACAGCCAACAGGCTGCACCGAGAAGCCATACTCATCAGGACCTCCGCCATTAATATCTTTATAACCAACCCAGCCTTCCGATGATTTAAGAGCGTTTGCTGCCGTAGTAGAATCCCCAACGGCATTAATTAGGGTTTTCCAATCCTTTTCCGTCGGCAAATGCCAACCCGCAGGGCACGCTTTCATAGCATCCGCCCAAGTGTAGATACTTCCGAATTTAGCACAATTTGTAGAATCATTATCTAGGCACAAACTCTTTTCCGTTTTGAAGTTTAAGTTTTGAGCCATCCATGTCTGCGAACCAATTTTCACGGTCTTGTAAGTTTGTCCGTCACGGGAATCAACAAGAGAACCTTTTACAACACTCGATGGGGGTATTATAGAAGATGATTTCTTCTCTATTTTTTTGCCATCGTCTTTTTGCGAATAATCCTTGATGCAACGGACATTAAGTGCATAGTACGTATAGCTATCCGTACGTACAACACTATCTTGACAATAGTCAAAACACATTTCTATTTCCATGGATTTATCATTTTTTTCAGTCGTATGGAAACACGTTTTGTACCCCTCTTTTTCGATTACAGATCCAAATCCACGGAATACTCCTACGGGACGCACTGAAAAACCAAATTCATCTGTGCCATTGCCATCTTTATCCAAACCGGTTTTGGATTCGCAATCAAGCCAATCTTTTTTGGATTTCAGTTTTTTCCCGGCTACAGATGCTCCGCCCACCGCTAAGAACAAAGTATCCCATTCGGCTTCTGTGGGCAAATGCCAACCCGCAGGGCAAACAGTCTTCAAAGCTTGCCATTTATAAAGTCGACCATTATTAGCACAATTGATGGGGTCGTCACCATAACAATTACTGTGTTCGGTCTCGTACTTTATATTTTCGGCCATCCATGTGTACTTGCCGAAGGTAACGGTCTTGTAAGTTTGTCCGTCACGAGGATCCTTCATAGATCCCCAGGCAGACGATTTTCCCGAAAGGGAATCCGACGTTTTCGCCGGTGCTTGTGGCGGATCATTCTTTACGCAACGGATGCTAAGCGATGAATTCTTTGTGATTTCGTCAATAGCTTTATCTTTCAGTTCATCATGCAAAACAAACGCAAGCGCTTCATCCGAGTCATATTTTGAAGAACTCCAGAAAAATGCGGCATTGTTCTTTCTTTCATAACGATACTTATAAGGTTCATGTCTTAGACTCGTTGGAAGTGCCGAAAAGCCAAATTTATCCATACCATTACTGCCGTTTTTCCATCCCGTAACGGTCTTGAGTGCCACATGGGCAAAAGATGGACCACCAATGGTATTTAAAAGAGTTCCCCATTCCTTGCTTGTCGGCAAATGCCAACCATCCGGACAAATTCCACGTACAGGTTCCGTCGGGAAGCATGCCTTTCTATAACCGCATCCCTTGCCATTTTCGGAATACACTGCAGCGCTGTCCATAGCAACAGACCATGGATAAAGGCGGCCAAACTTGGAACACGTGATAACATCATCAATACCGCATTCGCTATATTCCGTTTCGTAGTTCAAGTTCTCGGCCATCCAAGTTTGTTTGCCGATGGTGACTGTTCTATAAATTTGTCCGTCACGGGAATCCACGAAAAGGCTAGAATCAAGCTTTGAGTCAGAAGCGGTGATGTTCACTTGTCTTAAACTGTTATCGTCAATATTCCCGTCTTTCACACATCGAACTCTATTTCTTTCACCCTGTTTTCCGCTTGAGTTCCGATATGCTTTATCCGAATCACCATATACCCCTACGGAATACGCTAAACTATATCCTCTTTCCGAAGAACTCCAATAATCACCGCCAGGGATTGCAGAAAAGCCATAATCATCAGAGCCTATAGCATCGCCATTCCAACCAACAACCGTTTTAAGAGCCTTGCCTGCCGACTTCATCCCGCCCACAGATGCAAACAGGACGTTCCATTCGATTTGCGAGGGCAAATGCCAACCAGTCGGACAAACTCCTTGTACCGGATAAGTCGGGATGCAATTCTTTTCGGCTCCGCAACCCTTGGCATCCTGAGAATAGACCCCTGCACTATCCATGGCATCGCTCCATTTGTAATAACGCCCGTATTTTTCGCAATAACTTGCACTATCCTTCTTTGTGCTATCTTTACTACAATAGCTATCCGGAGTCGCAAAGTTCAAATTTTCGGCCATCCAAACCTGCGGGCCAATTTTTACGGTCTTATAGGTTCGACCATCACGGGCATCGGTAAGCGGAGCATCTTTTATCATCTTTTTCTTGCTGCCATCCGGCAAATTCCCTTTGATACAGCGGACTGAAAAATCGTTATCCTTGGATAAGGTATCAATAAAGACATTATCGTTATAATAAAGTAAGTACATGATATTCGCTTTTTCTTTGTTATTATCAAAGCTCCAGAAAAATGCGCTTCGGCCTACCTTGCTATTCCAACCACGGAAAAAATGGCTGTCGTCCTCACCGAAGACATTGACTGGCAGAGCCGAAAAACCGTATGCATCCGAACCATTTCCATGGCCATACCATTCCGTTGACGATTTAAGAGATTTACCAGCAACCGACTGTCCGCCCACGGCAGCAAAAAGCGTATCCCAGTCCGCGAGCATTGGCAAGCGCCACCCCGCAGGACAAGCTTCTTTCGCCAGGTTCCATGAATAGAGACGTCCATATTTAGCGCAGATGCCTGTAGAATCACCTCTGCAAATGCTTTTTTCCACGTTGTAACTAAGGTTTTGAGCCATCCAAGTCTGCTGGCCTATAGTAACGGTCTTGTAAACATGACCGTCGCGAGAATCGGTAAATAAACCTTCGACAATACCTTCAACACGGTTCGGCGGAACCGCAGACGAAGCAACACCACTCGCTTTGCGCTGTCGCGCACCCTTGTCTTTAGTCTCTCGTCTTTGGGATTTCGCATTTTTCAGGTCCAAGCCATCCTGTACACAGCGAACAGACCTTTTACTTTGTTTGGAACCTTCCAACAAATTTGCATGATCTACGCGCATAGCGAGATGAGCTCCATGCCCGCTATGATTAAAGTGATAAACATCTTTGCTTGTCAAGCCCATGTAATAAGCTTCATTCTCCTCTTCAAATTTCGTAGAACTCCAAAATCCAGCCTTATCATTATTTTCAGTAAACGAGCCACTATAACTTTTATTATAAACTACAGGGAATGCCGAAAAACCATAATCATCCGTGCCGTTTTTACCATCAGCCCAATCACTTTTAGACCTGAGCGCCACGCCAGCAAAGCGTTCACCACCGGCATCGGAAATTAAAGTAGCCCAATCCCTTAACGATGGAATATGCCAACCCTCTGGGCACACACCTCGAACAGGAGGCTTCGGGTCACACCATTCCGTATAACCAGAACCATCGCCATCCTTATCAATCCACTTATCTTCGCAGTCTATAGCGTCGTTCCATGTATAGAATCGCCCATATTTGGCGCAATTTGCAACACTATCGCCATGGCAGGAGCTATTCTTTGTTTCATAGTTCAAGTTTTCGGCCATCCAGGTCTGCGAACCGATTTTTACCGTTTTATAGGTATGACCATCGCGTGCATCTTTGAGTGGAGCAGCCTTAACCACCCCAACATTGCGGGAATCTTTAGGAGGGTCATTTTTAAGGCAACGGATAGAAACGGCTGTTTCACTACTATTGGAACGATCCCATTCCATTTTATCATTTTCCACAGAGACCGTTTGTATACATTCATTTCTATTTTTGCACTCTGTAGTACTCCACCACTCTGCGCTAAGCCCCCCTTTTCCAAATTCATTTCCATATCTGTAACCGGCAGGGAGCGCTGAAAAACCATACTTATCCAAACCTGCAATACTGTCATTCCAGCCCTCTTTAGACTTGAGTTCCAATGCAGCAATATCACGATTGCCCACAGTAATGATTAAATCTTCCCAATCTTCAATCGAAGGCAAGTGCCAACCGTCAGGACATGCGACTTTTGCGATATTCCATTCATAAAGACGGCCATACAGGGCACAGCTATTTACGTTATCAGCATAGCAATAGCTGTTTTTTGTTTCGTAATTCAAATTTTCGGCCATCCAGGTCTGTCCGCCGATAGTAACAGTCCTGTAAGTTTTTCCATCGCGATCATCCTTTAGGGTTCCTATGGTTCGACAAGACTCTCCACAAGTCGAATCTCCCCGAGATGACGTAACACGTCCCTCATCCAAGTCGTTGAGCTTGCCAAACGGCTCCCGTCTTTCATTTTTTGTCTCTCCTCTAAATTCATCCTTAAGGCAACGAACATGAAATTCTTTAGACTTGCCTTCACGATTCATATTTGCTGAACCATCCTTGGAGGGCATATCGATGTGATAAGCTTTATACTTGCCATCTTCCGTCGAACTCCAATATTCAGGATCTAAAGCCAAAAAACCATACTCATCCGTGCCATCGACTCGATAAAATTCAATAAACGGGCCTCGCATTCTTTCTCCGCCAACTCCGCTAGCTTTTCCCCTGAGCATCTTGCCTGCAATCGAATTTCCTCCAGCAAATGAAATCAGCGTTTTCCATTCGGCACGTGTCGGCAAATGCCAACCATCCGGGCAAGCTTTCATGGCCGCATCCCATTGATAATAACGTCCCGATTCAGTACACATCACCAAAATACAGGAACTATTTTCGATTTTATAGTTCAAGTTCTCGGCCATCCATGTCTGCGTACCGATTTTTACCGTCCTATACACTTGATTGTCACGCAAATCGGTAAGAAGGTCCCCTTCCATTCGGGACCCCCGAGCAGCAGGAATTGTCGCAATCGAAGACGAACTCACAGACTCTGCGGAACTGTTTAACTCTGCGGAACTGTTTAACTCTGCGAAGCTGCTGGAATTTGGAGTTTCAGCCTTGACGCAACGAACAGAAAGCCAGCGATCATCGCCCACACTTTCAATATTCGCCTTGCCACTATAGTAATGAAGGTACATAGCATCCTCATCACTCCAAAAGAACGCTGATTTACCCTCAGCACCGTAATTTGCTTCCCCATACTTAGCCCCTGTAGGGAGAGCCGAAAAACCGTAATCGTCCGTACCATTTCCGCCG
The DNA here is from genome assembly GCA_902762795.1 of Fibrobacter succinogenes. Lineage (GTDB taxonomy): Bacteria > Fibrobacterota > Fibrobacteria > Fibrobacterales > Fibrobacteraceae > Fibrobacter > Fibrobacter succinogenes_E. The sequence goes on along the minus strand of CACWPM010000013.1, from coordinate 41,809 downwards.
CCAACCCAACCTTCCGCAGATTTAAGATATTTACCGGCAACGGCTTCCCCACCAATCGAGAAAATCAGGACACTCCAATCGAGCGGAGTCGGCAAACGCCAATCAGCCGGGCAAGCTTCTTTTGCCGATTTCAACGAGTAAAGGCGACCGTATTTAACACAATTAAGAGCCTTATCGCCATAGCAATAGCTACCAGGCATTTCGTAGTTCATATTTTCGGCCATCCAAGTCTGTTCACCGATAGTCACCGTCTTGTAAATCTGTCCGTCACGGGAATCGGTAAAAGTCCCTTTGGCTACAGCAACGAACTTACTTTTTTTTAGCTTTTCATTCATCGAATCGCCACACGCCATAAGCATTGCAAAAATTACCGCGCAAGACAAAGAAGATAATACAATACGCTTAATCATCATTCACACCTCCACAAAATTAATCCTTAACACAACGGACTGAGCGGCTATACTCCATTCTCGAAACATTCCAATACGCAATAAAACTATCATACGAGAAATCCACATCTTTCACAAACGAAGAGTTCGATTGATTCGTAGTCCAAAAACCGCCATACCGACCTTCCGTTTTATATCCCCAAGCACCTTCCTTATACCCACCAGGAAGAACGGAAAAACCGTAATCATCGGAACCTACGACACTTATCGGTTTATCTAATTTGTCTCTATGAACATAATCACCCTTTTTCACTTCTTCGACATCAACAACTTTATTCGAAGGCTCCCATTCATTCTTGGCTTTCAAAAATTTCCCGGCCCTCAAGAATCCATCGCGGTACCACTTTTTCCCTCCCACAGCAACAAATAAAGTTTTCCATTCCTCAAGCGAAGGGAGGTGCCAGCCAAGAGGGCAAACGCCACGCACAGGAAATTTCGGAGTGCACATACCACGGTCATCGTTAGAATAGCCACAACCCTTGCCATTCGTAGAAAAGACAGCCGCGCTATCCATAGCATCCGTCCATGTGTAAAGGCGACCGTATTTGACGCAATTGCTATCTGCATCGTTATAACAGGAACTGCTATCCGTTTTGAAATTCAGGTTTTGCGCCATCCAAGTCTGCGCACCTATAGTTACGGTTTTATAAGTTTGTCCATCACGGGCATCGATGAGGAGATTACTCTCTCGTCTTTCGTCTCTAGCCTCTCGTCTGATATCCCCCTTAACGCAACGAACCGAAAATCCGCTCTTTTTTAAACCACTATTTAAATCAGCTCTTTCGCTGTAGTATTGCAAGAACAAGCCGTACGCATTTTCCGCATTGTCCTCCTTAGAACTCCAGAAAAATGCATAAGCGCTGTCGCTTTTGTAATTGCCATTGTCAAACCGCACCCCCGCAGGGATAGCCGAGAATCCATAATCATCGGTACCGTTTCCAAGGCTAAGCCAGCCACTTGCAGATTTAAGAAATTTTCCACCCGAAGCTTGGCCGCCCACAGTCGTAAGCAACAAAGTCCAATCTTCATCCGTCGGCAATCGCCAACCCTCCGGGCACGATTCCATTGCAGCATTCCACGTATAAAGCCGCCCGAAATTCGAGCAGTTATCTGCATCATCGCCATGGCAATAGCTTTCACCAGTCTTGAAATTCAAGTTCTCGGCCATCCAAACTTGCGCGCCAATTTTTACGGTCTTGTAAATTTGACCATCGCGAGAATCCTTGAACGATTCATAATTTAAGGATTTATTCAAACCGCTTGTTTCGCTTTTCTGCGGCAAATTTTTAGCGGAACTGCAAGCACAAACAACTGCAAGCAGCGAAGTGCTAACAAAAGATATCAAAACAACTCGTATATGCATAATACCCATCCTTTACTTAGGGTAATAAATACAAAAATAGATAATAAACCTCCTCTCTTTTTAGGTAAAAAGAATTTTCGGGAAATTCAAAAAATTCACTGGATGGGACTAGCCCCAACCTCTTTGGCTCAGTTCGAAAATATACAAGCGTAACTAGAACTGTATGGATCCCCTACGCTTCGCTTCGAGGATGACCGTGGTCGCGACTCTCGCCTTTTGAGGTCGTCTATCGGGCTTTCGCCCTCAGGATGACACATTCCTTCCTACCGCCTACAGCCCACTGCCTACTGTCTACAACCAAATAACACTAAGTTCTAAGTTCTAAGCTCTAAATTCTAACCACCATTATCTATATTATTGACGGGGTGCCTGCATTTAATACGCAGGCTGAGATTATACCCCTTGAACTTGGTTCGTAATTGAACAAAAGGAACGTTTATGTCTGAATCCAATGGCTTTTTCAAGCCGTTTCCGCAGTCTCGCAAGATTTATGTACCCGGCAAGCTTTTCCCGGACCTGAAAGTCGCCATGCGCGAAATCACGCTCGACGACCCGAAATGCCCTGTGCTCCCTGTTTACGATACAAGTGGCGCCTATGGCGACCCCGACAAGACGATTGATGTAAAGAAAGGACTTGAACGCATTCGTGAACCGTGGATCCGCGAACGCTTGGAAAAAGACGGCGCCCACAAGACTCAGATGCAGTACGCCCGCGAAGGCGTCATCACTCGTGAAATGGAATACGTTGCCATTCGCGAAAACCAGAAAATGGACGAAATTTTTGGCAGCAGCGGTGATGCCATCACGCCGGAATTCGTGCGCAAGGAACTCGCCGAAGGCCGCGCCATCATCCCAGCCAACGTGAACCACCCGGAATGCGAACCGATGATTATCGGCCGCAACTTCCTCACGAAAATCAATTCCAACATCGGAAACTCTTCTGTCGCTTCTTCCATTGAACAGGAAGTCGAAAAGATGGTCTGGTCCGTGCGCTGGGGGGCAGACACGGTGATGGACCTTTCGACCGGCAAGGACATCCACGAAACACGAGAATGGATTTTGCGCAACAGCCCCGTGCCTATAGGAACGGTGCCGATGTACCAGGCACTCGAAAAGGTGAACGGCATCGCCGACGACCTCACGTGGGAAGTGTTCCGCGATACGCTTATCGAACAGGCCGAACAGGGCGTCGACTACTTTACGATCCATGCAGGACTTTTGCTCAAGTACGTGCCGTTTGCACTCGAACGCACGACGGGTATCGTGAGCCGTGGCGGTTCTATCATCGCCCGCTGGTGCATGGTCCACAAACAAGAGAACTTCCTTTACACGCACTTCGACGAAATCTGCGACATTCTCGCCAAATACGATGTTTGCGTTTCTTTGGGCGATGGTCTACGTCCGGGTTCCATTGCAGATGCAAACGACATGGCACAGTTCTCCGAACTCGATACGCTCGGCGAACTCACCGAAATTGCTTGGAAGAAAGGCGTTCAGGTCATCATTGAAGGTCCGGGTCATGTGCCAATGCACAAGATTCGCGAAAACATGGACCGCCAGATTGAAATGTGCCACAACGCGCCGTTCTACACACTTGGCCCTCTCACCACGGATATCGCTCCGGGTTACGACCACATCACGTCCGCGATTGGAGCCGCTATGATCGGTTGGTTCGGAACCGCAATGCTCTGCTACGTAACGCCCAAAGAACACTTGGGCCTCCCGGACAAGAACGACGTGCGCGAAGGCGTGGTGACGTACAAGCTCGCTGCCCATGCCGCAGACCTTGCCAAGGGACACTTTGCCGCGCACTTCCGCGACGACGCGCTTTCGCGCGCCCGTTTCAGCTTCCGCTGGAACGACCAGTTCGCGCTTTCGCTCGACCCGGAGCGCGCCGTAGAATTCCACGACGAGACGCTCCCGGGCAATGGCGCGAAATCCTCGCACTTCTGCTCGATGTGCGGACCAAAGTTCTGCTCGATGCGCATTTCCCGAGACATTCAGGAATATGTAAAGACTGGCAAGCTCGATCCGAACAGCGATCCATTGAAATAACAAAAACCTGTAACTAGACAAAACCCGCCTTATTTGGAGGTGTCCATGGAAAACGCAAGAAAAATTCTCAATGAATTTATCAAGACCAAGTTCTCCGACCAAAATGAACTGAAGAAAGAGCTGTTCAAGGCCGGTGCAGCGGCCTTGGATGAAGGTTGGACGTTCATGGACGCCACTTTCCAGTTGGGCGGAAAAGCTCGCGATGAAGGACTTTCGGCAGATGATGTCGAAAAGATTTTGCGCAACGCATTCTCCGAAGAAAAGAGAAAAACAGAACGCGAGGAAGAACAAAAGAAAGCGGCAGCGCAGGCACCTGCGGCACCCACTCCGCAAATGGCTCAAGTCGCCCAAACCCAAGCAGGTGTTGCTCCGGGAATGGCTCCGGGGTACGCCGCCATGGGACCGACAGTCATCTCGCCTCTATCGGCATCCATGATGCAACAGATGATTGCGCTAGGTCTCGACAACCAGTCCCTTGAACTTTTGCAAAATTTCAAGATAGACCCCGAAGCGCTATCCATCCCCTGGCCGGCCCCCGACTGGCGAAAAGACTTCGCAAAGCTCCTCGCGGCGACATTCAAGCCCGACGAAACAATTGAATTCAAGATTTCGAATACACCCAACGGCTCACGCGAAGTCGTCTCCAAGATAACCGCCCAGGACGAAGCTCTCAAGAAAATCATGAAGCAGCTCGACGGTCCCGATGGAGCCCTCCTTACTATTAACGCAGTTAAAGGAGGCAATAGCGAGGGCGCGGACGCCACCGACGAAAGTTGGCATTACCGTTACGTTGTCGTTGACAACCCGAAAATGACGCTGGCAAAGCAGCTCGCCTACTACAAAGCATTGAACCTTCCCTGCGCAGCGCTTGTAAACACAGGCGCAAACTCCGTGCAAGCATGGATAAAGATCGAAGCTCACGACCTCGAGGAATACAACGAGCGCGTTGACTTTTTGTTCCAAACGCTCGAATCGCAGGGGTTCAAGGTCGATGACGGAAATCGCAATCCAAACCAGATGGTCCGTATGCCGGGCGTGCTTAGAAACGGCAAGCAGCAATACCTCATCGCCCTCGAACAAGGTGCCAAGAACTTCACGGAATGGCGTGAATGGGCGGAATACTCGCTTGACGGGAAACCACTCGTCGAACTCGCTAGCGATAGCGAAGTGGCCCCCAAGAAAGACCCCTGCATTATCGAAAACGTACTACGAGCGGGTGAATTTTTCTTGTTCACAGCGCCACCCAAAAGCGGAAAATCGCTAGCCCTCATGGACATGGCGCTCTCCATTTGCTACGGAGAAGACTGGTTTGGAAACACGACAAACGAAAACGATGTCTTGTTCATCAACTTGGAACTCACGAAGTCCGTATTCCTGAACCGCCTTTTTTTACTCGGAGAAAAGCGCAAACTCGAAGCCAATACATCCAAATTCGGTTTTTTAAACCTGCGCGGCACAGCGCTTACGCCTCTTGAAATCGCACAACTTATCGCGAAGCGCATCCAAGGCGCCAAAAAACTCGAAAACCACGACTACAAAGTCGTCGTGATCGATCCAATTTCTGCCGTGCTCCACAATCCAAAATCATCAAGACTTAGCGGTTCACCGCACCAGATTTTGATGCAGATGGTCGATTCGATTATCGCCCTTACGGGTTGCGCGGTTGTCACTTCGACCAACATAAACGAATACCCCTACCTCGAAGCCCGCGCCGATAGCGTCATGTCGCTCACACCCGTCGATGGTAGCCTCAATATGTACCAAATCAACGGCTCGTTCCGCGAATTTCCAAAGACTCTCGCACGCGAATGCTCTTGGATTTATCCTAGATTTATTGTTTAAACTTTCAACACGATTTTAAAGATGTACAAACAGAATAATCGTTTTCCGCGCCGCACCGAAGGCAACAGAATCGGCAAGCCCCTCACCGGAGGCAAGTTCCACGCTTCCAGAAAATCGGATGTCCACAAGGACGATGAACAGAACGCCAAAAGACCGGCAAAGGCCGAAAAGCCTGTTGTCCGCAAGATTATTTCGTTCGATGATATCAAGGCCCAAGTTTCTGCTTGGATGGAAAACGACCGCATCCCGGGAAAGCTGCAAGCCTGGTTCACCGCCGATGCCACTCCCGAAAATTCCGACTGGAGAATTCTCAAGGAATACCACGGAGCCCAGGAAAATCTTGCCATTGAAGCTCCGTCCCATGACATGAAACCACTCGAACTTGTGAAGCGGGTCATGGAGCAACTCCATAAAGATCATTTGCGCATTTTCAAAAAGGCGCTCCGCCAAATCTGGTTCCGCGCCACAGGCGACGGACGCTTCGCTCTTCTCATTCAAGTGGATGTCAAGGGCAAGTTCTCGGCACATGGCTACAAGACGTTTATCGACTTTCTCGAACGAAATTGTCCCGAAGTCATTAGCTGCCACCAAATTCAGTGTTTGCCCGACCGCCTTTTCGACCCGGCCGAAGCACAAGGCATGAAAGTAGTCGCCAAGAGCGCTTTTGGCAGCGACTTTATGCCGATTGCAGGTTCAGGTTTTTGTATGCATGTCCTGGACTGGACCCCTCGCATCAAGGACGCTTGGCTAAAACTCCCCGTCCGCATCAAGGACGCCATCCATCCGAACCGAGATGACCGATTCTTTGAATTCTGCTCCGGTTCCTCTTACGTATCCGCCACCCTCGCCCCGTTATTTAAGCAGGTCGAAGCGCTCGATTGCCGTGAAGTCGCCATGCAGTCGTCTAGACAAAACATCAAGAACCTCACGACCTCGAACATGCGCTTCCACCGCAGCCATCTAGACGCAAACTTCATCTCGAAGTTTTTCTCCAAGAGCGATAATGCCGAAGGCCGTTGGACGTACTACATAAACTTGAACGCAAACGACACGCTCACTTCGGAAATAATCCTTACGATTGCCGGATCGCGCCCCGAGAGAATTCTCTTGCAGACCGGTAACCTGGAAACAGCCTCCAAGGCGATCAAGTCGTTCAGAAACGAAGGCTACATGCTCCGCAAGAACATTCCCCTATACCTGGAACCAGGGCGTGGCACTTTTGAAATACTCTTTCTGTTCGTCCCGGATAGAGTTGGAATTTTAGGGCAAAACCCGGCCCTAGCCCATCATTCTCGCAACATTCAACGCCCGAAAGAACGTCCAATGCGCTCAAATTCGAGTGAAATTCCTCATTTTGTGCAAAAAACGCCCTCTTTTAAGCAAAGAAAAGATTAAATTAATATTAGGCTATAATTATTTGCTTAGGAAAAAGTGTATGCGATTTTTAAAATGTGCTTCGATCTGTCTAGGTCTTTCGGCTCTAATTGCATCGGCCTATGTGGTCAAAAAAGGTGATACCCTCTGGGACATCAGTGGTGAATTCTTAAACGATCCGTTCGCTTGGCCTGACCTCTGGGAAAATAACAGGCACATTGAAGACCCGCACTGGATTTACCCGGGTGACTCCATTTATTTGGGCGAAGGGATCAAGGACGACGGCTACCGCCTCCCGAAGACACGCCCCTGTGAAGCGGCCATCGCCGACTCCAACTTGCCCAAAAACATCAAGGCCGTTGGCTGTGATGAACGAGACGCCCGTAACGGCGACTTCGAAAACATGTTGGGCAACCTCCGCGACAAGGACAAAAAACAAAAGAAGAAAAAAGTCGCCGACTCCTACTTCTACCAGAAACGCCCGGCACCAAAAATTTTCAACGGCTATTACCAGATTCTAGCCCCCGAAGTCTACACACTCGATTCCATCAAGAAAGACAAGAGATTCTTCTCGATCCGCACTGGAGAAAAGAAAGAACCGATTATCCATATTCCTGAATCCGAGGTCGTTGTCGGTATCGGCAGAAAGACTAACTCTAACCTCAAGAAAGGGGACCTGGTCGAAATTCTGGACGCCCGCGCCATTGAAGTGCCTCCCCACAAAGGTAAAGACTATGACAATTTCGCCTTAGTCCGTCTTTCCGGCTACGCAAAAATTACCGCCGTGGGCGATACGCTCTCCAGAGCAAAAATTGTCCAAAGTTTTAGGGAAATCAAGCTCGACCACTCCAAGGCCCGCCTCAAACAGCCGCTCAATATATTGAACGTCTCTAGCTACACGGCCATCCCCGAAGCGAAAATTGAAGAAATGGCAATGATCCGCTACACGATGGACCCGATGCTCATCATAGGCGCCTACGCCTATGTCCTGGTAGATATGGGGACAAAGCAGGGATTCGCCACAGGTGATGCCATTGCCATTTGGGAAGAGGACAAGTCCGATGCAGGTCTTCCGCCGAGACTCCTCGGACGTGGCGTCATCGCAAGAGCCTCCGACAACGAATCTACGGTTCTCGTCCGCGAAATCTATTCGAACAGCCGTCGCATCGAAATCGGGCACAAGGTCTCTGTCACTCATCAAGCGAACTTGGCACAGTGACAAAGATTTTATTGATTATAGTAGGCATTGCGATTTCACTTCTGGCTATCCTCATGGCTGGAAGCGTCCTTATACTCAATTATCCTGAATTGTCGGCACATATTCCATTTTAAGGAAGTGCTCTCCAATGCGGATATCTCGTAGCAATCTTCTATTTCTTTCCTTCTTTGCAGGGGGAATTGTCTTACCGACGGCAATTCTCTCGTTTTTGAGTGTACGCAACATCCAGAACGAAGCCTATCTTGCACAAAAGAACTACAGTGAAAGCACGGAAACGTTCCGCGAACAATGCGAATCGACCATCAGTAAGGAACAAAGCAAGATATTCCAAGAAGTCAAGTCCGCATCGCTTTACCTTTACGAACAGCCGCATAGCCTTCTCGACTTCGGAAACGCGACACAGTTCAAGACAGTGAACGGCATCGAGGCGATGTTCCTGTACAACAACGGAACCCTCATCTACCCCGACATTTCGTCCAAGCATTTTTCAAAGACATCGGGCTTTTCAAACAGCATCGCTAACCCGTTCGAAAAAATGCTGTTCCGCGAAGAGGTGACATCAGCCATGCCGCAGCCGGCCAATCTCTCGCGCTCGGCTCGCCAACTGCGGTTCTCGTTCGATTCCAAGGACGACCATATCCAGAACATCCTCGGACTTGTGCGCATCGCCTACAAGACCAAAGATTACGATGAAGCGCTCCGCCTGTTGGACTTTCTCGAAGAGCATCCGCACCAGCAAGGCTACCTCCACTCGGATTTGACGCGCTCCGTCAACCTGTTGCACTTTGAAATTCTGGTTGCACAAAAGAAACACAAGGAAGCCGAAGATTACACGCTTGCAGTCTTGAACCAGTTCTTGCAGAGCAAGAATATCGAGAACCTGCCCTCGGCAAAGTTCTTCTTCGAAACGGCATTCACTCAAATACTCTCCTTCGAAAACTTGAGCCAGGAAAAGCGCGAAGCATTCTGGAATTTACGAGAGAACTTCAACCGGCAACTCGGCTACATGGACATTTTCTTTAACAACAAAGACATTGTCCAATCCCTTCTGAACAAGGAGGCGACATCCAAGAACGGCATCGACATCATGAGCGACAACAAGGTAACGTTCATCAAGATGAGCTATCCGATTTTGTCCGGTGACCAGGTTGTTCTTGCCAAGGTAAATATCGACGAATATCGCGAACGTATGCGGTCCAAGCTCAAGACCTCGGCACAGGGCTGGAAGGGCATTCCCTATTCCATCACCGAAGGGGCCGACAAGACACTTATTCTAGGTCATGTTTCGGACAGTTCCGCCATCATGACCCAGGTCCAACTCGATAAAATCATTTCCTGGAATCTTACCTTATACGAAAAAGGATTGAGCGAAATCAAGAAAGAGACGCGCAAGCGTATGTTCCTCATGTACGGGCTTCTTTCGTTCTCGCTCATTACGGTGCTGCTAGGCTCCATCGTGATGTTCCGCTTCCTCACACAAGAACACAAGCTTTTGGCCATGAAGGCGAACTTCCTTTCGAGTGTTTCGCACGAACTCAAGACCCCGCTCACCTCCATCAAGATGTTCGCCGAAATGATGGCCCGCGGGCGCGTGCAAAAAGTCGAGAAAGTGCAGGAATATTCAGGGCTAATCGGCAAGGAAGCGACCCGCCTCGAAAACCTGATTGGGGCAATCCTCAACTACACGCGCATGGAACACGGCAAGGGTGGCTTCCATTGGGAAAAACTCGATTTTTCTGCCTGCGTCCAGAAAGTGTTTGACAGCGTCGAAGATATCGGTGTCGAAAAAGGCCTCCTGTTCAATACAAAGATTGAACCAGGACTATTTGTCATTGGCGACTACACGGCCCTCTATAGCCTAGTACAGAACCTTATCGAAAACGCCATCAAGTACACGAACGCACCAGGCGATATCACTATAACGGTAGCTCCCGACGAAGACAGAGTCGTTTTCTCCGTTGCAGATACCGGTATAGGAATCCCATCTTCGGAACAAAAAAATATATTTAATGATTTCTATAGGGTCGGTGACGAAATGACTCGCAGCACGAAAGGCTCAGGGCTTGGACTTGCCATCGTGAAGCGCGTTGCGGAAACACACAAGGCGACAATTTCGCTCACTAGCAAACCAGGTAAGGGTTCCACATTTACCGTACGATTCAAAAAGGCAGAATGATTATGCAACAACACAGAATCCTCATTGTTGAAGACGAAGAAATCATCCGGCTTGGGCTCCAGGACAACTTCGAGCTCGAAAACTACGAAGTAGAAACGGCATGCGATGGCGAAGAAGCGATTGCAAAGACGGACTCGTTCCAGCCGCACTTGATTTTGCTGGACGTGATGCTCCCGAAAAAGAGCGGCTTTGAAGTCTGCCGTTTCATCCGCAAAAAACATCCGGAATGCATCATCATCATGCTCACCGCAAAGACCGAGGAGACGAGCAAGGTCGCAGGGCTAGACATGGGCGCCGATGATTACGTGACAAAGCCGTTTTCTATTCTAGAACTCCTAGCCCGCGTGAAAGCGTTCCTCCGCAGGATAGACCTGCAGTCGCAAGCACGCCCGACAAAGCAGCTAGCCTCTGTTGACGCCATCGATTTTGCCGATATCCACCTGGATTTCAAGAAATTCATCGCCACAAAAGGCGATGTTCCGCTCGAACTATCGACAAGGGAATTCCAAATTCTCAAGTATTTCTGGCAACGCCGCGGTGAAGTCGTCTTGCGCGAAGATTTGCTACAAGACCTCTGGGGGTACACGCCCGACAACATGCCTTCCACGCGAACAATCGACAACCATATCGTGAACTTGAGACGCAAGCTGGAAGACGACCAGGCAAACCCGAAAATCATCCTTTCCATCCGCGGAGCAGGCTACAAGTTCGATGCTTAACCTTTGGCTAAAAGAAAACATTTTCAAGGCGTGGGTTCTTTCAACACTCGTCCTCTGTTCGCTGTTTTCTAGCCAAGCGCTCGCAAGCAGGATGGCATCGCAACTCCAGGAAGCGATCTATCTTTTTGAAATGAAGGGCGAAGTAGACGAATCCATCCGTCTGCTCGAAAAAATAATGCGCCAGGGAGATGCCGACGACAAGGAATCCGCATTTTTCTATCTCGGCAAAATTTACGACTTGGCAAGCAACAAGGCGCAGGCAAACCATTTTTACAGCCGCAGCCAAGCGTTCACAAAAAATACAAGCAAGGCCTACTGGCTCGCCGGTCGCGATGCCGCCACGAGTTTCTCTCCAGAAAGACTTTTACAAAAGACAATACACCTGAGAAGCCCCATCCGAAGATTCTTTAGCGGGAAAAACGCTAACATCCTCTTCGAAAACGGTCATATCGCCAAAATAGAAAGCGGGATGGTTATCGAAATTGCATCGAAATTAAACGAAACCGAAATCTTATTGCATATCGATTCCAACGGAATGTGGTACCAAAATTCCACACGCGATACCCTCTTTTACAAACCGCACAACGCTCCCAATCAAGGTATTTCGTACAACATCAAGGATATAATCCAATTCACGGTTGCAAACGGAAACGCCATAGCCATCACAAACAAAGGTTTCTTCGTTATCGACCGCAAAGGCGCCCTACTCAAGGGAAACAACGACTACACTTCTTGCCAATTGCAAAGCGAACAGTTCATCAACGACAACTTCATCATCAACTGCGCCGACAATGCGCTCCATTTTATTTCGGCAAGCACGGCAACGGAAACTTCAACCATCGCACAATACGACATCATCCAGCAGACATACGTTTTCAAGAACTACATTTATTTAATCTCAGGCAATGAACTTTTCTGCTATACATTGCAAAACACCAAGACTCCGCTATGGAAAATCCCGGTCGGAAATATCGAAAGTATCCAAGCGTTCGAGAACAACATCGTCACGCTAGAAGCTTCCGGAAAAATCAGCCTGTACGACCAAGCTACAGGAGAGGTTCTTTCGAACGTACGCGCAAACGCCTCGAACATTTACCCGCTTGCCCAAGGGACACTCGGGCTTTTCTCGAACGAAGGATCCGTCATCACGGTCGATACGCTTCTCCGCCCACTCTGGGGCTTCAACTTCGCAAAGGCCCCCTTGACAACCCCCATCGTAAAAACAAGATTTATCTACATCCCTTTTAACAACAAAAAAATTTACGCCATCGATGCCCATTATTACGGTCAACGTCCGCTCTACTCCAGCAAGCTAGCATCCCAAGCGGTCCACATGGCTAAACGGAAGTACTGGGACAACATCAATCCCATCCTAGATACGATTATCAAGAACGAACCCGGCAATTCCGAAGCGCATTTTCTCAAGGCTTTGCACATGGAACTCAAGGACGCCCCTGAAAGGGAACGGCAAAAGGCATGGGCAGAAGCGGTAAGACTTTCTACAGGCAGCCCGCAAATTGCGCGCATCGTGCTAAAGTATTACAGCAAAGTCATCGGTGCAAACTTTGCAAGCCAACTCAACGTTTCACCCAAAACCGTATATCCGCAGCTATGGGGATCCAAAAAGAACCTCTATACCGTGGACCCTGCCACAGAACAGCTCATATGCATCAACGCCGAAAACGGCAAACAACGCTGGAGCAAGTACATCGGCAAAATCGGGAACGCCCCCGTCATCCAATCCGACGAAAATGCCATCGTCATTTCGACCGGTTACCAGATGAACATCTACGACATGAACAAGGAAGCCTTCAACAAGCCCATTCAGTTGCCAGGTAAGGCGTTCAACTTTACGATGACGAACGACTACATTTATGTTTCCACATGGAACGGATTTTTGCTCAAGATTTCACGCTCAGGCAATAGCGTCATCTGGTCTCGCAAGGTTTATTCCATGCCATTCCATGTCGTCAAACAGAACAAGACGCTTCAGCTTTGCAACCTCGATGGAGAACTTATCCGTTTAAGCGATGATAACGGATTCACCATAGAAAAATCGACAAACAAGGTCCAAGTAAACATCACTGCGATGGAAGGTATTGATTCAACACTCGTATTAGTGTCCAGCACAAACAAGCTGTTCTTGCAAAATACCAAGCGCAAGGATTTCAGTCCCACGCAGGTACTCATGGAATATCCCATCGTCTCGATGCAGGTGTTCCGCGACCAAAACGAGGACAAAATCATCCTTTCGCTTTCAGACCAATCCATTCTCCTTTATTCCAACATCGGGACGCCGCTATGGAAATATCAAGGAAAAAAATCCATCTTTTCCAAGCCGTTCATCTACGATGGAAAAGCATGGATCGATCAAGGGAACGAGCTCATAGCCATCTCCATCAAGACAGGAAAGGTCGTCAAGTCATTCAATACGCCAGGCGGTGCAGGAACCCCCTTTATTTTGAACCGAACGCTGTTTAGTGCCTCCCCCAAACGGGTTCTGTACGGATTTCCGCTATAGTTTAGGTCAATAAGACTTGGTAATGGGTGTTGGTAAACTAAATTTTAGTGGTCATATTTGCAAAATCTCACTACATTTTGCACATCAAGTTTTTTAGGATATAAATGAGCGTCCAATTGAAAAAATTCGTCCCCTTGTGCTACCTCTCCATGGCGGTTGTGTTCATGGTTACAGGCTGCAAGAACGACGTATCGAAGACGCCCAGGGAAAAGCTATCCGACTATCCACGAAACGAGACGCTTTATATCGGCGGTTTTGACTGGGCCCCGCCCACAACTTTCAATCCGCTCGATCCCGATCCAAATTTCCCGGCAGACGGAAACATCCGTCTCATGTACGAATCGCTCCTCGCCTTTAACCAGCTTACGGGAAATCTGGAGCCGATGCTAGCCGATTCCTATAGCCAGACAGATTCGAGCATTACCGTCCATCTTGACATGCGGGCTAGGTGGAATAACGGAGAAAAAGTCACCTCCGACGATGTCATTTACTCGTTCAAAATAGATTCAATTCTCCCGACCGCACGCAGCAACAACTGGAAATACATCAAAGCCATATCCGCCGACAGCGATAACCATATCACTTTCCATTTGGCTGCCAGCAAAAACCCGCTTATAGTCTTAAACGCCATCGCCGAGACCTCCATACTCCCCAAGTCGGTCTTCGAACCTTTGATCAAGTCCGCCAAAAACGGCAAGACCTACAACATGGAGAAAATCCTAGAATTCAAGAACGATGAAAACCCGATTGTATCGGGACCATACAACTTGAAAGTTTATACGCCAGACCAGATTGTTCTCTCACGCGTTGAAAATTATTGGCGAATAAACCACTACGGCGGGAAAAAACCTGCACCCAAGTACATCATACATTCCATCTACGACGGGAATGACAATTACAACAGCGCCATGGTCCGCGGGAACTTGGACATATCCTCGATCTACCTGCCTAAAATTTGGGAAAAGGCAAAGGATAGCATCCGCGCCTGGAGCCGCGTCGAACCTTATCAGCTTCCGGCAACAATAACCGCCTTGGTTATCTCGACAACAAAAGAGCCGTTCAACAACGTAAACTTCAGACGCGCCCTAGCCCATGCAATCAATTTCGATAGAATCAAGGCCCGAGCATTTTCCAACTATACTCCGACCATGCAACCCGGCTTCATACTGCCGTTCGGTCCCGAAAAAAAATTCTTTAACAAGGGAGACACAGACGCTTACGGGTACAGCTATAACACAGACAAAGCTCGCAAGATCCTCTCGGAAGCCGGCTACACATGGAATAGCGAAGGCAAACTGCTCGACAAGAAGAAAAAACTCGTCAGGAACATTTCCATCGAATGTCCGCAAGGTTGGACAGACTGGATCGACGCTATCAAAGTCATCATCGAATCATTCGCCGAAATCGGGATTACCACGGTTCCCAAAATTATCGATTACGGAATGTGGGACATGGACTTGCGCAAGGGCTCTTTCGACCTCGCCTTAAAGACGCCGCCTTCAGAACACTCCGTGGCAAATCCCTGGAACAGGTTCTACCTGATGTTAAGTTCCTCCACCAATAAACCGATTGGCGAAGAAACCTTTGTAAACCAAGGGCGGTTCCAAAACGCCGAAATCAACAGGCTCATGAACGAAATTCCTACAATCACCGACGAAAATAAACTCGCACAGGCATATCGAAAACTCAATAAACTGTTCATGCAAACAGTCCCTGTTATTCCTATCGTGTACAGGCCGTCGACCTATTACCAGTTTTCGACCAAGCATTGGACGAATTTTCCTACGGAAGAAAACCCATATGCCCCGCCCAACAACCTCGTCGTAGCAGCCGGGGTACGCGCCCTTTGGGAAATTGTCCCCACTCAGTCGTCGGGTAATTAATAAAAAAGTTTCTATTCCGCCATAAAAAAATTATCTTTAACAGACAAATCCAAGGAGTATATCGTGGGAAAATTACGTTTTGTTTTGCCAAATACTTTTACAAGCTTGAACTTTTTACTGGGCGTTTTTTCCATTTGCTGGACAACAGGAGCGTTCAGTTCGTTTAGCGCGGCAGACCAAATCCGCATGGGAGCCTACTTCGTCATGCTGAGCGCCCTTTTCGACAAGCTCGATGGATTCGCCGCCCGCCTTGTGAACGCAAGCTCCGAATTCGGCGCCCAGTTCGATAGCCTTGCCGACTTGATCGCATTCGGTCTCGCACCGGCATTCTGCTTTTTCTTCTCCTACAAGATTTACGCCCCTGATTGGTTCCAGAACCACGGCCTTCTGATGACACTTGCACTCGCCGTATACGTACTCTGCGCAGCCATGCGACTTGCCAAGTACAACGCCTGCGATTCGGACACGTACCATCACCACTTCTCCGGGCTTCCCTCCACCTTTGCAGGCATGATCAACGCTACGCTTATCGTATTCCTCATGACCAAGGGCGTATTTGCCGAGCCGAATACCTTCCTCTTCTGGCTTCCGGTCATCGTATTTGTCGCCACAGGCTTTTTGATGGTGAGCCCGCTGTTCCTCCCGAAGCTCCAGCCGCGCAAAAACAGGGCTTTCAACATTTTCCAGATTGTATTGATTATACTCACCTACGTGGCCGGACTTCTTTTTTACAACCCCAAGGTGCCGTTCATTCTCGAATACCTGCTCATCCTCGGAGCAAGCTACATGTTGATTGGCTTTGGAGTGGGGCTTGCCTACCGTAAGCAAATTATTGAAGAAGCGATGAAGAGTAAGCAGTAAGCAGTGGTTAGCGGCTATTCAATAATCGTTAGTCACTGGTTATTGGAACAGTCATCCTGAGTCCTAGAATAAAGTCCGGGATAAATTCTGCAAAGTCATCCTCCAAAGGAGGATCTATACAACTCACAAAAGCATTTCTCCGCCTGCCGATTGTCGAGCAGGCTTTTTTATAGGGTATAGCACATCAACGCAACGCCATGCGTTCCAGAAAATCTGCGAACGCCATGCCATAGCGGTCGAACAGATGTTCTAGCGACATGCGCGGAAGTTCCAAAGTCACACATTCCAGTCCACGCTCACCGCACCACGTCCCGAAGCTCCCTAGCGTCTTGTAACCGATGTCCGGAAGCCAAGTCAAGTTGAAAGCGTTCATCAAGCTTTCGACAATCGCAGTCTTTCGCGGGGCATCAATGCACCCCATCGGGGCATGCATCGCAAGCACGCTCGAAGGCCTTAACTTTTCCACAAGGGTTACAAGCGCCCGCGTCTCCGGTTCGCTCTCGGCAAATGTTCCCGGAGAAAGGAGCGTGTCTCGTGATGCTTCGAGGATTGAACGCGAACCAACCATTTCCGCCGAAAAATTTTGTGTTTTAAAATTGCGGTTCAAATCAACGCCGTTCGCATTACCGCGCGTTCCAAGAGCCATGCCATCGGGATTTGCACACAAAATAAAAGAAATATCGTCAAAGGGTTCACTAAACGCACGCAGAGCCCGGCTCAAAAGGAAAGTCGTCTCAGGTTCTTCGCCATGGATGCCCGCCATCACAAGCAAGCGACATTTGCCACGACAAGGGATATAGCGGAGCGGGGTGCCTAAAACGGAGCGTCCATATTCAACAAATGGCAAACGGATGATACCGCGAGAATTAGGAGAAAATTTCATAGAGTTAGTTGGCAGTAGACAGTAGGAAGTAGACGGCAGGAAGTTGGAGGTTGGATGTTGACTGTAGGAAGCAGGAAGCGTCATTGCAAGGAATGCAGTGACGAAGCAATCTACCCCCAAAGCGCCATCCTATATTGATCGTGTGACATTTTTTATGCTATTGTAAACTTAAAAAATTGGGAATGGAGCGGATAACCCGGGCTTGTCATTTAGGCCTTGAAGCCTGTCTAAATGGAACGCAGTGGAGTCGAAGGACCCAGTAATACTGAACCATTTTAAACAAGACGCTACAAATTCTATACAAAATAAGGATAAATGTATTCCTCCGCGAGTTTGGGCAAGCGAGCAAGCACGACGCGCTTGCATTCCATCTCAGATTGTTCATAAATGCCGCGCAGCACGTCCAACGAAAAATGCTCCAGCCGCTTACGCGATGTCGGCAAGTGCGCAATGTGCCAACCTTCCGGGCGAATTTTACCGCGACCGGGAACAAACACACGGCTAAAGCCAAACGATAACCCAGCATCCATCCGCGAAGTCAAGAACGCATGGAATTCTGCGAACATGCCATTGCACTCCGCAGGCGTGAGCTGAACCTCGTAGCCCTCCGGGCACGCGGTTCCATCGACTACGTCGATGTCCGTCCCCAAATGGTGACGGCTCGCCCCCGGCAATGCCGACCACGTGAGTATCGCATACATCAATTCCTCTTCGTCTTTCGGGCGTTCCATCAATTCCCCCGTATCCGACAAAAGCGGGAGTTCGCCACGTGCCTTACGGTTCCAAATGGAAAGTTGCTTTTCAAACGAACGATATGCGGATTCTATTCGAAGTCCAAACCCATTCATCTTGGCATCGTTCGACAATGCCTGCAAGTCCTTAGCAATCGCACGATCGACAAAATACCCCGGCTGAAATTCCACCAAGTCCGGCGAACCAAGTCCATACGGCAACAAATCCGTCATGGCACCGTTCCTCCCATTTTTTCAATAAGGTTTTTCCACTGCTGCACCGTCGATTTCTTTTTAGGCCTGGATTTTTTGCCCAGCAGCGACTGCGCCAAGGGCGCCGGATTCGCGTGGGTCCATGCTATTGCAAGCGCATCCGTTGCATCCAGCGGGAGGTCCCCGCCAGAAATTCCCAAATGCGCAAAAATCATATTCGCGACATGTTCCTTCGATGCAGCGCCATCGCCTGTAACCGCCTGTTTAACGACTCTCGGCGGGTATTCATCGTAGCTCATCCCGCGACGGTGGCACGCCACGAGTATAGCCCCGCGGATATGTCCAAGTACAAGGGCACTTTTCACATTTTTCGCAAAGAACACGCCTTCCATGGCCAACGCATCCGGACGGTATTGTTCCAAGCGCTCTTCCAGTTCCGATACGATATGCACGAGCCTGTCTTCCAAATTTTTTTTAGGATTAGCATGAAACGTGCCATACTCAAGCACCTGAACTTGACTGCCCGTCTTTTTCAAGAACGCATACCCGGTTGTAATGGAACCTGGGTCAATACCAAGAATAACCATGTAAAAAAAATAGATAAAGATAGGCTTATCGCCAAAAATTCACGACAAAATCCAGATTGAACTCCGCACAAGCAATTCCAAACTCGAAAACTCCAGCCTGCTCCTAAAAAAATTACGACCCGATTGAAGGAATTTTTCAGAAAAAAATGCACGAAATACAAAAGAATCGGCTTTTTTTCAAAAAAAATACATCTATGGGTAAGTTCTTTATTAGATTTCTCTATAGGAGGCAATCATGCTAATTGATCAGGAACACGCAGATTACATGAGAACAAAAGCACACCCGAGGCAATTGGGAATTCCCCTGAGTCGTTGGGGGCGTAACCTTATCGCCTGCTGCCCGTTCCATTCCCCCGAAGAAACTTCACTGTTTTTCTACGATGCACTTGGCTATTGGCGCTATCGCTGCCTCCAGTGCGGTAGCGAAGGCGACTTGGTCGATTTTCTCATGAAAAGCCGTTTTAACGGTCTCGATGAGCAGTCTGCACGCTCCGAAGCTTTTGAGTTTCTCGGAGCCCTCGACAAGGATTTGGCCAACAACCAGGATAGCGAACACCCGTGGGTCAAGGAAGTTGGCGGCGAAAAGTCCAAAGTACTCGAATGCTTCGTGCGTTACTGCCACTGGGCCGCCTGCAAGAGTCCTTCATCGGCAAAGTTCCTGGAAGCACGCGGTTGGAGCATCGGCCAAGCCCAACTTTACGGGCTCGGTTACTATAGCGGTGATCCGGAACCGTTCATCAGCTACTGTATGCTTTCTGGCATCGAACGCCACCAAATCAGTTTTTATCTAGACAACCTCGAAGCCTACCACGAGCCGAGACTTACTATTCCGGCGCGCAATTCCAAGGGATTCATCCATTCCGTCTACGGAAGGCTCATCGACGACAACGAAAAGAGCCATACCTACATCACGTACGCTTCGGGGCCGACCGTCATTCCGTTCAATATCCAGGCCGATAGCGAACAGCCAATTATCGTGCAAGGATTCTTTGATGCGCTCACCGCGGACCTCGCCGGTATTCCAGGGGTTGTCTCCACGATGTTCCAGGAACTGAACATCAACCACCTGTACAAGCTCAAGGCCTGTGGAGCAGAAGCGTTCACGGTCATCATGCGCCGTGAAGAAAACCGCAGGGAACAGGAACTCAAGATTCAAAAATACTTGAAGCTCGCAGAACAAATGCACATGAGCCTCAAGTCCATCGTTCTTCAAAAAGGCGAAACGGTCGATACATTCGTCCGCAAGAACGGCGCCGACCAACTCATCGACCTCATCGATAAAACAGAAGTCGACACAATCCACTCGCACCGCCGCTCGATGCTTTTGCAGGACATCAAGGAAAACTTCGATACGGCCATGGCATGCCAGCCAGACCAGAGCGTGGGATATACGCTCAACACGTTCCCCAAGCTCACCAAGGAAATCGACGGCGTGCAGTCCGGCTGCTTCTTTGTATCGTCGCACCCGTTTGGACTCAAGACATTCTTGCTTTCGAGCCTTACACTCGATCTTATCGAGAGCAATCCAAACCTTAAGGTCATTTACGTTGCCTACGAAACACCGCGGCGACAAATTTTTGACCGTTTCGTTTCCATGCTCATCGGAGAATCCATCCTCGCGGTGCGCAAGCAAAATGCGGACAACGAAATCAACAAGAAGATTATGGAAGCAACACGTGACCTGATGGCTTACGTGCGCAACAACAGCCTTGAAATCTGGGATGACATGCCCTCGCTAGACTTCAACGACCTCTTGAAGACACTCCAACCGGAACTCAAGGACCATCCAAATCTTGTTCTCGTGATCGACGGCATTGACCACCTGAAGATTACCGACCGGCCGGAACTCCCGGACATTCACGAGAAACGTTCGTCCATCATGCTCGACTTGTACAAGGCGCTCGACATACCCATTTTCCTCGGAGGCGAGCTCATCGACTCCAACATGGGGCTCTTAGGGCCGCGCGCATATCTCCGCGATTCGGACGCCATTTACTGGCTTACGGAAAAAGACGGCGTATTGAATCTTTCTGTCGATTCCAAACGTCTCGGATCAAGCCGCATCTATGAAGACCACATTCTGATAGACAAGCAGTCTAGCCGCATGAAAGAAGCTTAATGTTTACCATCGTTGATTTTAACAATTTCTGGAGTCCGTCTGGAGGCGGGGTCCGCCGTTACCATTTGCAAAAAATGGCGTTTTATGAACACCAGAGCGATGTCCTTTCGGTCTTTGTCATGCCCTCTTCAAGCACGTACACCGAAACACGAAGCGAAGGCTTGATAATCGAACATGTGGAAGCATTCCGGTTTCCCGGCAACTGGGAATACCGTTTTATGTGGAAACCTAAACAAATTCGGCCCATCCTCGAGAAGTACAAACCGGACGTCATTGAAGTGGGATCGCCATACATTTTACCATCGGCAGTCCGCCGCATTGCAAATAAAGTCGTCCCGAACGCAGCGCTGTTCAGTTTCTGGCATGCCGACTTCCCGGTGACCTACGTAGGTCGTCCGATTGCCAAAAAACTCGGTGCGGGAACGGGAACTTTTTTCCGTAAAATTGCGTTCTGGTACGCCAAGCAGGAATTCGAAGGTTTCGATTGCGTACAAGCGTCATCCAAGGAAGCCATGGCGCGTCTCAAGAAAAACGGGCTCCCCAACCCGCGTTGGATTCCGCTCGGTTGCGATATCGACACATTTTCCCCAAGCCGCCGCGACGAAGCGCTCGTCAAACAGCTCAAGGATGGTGAACCAAACCGCCTCACGATATTTTTCCCGCACAGGCATTGCAACGAAAAGGGTATCGATCTTGTTCTTGGCGCATACGACATCCTGACGCAAAAACTCGGACACGAGCCCGCTATTGTCTTTGCGGGCACAGGTCCAAGCCTTCCGCTCGTACAAGAAGCGGCCGCAAAATACAAGCACGTAAGCTACATCGGATTCGTGAATTCCATCGACGAAATGGCTCGCTATTACGCTAGCGTCGATATGGGACTCGCCCTCTCGGGCTGGGAAACATTTGGCCTTTCGATCTTGGAAAGCATGGCCAGCGGGAACGCACTCGTCGGAGCCGCCGCCGGAGCCGCCTACGAGCATGTCACGGAATCAGGGGCCGGCACAATCCTCAAGGAACGCACACCCGAAGCCTTGGCCGATGCAATTGTAGAACTGTTCCATTCCGATCTCACCGACAAAAAGATTAAAGCTCGAAAGTACGCTGAAAAATTCAGCTGGAACGATTGCTTTAAACGCCAGCTCGCTTTGTACAAAGAAATCACCGGACTTCAAAAATGAAAGAATTTATCCAAAAGGTTCTTGTCCGTCTGGAGCCTTCCAAGAATTTAATTTTCATTTCTCTTGCCTTTTGGGTCTCGCATATCATTTTGCGAATTCTGTTGCTGTTCCGCAACAACCCTTACGGTTTTCCGTTCGTCAGCAAACCCGACTGGTACATCTTCCACGCCGTTTGCATCGACTTCTTGTGGATTTGCAATTCGTTAATTGTTTTTGCGCTCATTTCACTTATCGCACAGAAGGCTTCATTCAAAATATTTGTCACTCGACTTTATGCGATCTTCCATTCAGTCGTATTATTATTTACGCTCTTAGATAACGAAGTCCAACGATTTCTTGGAAGCCATCTCACGTTCGGGCTTACAAATACATACAAAGACGCATCGTCCATCGCGATGTTCTACGATTACGTGGCAAATGACCTTTCCGTTCCCTATTTGCAATTTGTCGTACTTGTATTCATCCTCCCGTTAACTTATTTTGTCTTTAAATTTTTAATGCGTAAACGTACGGGTTTAAACGCAAACGCCCCCGTAAAAAAAACAATCATCGCCATGGCGATTTTCTATGTAGCCTCATTCCTGTTCATCAATTACATTTGGACAGGTAACGCGCGAATGGCCAAGTTGCGGCCATTCGTTTCGCTTGTCTATAACGAGCTTTTCAATAGTACACAAAACGCAAGCCTCGCCGATGACGAAGCCGTAAAATTCGGCAAAGCCTACCAGGACTTGTGGCAAAAAGTCGAAGGCGACAGCCTCTGGAAATTCGCAAAGGCCAGCGCCGATTCTAAGATACCGCTCTATCGCATTCCGGCAGAAGCCCTCCACCAAAGCGAAAATTTACAAGCCAAACGCAAAGAGCACCCGAACTTCATATTCATTTTCATGGAATCGCATCGTGGGCTCAATACAGGCTATATGAATCCGCAAATACAGCCTTCACCCACGCCGTTCCTCGACACGCTCGCCATGAACTCACACACGTGGGACCGCATGCACGCTAGCGGCGTTCCCACTACGGGTGGAGTTCTTTCAACGCATATCGGTATCCCGCACCACTCCAAGCTTTCGCAGGCAACAGAACTCACGCACGTCACCCTCCCGAGTTTTGCCTCCATCCTTACGGATTCCGGCTACGTGACGCATTACTTCTCTGCCGCCGATCCCGCCTGGGACAATCTCGGCGTCTGGATGTCCAAATGGTACACAGGAGTCCATTACGACCGCAATCGCGAAGACGACTCCACGTTCTTTGACCATGCGGCCACATATATGAACGACACGCTTGCCAAAATCGGAAAACCGTTCCTCGCCACGTTTGCCACGCGCTCCAACCATTACCCGTTCAACTTTGCCGCCGGCATGACCGAAGAAGACAAGCAAAAGCCTCTCACCGATCGCATCAACATCACCATGCGATACGCCGACAGGCAACTCGCCCACTTTGTCCGAGCCATCCAAAAACAGGAATGGTACAAGAACACCTACCTGATCGTGATTGCAGACCATGCGTTCCCTCTCGGCGAAAACGGAGTTTCCACGATGAACGGCGGCGCATTCTCGAATGCGACCTGGATCCCGTTCCTCATCCACGGCAAAGGAATTGAACCTTACCGCGATACCACCACGACCTCGCAGATCGATGTCGCGCCTACGATTTTGGAACTTGCAGGTATCGCCGCACCGAACATTTTCATGGGCCACAACCTCTTGCGAGGCCATGGCGAAGGACTTTCGCTCGGCGCCTACTTCGGCTACGCCGATATCGGCTACAACGGCAAACGCCTCATCGCCAAATACCCCATCAACGGCGAAATCCAAGGGCTATTCGACGACGGCGACATGCACCAGACGAACAACCTCGCCGAAAGCAATAACGCCGAAGCCAAGACGCTCGAAAATCTGCTCGACACGCTTATCAAAATTTCGGACTACTCGCTCGAACACGGACTGTAAATACAGTTCGCACGACACGTAAACGAGATGTGCCGGTGCATTAACAAGGTGTGCGCAATTTCAAAGTCGCTTTTACAAGAGACCAAGACGCGCGGCAATCCCCAAGCGAGACTTTAATGACTCTCTCCAAAAGCCAGTAGACTTTAACGCAAAAAAGACCCGTCAATGACGAGTCTTTTTAGTCGGGATGACTGAATTCGAATCAGCGACCTCTTGAACCCCATTCAAGCGCTCTACCAGGCTGAGCTACATCCCGAGGTCTCTTACAAGAGTATGCCAAAGTTAGTTAAACCACGGTATTTTTTCAAGGCAAACTCACAAAAAAAAACAATAATTAGCCCATTCCGGCAGCGCTAGTCCTTTCTAGGATAGAGCTAGTCCTTCCAGTAGCCGACAATCAGCACCTCAGGCGTTGCTTTCGGGAACGTCTTGCTTTTGAAGCCCACAATCTTGCGGATACTCTTTTGCTTGAGTTCCCAGCCCGTGCGGGAAAGTCCACTCGTCGAAAGAGTCAGCTTGAGTCCGGGAACTTTGCCACCTTCCTTGATTTTGCCGATGTCATCGACATTCAGCATCACGTTCTTTGTCTTGAGCTTAAAATCCTTTTGGGCATTTTCGTCAAGAGTTAAGTCCGGACGAGTTTTCTTGTCCGTGCCCCACACATAGAACGTCCATTCACGTTTTTCATTCGGAGCATAGTACCCCGTATCAAATAGCTTTTCACCAAAGAAAATCGGATTTTTCACATAGCCATCAAGCTGCGCCGCATACGACTTGCCCTGATTATCGACCATCACCACAACCGGGTTGATTTGCCCGTCCATGCCCGCAAAATCCATATCGAACTCAATCGTCACCGCAGCGTTCGGCGCAATCTTCGTCGGATACTTGAAGTTCGACATGCCAATGCCCTGGCCCATCACTGTTTCAAGGACAATTTCTTTATTCGTAACATTGGCGCCCTTGATAACGATATGCCGCACATCGCCCTGGTCCGCATAGCCAATCGGGTACGGATCCGGCACGAAACGGATAATATCTTCAGCAAGTACGGGAGCCACAAAAAATGCGGCTAAAAACGCAAGAGAAAACTTTTTAAAATTCATATGGGTCAATATACAAAATTTAAAACAACCAATGCTACGCACGCCCTCATAGCTCCATTCCCATCGCACATTTGCAACGACCAAAGACAATCGACTAACTACCCAACATTTTCTAACTTTGGCGCCATGACTTCATACGACGAAATCAAGGCTCTTCTCGCGCAAAAAGAACTGTTCATTTTTGACTTGGATGGAACGCTATTCAACACGTTAGGTGATTTAGCGCCCGCAGTGAATTACGCAATGAAACAATTCGGGCTGAAGACGCATAGCAACGACGATGTGCGAACATTCATCGGGAATGGTTCGATGAACTTGATCCGCCGTGCCGTCGCCGCAAATTTCATTGACGTAAAGAAAGTCCGCAATTTTGACGAAGTCGCCGCCGTGCTTGAACGCGAAGGCTACAGCGAAAACAAAATTAAAGAAATTCATAAAGTTTATTCTGAATTTTATTGGGAGCATTGCACCGAAAATACGGAACCGTACAAAGGCGTCGTGGAACTTTTGAAAAGAATCGCAACAAGTGCGAACACATCTAGATCGAGATGCGCGACGGAAAGCAATGCGAACAGAGCCGAGAGCACCGATCGTGACGAGAACTGCGCGAATGGTAATGGATACTGCGCCGGGGCCAAATGCGCGGCGATGCTTACGAACAAGCCGGTAGCACCCGCACAAAAAATTCTCGAAAAATTCGGTCTTGAAAATTCGTTCGCCACATACCTCTGCGGAGACACCACGCCCGAACGCAAGCCAAGCCCCGCCGGGATTTTCGAGATTCTCCGCCAGACAGGAATCGCCTCCGAAAAAGCAATTATGATTGGAGATGACACGCCCGATGTTCTAGCAGCAAAGAACGCGGGCATCGATTGCATCACGCTCTTCAAAGGATTCGGCAAAGCAGAAAACTTGCTCCCGCTAGAACCACGCTACACAGCAGGCCATATCAAGGACTTCGCTGAATTTATCGATTAGATAATTCCATTACCTTTTCAATTTTTGTTTATCATCTAAAATTTTGGTTAATTCTCGAGCCGCATATTCAAAGCCATCCCACGGATCCCCTGATTCATAATTATCCGCATTAACACCATAATAGCATACTTGGCTATTATCAAGCCAATCCGAGATATCTAAAATTTTTTCTTTTTTTGTGGAATCAGACGTTTCTAACTTGCTAGAATCATTCAAAACATCGGTCGTATTCTGCGTTTTTTCAGCAGCACCGCAATTAGCCCAAAATACAGCTGTGAGCAACAACGTAATTTTATGAATTTTTTTTCTAAAGAACCCAGACATACTCTGTATTATACAAAATTATTCTGTCGGCGACAAAGGCTGTTCAGAAGAACTTGATGCAGCCGAAGGGATGACTTCGTACAAATCAACAGGGAATGTAAACGAGCCGCCTCTTTGCGTTTTCGGGAACGACCAGCGAGTTATTGATTTTCTGATTTCTTCGCTAAACAGATTATTCGTTGATTTTATCTCGACTATTTCAACGTCTCCCCTCGGAGAAATCTTCATTTCAAAAATAATCTCTGCTTCAAATTCTTTAGTACGTTTAGAGCGGTACTTTACATTTTTATAAAGATTCTTATTGCAGATATGGCGTATGCCCGGTGAACGCTGACGGAATACTTTCAGAAAATATTCAACATCGATGTCGTTATCCTTCCCTGCGACAACATCCACATCCGTCAATTCCTTAACAAGGCAACGAGGAACAGAGCGAGGCTGGTGAATTTCGCGAGGGCCATCAGGGGAAACAATCTCACGCGGAGGTCGAACTCCATAAAGAGCAACCGCTCTCCCCATATCTTCTTCGATAACACCATACAACGCCCGAATCATACCGATTTCAGATTTTATCTTAGTAACGCGAGCTACCTTTTTCAACAAAGAGTCTTTGGCGAGTCCTGTCACTGCGACGCTATCCGAGGCTGACGATTCCGCAGCCTCGATTTCGGAAGTCAAAGTATCCTCTGAAGACGAACTCTTCGCCGATGCCGCGGCTTTTTCCAAAATTTGCGATTGGGAAACATCTGCATTTTTATCGGAATCGTTACAACCAGCCCACAGCGCTGCTGCGGTCATGAGAGCCACTTTGCCAAGAAATTTGCTGAAGTTTTCTGCCATGCTTTATAAATAACAAAATTCAAATCAGAAAAATCAGCGTGGAAAGACATTTTACACGTTTAAGAGGCAATTTTTGCCCAAATATGCTACCAAAAGTAAAAAAAATTGGATTTTGGCAGCACAAATTTTAATTTATATAAAATATTGGAGAGCAAAATAGCGCGATTATGCTACCAAAATGGATAATTTCGGCAGTTTGGTAGCACAAAATCTGCTCGCCAAAGACAAACAGCCCCAAAAATAGTTAATTTATTCGAATTTTATGATACCAAAATTTAAATTTTTCCACAATTTGGTAGCATTTTTTCACATTTTTCGTGTTTGCGAACAATCAATCGAGCAATTTTTGCATTCAAACCGTTCCGTTTCAAGAGCTTTTTACGCAGTTAGATATGCCAGATCATTTATTACTTCAGCCGCGCCTTCAGCGCCTCAATTTCGCCTTTTTCCATGCCGAGCGCAAGCAAATACTTTTCCGTTGCAAGAGCCAAATCGACATTCTCGAAATCCGAAATATCGATACCAACAGTATGATACGAGTTCCGCAAATTCTTGGCAATTATTTCTTTTACCAGATCCACCTGTTTCGGAGTCAACGCAACCTGAACGCCATCGTACACGCTGAAGTAATTCGTGTAACTTTTGGCGTAATCAGTCTTGATTTCATCGGCGGTGGCCCCCATCAACGCTTCGAGTACGGCAATCGTAAACCCAGTCCGGTCCATGCCATAAGTACAATGCACCAAATACGGTCCATCATGTTCTATTATATAGCGGAATCCCTGGACAAGTCCATCTTTAAATATTTTATTCACAAAAGTTGCCGGAAGATTAAGGTATACCACATTCCGCGTCGCATAATAAGACATCGCAAAATTTCTATAAGTCGTAGCATATTCCATGCTTTCGGCAAGATTCACAAAAGTCTCAATTCCAGCCACCCAAGACAAAGAATCTGCGTATAAATTGCGGTCCAACGATGGATTGACTGGACTCGATGAACGATAGAGCACACCCTCGCCTATTCCTGTTGTCTGAACCATTCTAAAATTCGCAAATTCCTCTATCGTAAGATTCGGATACACATCTACATAATAGGACATTGTCATGGATTTATACATTTCCAAATATTCGGCGTAACCGCCTTTTTTCTTCATTTGTATGATAACTTCTATCGGAAATTTCACATCGCGTTCAAAGCCAATGGCCTCCGCAGCCATTCCATTAACGACCTCAAGTGACACTAAACGTGAACCACGACCAACATACAAAAGAAACTCCCCCGCAGTGACTTCGTTATAACTAGCCACCACAGGAACATCTACCGTATCAAAACCAGCAACCATCACCGTAACGATATCGCCATAATCAAATTTCGTTAGGAACGAATCCGCCGTAAAATTAAGATTCACGCTTCCATAATAAAACAGATCAAAAGTATCCTCCACAACCGTTGTAGAAATGGAAAGCGTTCCCTCAGAAAAATTTGTCTTCAATGAACCTGAATCACTAGAAGAGGCTATAGAAGAACTCGACAAAATTTCCGATGAAAATACTTTTTCAGGAACAACTGGAAAATAATTGGAGTTATCGTCGCTGCATGCGGCAAAAAACAATGCCAAGGCTAACGTAAAAAACGCCATGATAGTCATAAGCACCTCTTTGCCAATATATTTGATAAAGAATTCCGACATGCATAAATTAGAAAAAATACTCGATTTTCACAACACGGCAAAATAAGCGAGAAGGGATTTTTAAACGTTCAAGTGGCGTTTTTATGGCAAAACATGCTACTAAAATGAGCAATTCACCAATTTTGCTAGCACAAAAAACTGTTCGCTAGCCCTAAAACACATTAATTTATTTTAAATCCATGCTACTAAATTTAAAATTACGGCAATTTTGTAGCACGTTTTTGCATTTTTCGACCTTAAAAACACTCTATCAAGCAAGCGGACGACAATCATGCATTTTTCGGGTTTGCGGACGCAATACCCACAGGCGAATGATAACCGCAACAGTCGCCCCGATAAGGCACATGAACATATCCGTCTGCGTATCCCAAATGTAGCCTTGCGTTCCCAGAAAAGCCTCCGTATCCGTCGGATTGCTAAGCGACGCCAGCCACTCGATAATTTCATAAAGCGCAGAAATCGCCTCGGCCACGCACACCGACAAGAATCCCATCCAGCCCGCCGTCTTGATCGGAGTCGTGCGGCGCAAAAGTTCAATCATCACAAGTGCAGGAGTAACGCCCTGCAGCAAATGCCCGATTTTATCGTAATTGTTGCGCGTAAAGCCGAACCAATCCTGCATCCAGAATCCAAGCGGAACCTTCGCATACGAATAATGCGCCCCCACCAAAAGCACCGCCATGTGGAGCGCTATAACAACGTAAAGAAACGTTGGCATCCTGAATTTTTTGTAAGTAAACACAAGAACCAACAGACCGACAATCGCAGGCGTTGCTTCAAGAATCCAAGTGAGGTAAGTATCTTCGATTCCGATAACAGACCAAAACGTTGTCAGGAGAACAAATGCAAGCAAGAACAAATGAGATTTTGCAATATTATTCATGTTTAGAAAATACAAATTTTCAATTATTTAGGCTTCGACGAAGTTTTGTCTTCTTCATAAAAACGAATGGGTACATAAACAACAGTCGTCCCTGATTTAACCTTAGTGAACGTCCATCGACTTACTGCTTTTCTTATTTCTTCATCAAATTCTTTAACACCCGTAGTCGATTTCTTTATAGAAGATTCTTTTATCGTTCCATCCGCAGCAATCGTTAACTTTAAAGTAATTACGCCTTCAAATGTATTATCTGAATTTTTCTTGAGGTACTTGCAGTATATATGCTTTAAACCGGGAGCCCTTAGTCGAAAAACACGTTCAACTCTAGAAAACGTATCTTGATTAGGAGTTCGCTTGTTTGCAGATTTAATCTTTTCATAAAGAACTTTCACAGAACCTCTAAGCCTAGGCACATTCGATAATGCTCCAAGTAGACCATCTTTTTCAAAACTACGACGAGGCCTTGCAATAACCCCATAATAACAAACGTTCGTACGAATGTTTATTAAGTTTGCCAAAACGGAATCAAGTCTTTTAACAGAATCCACTAATACGACCGTTGGGGAGTTTGTATTAAGTGAATCTTTAGGAATTTCATTCGAAATAGAATCGCCTTTTTCCGTTACATCCTGTATCGCAGCAAAATCAGATGATTCAACAGGGCCATTACTCACCGACTTTTCATTTTTCGAATCTTTATCGACGTTACCACAACCAGCCCACAGCACCGCTGTAGCCATCAACGCCAATTCGCTAAAATATTTGCTAAAGAAATTTGCCATGGCCATAAATAACAAAATTCAGAACAATCAATCAATGAAAAAAGATTTCTTTTACAATTTTTTTCACATCGTTTTGGCTCAAAGGCTTTTCAGAACTTTCCATTGAGATGATGAGATTTTTCCCAGGGACATAGCCGCTTTGGAGGTAAGATGATAATTTTTTGACAGCAAGAGAAGCATACTCAGGATTATCCATCATTCCCAAATGTTCCCATAGAAATTCTTTACGCGTACGCAAATCAAGGCAAGTAAAATCTGGATAAATGGTCCGGCCACCATCCGCGAATTTCAATGGGCATTCGTATTTATAAGGGATTCCCAATCGCCCAAGCGTATCCGCAATAATCACCTCGGATTTTGAGCGAACTCGTTCGCCCTTCGCCGTCCGCAAATCTGGAGCACCCGCTTCAAAACCTTTTCCCTTATACGATACGGCAAGCCATCGCCTCGCATATTCTTCATCCGAAAGCTGAATCGGCACTACCAGAGACTTGCGCTCCTCGCACAATTTTTCATAAACCTCAAGCACATCAATAGCCTTGTATTTTTCAATGAACGCATCAACTAAATTCAGTTTGCATTCCAACACGCCAAGCTCCTTTTCATCATAATATTTTTGCGCAAGCTTTGACATCAACGCCAAATTGCCTTTTGAGATATATTCGCACTTATCTTCCACAACATGACAAGCGTAAAAGTCACGACCCCGTCTCGCAAGTTTTAAACGCCCCCGCGGCGCACGAGTCAACGATTTCTTGGTCATTTCTATAGCACGGAGAAGTTCCTCCGCACGAGTTTGCAACAGAGGCAAAAGCATATCAGGAGAAAGTCTTTCAAAAGATTGCATCACACCCTCGATTAGACAGCATAAAAAGAACGATATAGCCAACCGAGGTTTACATCCAGAGAGAATCCAGGACGCGACCTACATATAATAAAAGTGTCGAACAAGTCACCTTTGCCCAACAAACAATGACAATATGCAAAATTTTTTCATTAAAAACAAGCAGTAGCGAGCTAGAAAGTGCAATTTTTACCAAAAAGTGTTACCAAACTGGTCCAAAAATTAATTTTGGCAACACAAATTTTAGTTTATATACAACAACTAGGGACTAAATAGACGAAAAAATGTTACCAAAACAAGAAATAAAGCCAATTTGGTAACACACGAAACCCCAAGCGCATCCAAAAATCACAGATTTTAATTAATTTGTATATAAAATTTGATACCATTTTCACTTTTCTACGCACTTTGGTAGCATTTTTTCGCATTTTCAGCACTTTCGAACTCCAACATTCACCATTTGCGCCATTTATCCCTCGTCTCTCGTCACTCATCTCTCGTCTAAAAAACTAAATTTGGCCGCATGAAGAAGTACCACTTGGCCACATACGGCTGCCAGATGAACGAATACGACTCCGCGATGATAGCTCAACAGCTAGACATGTGCGGCTGTGTCGAGACGAACAACCAGGAAGACGCCGACATCATCATCGTGAACACCTGCAGCGTACGCGAAAAAGCCGAGGAAACCGCCATCGTGAACATCAGCAAGCTCAAATACTTGCGCAAAAAGAATCCCAACGTGAAAGTCGTCGTTTGCGGCTGCATGGCCAAGAACCGCGGCCCGGAACTGCTCAAGCGCCTCAAGAACGTGAACTACATCGTAGGCCCGGACCAGTATCGCAAAATTCCGGAGCTTCTGTTCGGCGACGCCCAAAGCCCGCTGCACAAGACGCACCACAAGATGTTCATCGACGAAGATCGCAACGAAAACTACCTCGGCGACTACGCCAAGCTGAGCAACAACTTCAGCACATTCGTCGCGATCCAGCGCGGTTGCAACAAGCGTTGCAGCTACTGCATTGTACCGTACCTCCGCGGTCCCGAGAAATACCGCGAAGCAGACGACATCCTTGCAGAAGTCCGCAGAGCCGCCGACAAGGGCATTACCGAAGTGATGCTGCTCGGCCAGACGGTAAACGCCTACAAGACCGCCACAGAAAACTTCGCCACGCTTTTGACGAAGGTCTCCGAAATCGGCGGCATCAAGCGCATCCGCTTTACAAGCCCGCACCCGCGTCACTATACGAACGAACTCATCGACGTTCTATTGAACAACCCGAAAGTTTGCCATTACGCGCACATCCCGCTCCAGAGTGGCTCCGACGCCATTCTCAAGAAGATGCGCCGCCAGCACAACATGGAGCAATACATGACCGTCATCGAGCAGTTGCGTAGCCACGACCCGTACTATGCGATTTCGACAGACGTCATCTGCGGATTCGTGGGCGAAACCGATGAAGATTTCGAACAGACTATCAAAGCATTTGAAGCTTGCCAATTCGACACCGCCTACATGTTCATCTACAGCCCGCGCAAGGGAACGGAATCGTTCAACAAACCAGAAATTCTCACGCCCGAAGAAAAGTCCGCGCGCCACACGCGCCTCGTGGAACTCCAGAACGCCATTACGCTCAAGCGCAACCAAATGATGATCGGCCGCACCGAAGAAATCCTCGTCGAACACGGCTCCACCCGCGACAAGACGGAACTCGTCGGCAAAACGGACAATTTCAAGAAGGTCATCTTCAAGCCCGAAGAAGGACGCATTATCAAGCCTGGCGATTACGTGCAGGTGAAAATTGACGACATCCGTGGCTGGACGCTCCGCGGCACTCTCGTATAGCCACACTCGTATAGCATTCAACGCAATCGCATAACTGCAACTGCGCGACCATTTAATTCCGCAGACCCCGCCCCTCGGTTCATCCACGTAACCAACGAAATGACAACGAGTTACGCGTACTCATCAAGCCGTTTCATAAAAAATATTTGTATATTTTTTATGAGGGAAAATAGAGGCTAACATGGCTAAATATTTTATTTACAATTTGGTTATTACAGGCGCACTGAGTGCGTTTTCCGTTACAACCTCCTTTGCCGAAGCGCTCCCGACTCTCGCCACCGCTCAAAAAGCTTACGTGAACGGCAATTGGAAAGAAGCCGCAGCGGCCTACGAACAAGTCTGCCCGAATGAACCAGAAACATCTCGCACCGAATGTTATCTATGGAACATCCTTGCACTCTCGCAAACAGGATCCACAGCTGATTTCAGCAAGGCAGGCAAGCGTCTCGACAGCCTCATCGA
This sequence comes from Fibrobacter succinogenes, assembly GCA_902762795.1. Lineage (GTDB taxonomy): Bacteria > Fibrobacterota > Fibrobacteria > Fibrobacterales > Fibrobacteraceae > Fibrobacter > Fibrobacter succinogenes_E. The sequence continues at coordinate 7,916 of CACWPM010000013.1, read as the reverse complement.
CAAGACAAATCCGCAACAGGCCATTTACGCCGACCTCATGATGACCAAGGCTCAATTCCAGATGTACCTTGGCCGCTACAACAAGGCCGCCGAATCCCTCGTACACGCCATTGAAACTTCGCAGCCGCATCAAGTGACCGTGCTGCAGAAAGTCTGCGTTGCCGTCCAAGACCGCGCCCGCAGCGAAGAGCTGAACGAAGCTTGCAAAAATCTCGGAAACCCTCAAGCGAAAAAAAAGGTCTCAACAAAGGCCGAATCTCCTAAAAGCGCGGATACAAAGTCCATCGACACGAAAAACGCAGATACAAAAGTCGCAACCCCTAAAACAGAAGCCGAAAGCACAACTCAGTCCAAAGCCCCCGAAACAAAGCCTGCTGAACAAAAATCCGCATGGCAGCTGCAACTGGGAGCATTCGGTATCAAATCAAACGCCGACTTGCTGGTCGATAACCTGAAAAAACGCAATATAATCTGCACAATTACACAAAACACCCTCGAAAGCGGCAAAGTTCTCTACATCGTGCGCACAGGTCCATTTGATACAAAGGAAAGCGCCGTGGATTATGGAGCCAAAAAACTCGCTCCACTGAACGTCGAGTTTAAACCAATGCTCGTAAGACAAGCCTTGTAAGCAAATAAAATTATACTCGAAAAAATTTTTTACAGTTTTTCACGCATAAAACATGCGTTTTTTCGCATCATACCTACAAAAAAAGCAAAAATAGTGCTATATTTGTTGTGCTCCCCCGCCGGGGTGGTGAAATTGGTAGACGCGCTGGACTCAAAATCCAGTACTCGCGAGAGTGTGAGGGTTCGATTCCCTCCCCCGGCATTAAACGTTTAAGAAAGAGATCAAAATGAGTAACATGTTCAAAATGCTTTCTGCTATATTATTCGCGGGCTCATTAGCGTTTGCTCAGAGTGATGACCTCTTTTCTGAAGATTTCCAAGACGCTGCAACAGCAGACTCTATCGCCCATGCCAACGCCGAAGCCACGACACAGGCAAACATCGGTAATGCGCAAGCCGTTGGTGGTCAATGGGAAGGTTTCAAGTACGAAGACATGGGCCTTACCCAATGGGAATATCAGCAAGCAAAAGAACAGGGCGTTTCTCGCGAAAAGTTGACTAAACTTGTTGAACTTGGTATTCGTCCGACAGAGTATCTCCAGAAGCCGTGGAACAGACTCGGTGTGACTGAAGAAGATTGGCTCAGCCAGCGTGCCGAAGGTATGGAAGATGCCGATATCGACCGTTCCTATCGTTATCGCAATGGCGATCAGAAAAGCGCTTATATATCACTCTTGATTCCGTCTTACTACCAGTGGAAAACAAAACAAACAGCCAAGGCAACCTTTATGGATGTTCTTGAAGTCGGTAGTATTGCTGTTACTGTGGTATTCTATGTTCAAGACAAGAGTTATTGGTGGTACGGGTTCCTTGGAATAGCCGCCGCTCATCTCTGGTCTTTTGCAGATGCATTCATCAGTACTCAATGGGATAGCAATCCGGATGCAAACCGCTTCAGCTTTGGCGTTATCCCGACTCCGGATCAAGGCGTTGCAAGTTTCCTCAATATCAAGTTCTAAGCAGCAAAATGCAGCTGGAATTACTTAAAAGTAAAATTCATCGCGCAACAGTTACCGATGCGAACCTCAATTATGAAGGTTCCATCACTATCGCCCGCGATTTGATGGATGCCGCAGGCATTCTTCCCTTTGAAAAAGTAGGCGTACTTGATGTTAATAATGGCTCCCGCCTCGATACATATGTTATCGAAGGTCCCGCAAAGTCAGGCGTCATTTGCTTGAACGGAGCCGCAGCTCGTTTGGTACAACCAGGCGACCTCGTGATCATCGTAACTTACACGACAATGTCCCCGGAAGAAGCCAAGACTTGGAAACCGACCGTTATCCGCGTCAACGCAAAGAACGAAATCATCGAAAAGGTTTAAAAGCTCGTTCCGCGCTTTGCCAATTTGCCTAGCCCGCCACTTAGCGCGGGCTTTTTTATTCAGCAACAACACACCGGTTTCAAGCAGCGCCCCCATAATCTTCATAAAAAAATTCGTTTTGCCACTTTGTGACAATATAATGTTGTATATTAGTGATGGACGGCAAAAAAAATCTTGTCGTTAGTGATAACAGTAAATTTATTATAGAGGTTATTTCATGCCTATTGACATTATGTACGTCGCTGTAGGCCTTGCAGCAATTTTTTTCATCTGCGTCTTCACGATGTCCTACATCAAAGCGGCTCCGGACGAAGCCATCATCGTTTCCGGTATTCGCAAAGAACCTAAAGTGATTATCGGCCGCGCCGGTTTCAGAATCCCGTTCTTCGAACGTGCCGACCACCTTTCATTGCAATTGATTCAGATTGACGTGAAAACAGGTAGCCCCGTTCCGACTAAGGACTATATCAACGTCTCTGTCGACGCTGTCGTGACCGCCAAGATTTCGGACAATCCGGACCGCCTCAAATCTTCAGCCCAGAACTTCTTGAACAAGAAGCCCGAAGACATTCGCGCCATGATCGTCGATATTCTCGAAGGTAACATGCGTGAAATCGTGGGCCGTATGCAGCTTGTGGACCTCGTGGGCGACCGCAAACAAGTTTCTGAACTCGTGCTCGAAAACGCCATCCCGGACTTGGAAAAGCTCGGTATCGTGGTGCAGACCTTCAACATCCAGAATTTTGAAGATGCAAACGGCGTGATTGAAAATCTTGGTGTCGATAAGACATCTGCCATTCGCAAGGCAGCCGCGATTTCCAAGGCAAATGCAGAAAGAGACATCAGCGTTGCTCAATCGCAAGCCAAGAAAGAAGCTAACGATGCCGCCGTTGCCGCAGAACTCGAAATTGCACAGAAACAGAACGATCTTGCCGTGAAGAAAGCGAACCTGCAAAAGATTTCCGATACCGAAAAGGCTATTGCAGATGCCGCTTACGAAATCCAGAAGCAGACGCAGCAAAAGGAAATCAACGTGGCACAGGCCGAGGCTGAAGTTGCAAAGCAAGAAAAGGAAATCGAAATTCGCGAACGCATGGTCATGGTGACAGAAAAGGAACTCAAGGCCCAAATCGAAAAGAAAGCCGAAGCCGACCGCCAAGCCCAAATCCAGCGCTCCGAAGCAGAACTTTTCCAACAGCAAAAAGACGCTGAAGCCATCCGCTATAAGGAAGAACAGCGCGCCAAGGCAATCAAGCAGATTGCTGAAGCCGAAAAGGAAAAAGCTTTCGCCGAAGCTGAAGCCACAAAGGCAAAAGCATTAGCAGAAGCAGAAGCGACAAAGGCGAAGGGTCTTGCCGAAGCTGAAGCAATCAAGGCTCAAGGTCTTGCCGAAGCCGAAGCGCTCAACAAGAAGGCCGAAGCCATGAAGCTTTATGGCGATGCCGCCCGCCAAGAAATGCAGCTCAAGACGATTGAAAAATACTTCGAGCAAATGCCGCAGATTGCAGCAGCCATTGCAAAGCCGATGGAAAAGATCGGCAATATCACCATGTACGGCGAAGGCAATACGGCAAAGCTCACCGGCGACATCACCAAGACACTTACGCAGGTCACGAACGGCCTCACCGATTCGCTCGGCATCGACCTCCGCACGGTGCTTGGATCCATGTTCGGTGCAAAACTCGCCGGAGTCACGAAGAACGACAATTCCCAAAACGACAACAATAACAAATAATTCCTGAGAAATTCATCTCGACAGGGAGGCTTCATTTTATCATGAAGCCTCCTTTTTTTATATATTCATTATATGCGATTCGTGAGCCTTACAGTGTTATTCCTAGCAGCGTTTGCCTTTGCGGATAATTCTACAAAGGCTAATTCTACTGTTACAAGGAACAATGAAGTTCCTCAAGCAGAGTCAGCAACCATTCCTGCTACAGTTGCAGTCTCCACTCCTGCAGACACAATTGTCGACACGATCTATGTCATTCGTGAAAGCGGCATTCCCTGGAACCGTGAGCATTTTGACCCGGAACGTTTGGTGCGACACGACACTTTCGACCCAGCATTGAAAGTCGCTTACACTTACTCCGTAAGTTTTATCGGCGGATCGCTCGGTTCTTTTGCACAGCAAAGCTTTATGGCGCATTTCGCTTACGAGTTCACACCAGCACTTCACTTGTACGCAAACGTTGGGCTTTGGATGCCGTTATATTCAAACATCCGTTTCGGGAATCCGATTGCAAGAGAAGACGTAAAGCAAGGGAACGTGGGCATTCTGATTCCAGACATCGCACTTGAATACAAACCAACCGAGAATATGAAACTCAGAATCATGTTTGTCAACGAAAGGGATGTATTCAGGGCTTACGGTCCCCACCGTTACTTCTACGACGATTGTCCTTGGAGCAGTCCTTTTTATTGCAGATAAATTTTGCTACTCTCACCTTGCGCACTTTTGTATATTCATTGACATGAATATGAAATACATTATTTTATCTGCCCTTAGCATAACAATGCTAGCCTTTGCGGATGCCCCCGCAAATCTTAAATCCGCCGGAATGGCATCTCAAGTCATAGCCGAAGCCACAGTCCCCCAAAACACCGAAGTCGGCGCTAATTACGAAGTTCAAAACGACGGTGTTCCTTGGAACCGCGAATTCGATTCCAACCGCATGGTCCGTCACCAGACATTCGATCCGGCCTTAAAAGTGGCATACAGCTATTCCCTTAATTTCGTAGCCGGAAATTTCGGGTCATTTGCTAATCAAAGCTTTATGGGGCATTTCGCCTACGAATTTACGCCAAACCTTCACTTGTACGCAAACATTGGTCTTTGGATGCCGCTTTATGCCAATATCAGCAACGGTTCCCAAATTGCAAGAGAAGACCTGCGCCAAGGCAATGTCAATGTGATCATTCCCGATGTTTCATTGGAATACAGGCCTAGCGAAAACACGGTATTAAGAGTTTCATACGTCAACGAAAGGGATTCGTTTAAAGCCTATGGTCCGCGCAGTTTCTTTCATGACCGCAACTCCTCAAGATGTACCGTACTCTGCCAGTAATTTTTTCCGCTAGAATAATTCCACATAAGAAATCCATACAGTCTCATCACACATCTATTCAACATTGTCACCTCGCGCGCGCCGCGGGGTCTTTTTTATTTTCTAAATTTTACAGCAAAGAATGTTCCAAAACTATTCTAAAGCACTCCACTTAAACTTTGCCGTAGGGGTTTCTTCGGCTGTTTTTGCTTCGTTCCTCTTTACAGGGTGCAAAGAAGAAAAACAAGCCCCAGTTATTCGCGAAGTCCGTCGAATCAAGGGCGAAGTGGAAGTACTGAACAGTTGCAGCATGAAAGGCGCCGCCGTCAAGATGCGAACGTTCTTGCGCGATAACGGATTTGACGTCGTCCACATCGATAACGAACGCCTCCAGAACTACGATGAAACAATTATTGTACTCCGCAACCCGGAATGGGAAGGAGCACAGGTGCTAGCAGCAACATTAAAAACAAAAAACGTTCTCGTCCTCCTCAACAAGAACGCGACGGTCGATGCCGTAGTGCATACCGGAAGAGATTTTCAACAAATAGTAGAACCCGACCTGGGAGAACAAAATGACAACAATTAAAAACCAAGACATTTCTGAAACCGTTAAGCTTGGTGCAGGTATCCTTTTTGAACTTCGCGCCCAGAACGTGCAGCTCATCGACCTCCGCGGAGTCAAGAATGAAGCGGACTATTTCCTCATCGCGACTTGCGAAAGCGAAGCCCAGATGCAGGCTATCTTGAATGAATTGACCAAGGAATTCAAGGCTCGCAAGCTCCACTATGTCGGTGTTGAATACAAGGAAGGTGTACGTTGGGCCATTTTCGATGCTGGTCTTGACCTGATGGTTCACCTGTTCGAAGAAGAAAAGAGAAACGAAATTTCTTTCGACCGCTTGTACGCAGACGGCAAACTTATGAACCTCGATGAACACGACTTCATCCGCGAAGATGCGAAGAAGTCTGGAGACGACAATGAACTCATTTGATGTAGAAATTGCAAAGGCCCTCGCCGCTACGGGTGCGTTTGCAGAAGATACTGCTTTGAAACTTATCTCCGTGCCGCCTGACACGAGCCACGGAAACTACACCATCCCATGCTTCTCGCTTGCAAAGATACTGCGCAAGGCTCCGAAGCTCATTGCCGAAGACTTAGCCGCCAAAGTTCAGCTCCCAGCAGGGCTTTCTAAAGTTGAAGCCGTAAACGGTTACCTCAACTTCTTCATCGACCGCGGCTTCCTCGCCAAGTCGACGCTCGATGAAATCGCTGCCAAGGGTTTGGAATACGGCCACGCTGCTCCGAACGGAAAAGTTGTCTGCATCGATTACAGCTCCCCGAACATCGGAAAGGAACTCGCCTTTCACCATTTGCGTTCCACAATGATCGGTAACTCGCTCGCCCGCATCTACAAGGCCGCCGGTTACAAGGTCGAACGTATCAACCACTTGGGCGACTGGGGTACTGCATTCGGTAAGCTCATCGTGATGTACCTCCGCGAAAAACTCCCGACCGATGAAGCAACTTTGAACGCACTCACCGTGAAGGAACTCAATATCCTTTACGCTAGCTTCTCCAAGGCTTCCAAGGAAGAACCCGGCCTCGAAGACGAAGCACGTGCCGCATTCACGAAGCTCGAACAGGGCGACGAATTCTACCGCAAGCTGTGGACTGCATTCCGCGCAGCAACGCTCAAGGAACTCATGCGCATTTACGACATGATGGGCGTTGGCTTTGACCACTACACCGGCGAATCCTTCTTCGAAGACAAGATTCCGGCAGTACTCGACGAGCTCCGCGAAAAGAACTTGCTAGTGAACAGCCAGGAACGCGATGTGGTGATGCTCGATGAATTCGACCTGAATCCGTGCCTTATCCGCAAAAGCGACGGTTCCACGTTGTACGCAACCCGCGATCTCGCCGCCGCCATCTACCGCAAAAAGGAATACAACTTCGACAAGTGCCTTTACGTGGTGGACTTGGGACAAGCGCTTCACTTCAAGCAGGTGTTCCACGTACTCAAGAAGATGGGCCGCGAATGGTACAAGGACATGTACCACATTCCGTTTGGCGTCATTTTGCAGATGGTCGATGGCAAGTGGGAAAAGGGCAAGACCCGTACCGGTACGGCAAGCCTCCTCCGCGACGTGATCGAAGCCGCCCAGAAGAAGATTCTCGAATTCATCGACGAAAAGAATCCGGGTCTCGAAAACAAGGAACTCATTGCACGCCAAATCGGTATCAGCGCTCTTACCTTCAACGATTTGAAGAACAGCCGCCTGAAGGATGTCCGCTTCGATTGGGATGCCGTGATGAGCTTCGAAGGCGACACGGGTCCATACGTACAGAACGCACATGTGCGTCTTTGCAGCATCATGCGCAAGGCGGGTTACACGGTGAACGTTTCCGATGTGGATTACGCACAGCTTACCGATGACGCCGCCTACAGCCTCATCAACGTTCTTGCCAAGAAGGGCGAAAAGATTCTCGCCGCCGTCAAGGACGATGAACCGAGCGTGCTCGCGCAATACGCACTCGAAATTGCCGAAGCCGCACACAAGTTCATCCACGAAGACCGTGTGCTCGGATCCGCCGAAGAAAAGTCCAGGCTCTTCTTGGTGCAGGCCACGCAGATTGTGCTCGAGAACGTGCTCGACCTCCTCGGCCTCTTCCCGATCCGCCAGATGTAATTTAGACGAGAGAACGCCCGCCACGGCGGGCTACAGACGACAAATGCGTAAGGCGAATGAAGCGCCAATGCTTGCATTGGCATTTCTGAGCCTAGCATTTGGGACTTGTCCAAAGACGAAAGTAAAAAGTGACCCACCGGCGTAGCCGGTGGTTCTTCATATGCGGGCCCTGCCCTAGAATACTAGCCACGCGTCACGTCGCGTTGCACGAATTGGCACCT
>CACWPM010000012.1 GCA_902762795.1 Fibrobacter succinogenes | reverse complement strand
AAGAAATATGTCGAATTCATGGATGAAAGATTACGATGATGCAGTCCTCAGGTATGAGGGCTTTCAAGAGGGTGCGCAAGACAAGGCTCGCGAGATGGCTACGAGGATGCTGTTGAAAAATGAACCTGTTGATAAAATTGTAGAGTACACCAGACTCTCTGAAACGGAAATTCTTGAAATCAAGGCAAACCTTGAGCAGAAATGATGAATAAATAGTCCAAGAAATATGTCGAATTCATGGATGAAAGATTACGATGATGCAGTCCTCAGGTATGAGGGCTTTCAAGAGGGTGCGCAAGACAAGGCACGCGAGATGGCGGCGGCGATGCTTGCTGAGGGCGAGCCTGTTGACAAAATTGTAAAATACACCAAGCTCCCAGAAACGGAAATTCTTGAAATCAAGGCCAGCCTTGAGCAAAAATGCTGAATAATTAGTCCAAGAAATATGTCGAATTCATGGATGAAAGATTACGATGATGCAGTCCTCAGGTATGAGGGCTTTCAAGAGGGTGCGCAAGACAAGGCTCACATGAAAGTGAGTCTTTTGTTACAAAAATTGTAATCCCTTATTTACCGCTTCTTCCTACAGTCTACTTACTACTTCCTACGGGAAGTTTTTCTAAATTATCCGCGTGAAACTTTAATACAGGAACCCTTATGGAAAACATTACCCAGATTTGGAAAAAGATTCAGTCCCCCGAATTCAATCCGGCTACTGACATGGCCTTGGTTGAAACCGTGAAGCAGGTCGCTTTGACCTCTCAGGAACCGGCAAAGGTCAGCTTTGGTACGTCCGGCTGGCGCGGCGAAATCGGTTCTGAATTCACGCTTCGCAACTTGCAGGTGGTGGGTGCTGCTATTGTGCGTTTGTACAAGGAAGCTACTCCTGAACTTTTCGAAGCTCTGGGTGTCAAGGACTTTGCCGAACTCCAAAAGCGTGGTGTGGTCGTCGGCCATGACAACCGCTTGCTCGGTCACGAATTCTGCGAGGCTGTCGCTGACCAGTTTGCAAAGGCTGGCGTGAAGGTCTACTACGGTGGCGAAATGCCGACTCCGGAATTCTCCGCTGCAATCGAAATGCTCGGTGCCGCATGCTCCATCAACATGACTCCGAGCCACAACCCGAGCCATTACAATGGAATCAAGTTCAACCCGGCAGATGGCGGTCCTGCAGGTCCGGAAATCACGAACGTCATCACCAAGCTTTCCAACGAAATGATGGCTACTTGGAAGTTCGAACCGGTCTCCAAGGTTGACTGGGAAATTATCGACTCTCTCAAGATTTACAAGGAATTCCTCGTGAAGCAGGGCACGATCAAGTTCGACCGCATCAAGGAATTCATCAAGAAGGGACGCCTCACGCTCGTGTGCGACCACGTTCACGGTTCTACCCGCCGCCGCCCGGCTGCTCTTCTCGACAATCCGGAATGCCTCATCACGCTCCGCAACGAAGACGATTCCTTGTTCGGCGGTATCGCTCCGGAGCCGTCCAGCAAGAACCTCGAAAAGGTCCGCAAGGTCTTGGACGAAAGCAAGTCTTGGTTCCGCCTTGGCGCGATTTTCGATCCGGATGGCGACCGTATCCGTTTCTACGACGGCACTCGTGAAATCGACATGAACCAGTTCGGTGCTATCGCTTTCCACTACATGGCAACCTGGCGCAAGGAACAGGGCTGCGTGGCTAAGTCCGTTGCTACTTCTAACTTTGTGAACATCATTGCCGAAAAGCTCGGCGTGCCTGTGATGGAAACTCCGGTGGGCTTCAAGAACTTCCGTCCGTGGCTTTCTCGCAATGCTAAGCAGAAGGCTCTCGTCGCATTCGAGGAATCTGACGGTATCTCCGGTCTCAACAACACGCTCGAAAAGGACGCACAGTTCGGCCTCCTCATCGCTCTTGAAATTCTCGCTACGACTGGCAAGAATCTCGGCGAATACCTTGACGCTTTGTATGAAGAATACGGCCGCTTCTACCCGACCCTTCGAAGTGGACAAGTCCCTCGTTGGCGCTCCGCTCAAGGCCAAGGTCGACGCTATCGCCACGATCGCCCAGCCGGGTGCAAAGGTCATGGTCGGTAACAACGAAAAGACAGTGAAGCAGCTCCTGACCCTCGACGGCGTGAAGGTGATCTTCGACGATGACTCCTGGATGCTGGTGCGTCCGTCCGGTACCGAACCCAAGGTTCGTATTTATACGGAATGCCGCAACCCGGACGAAAAGGATCCGATGTTCGAAGCGGCCAAGGCTCTGTTCTTTAAAAATTAAGAATAAATTAATCGAATTGGATTAGAGAAATGAAAAAAATTCTAACGGTCCTCTTTCTTGCGTGTGCGTTAGTGTTCGCACAAGAAGGCTCCATTAAGCCGGAATTCCAGGCATTCTCTGGTGCCCTGATTAAGCTCAAAAAGGCTGAGAAGGGTTTTCACAAGTTCAGGCTCCGAGTCGATGTGGCTCCATGGTCTTTCCTTGCGGAAGGTGAAGTCCAGGCTCCCGGTGGAGATTCAGATGTCCTAATAACGGCTCTTTTCGATAGAGCGCTTTACGCTGTGCTCGCCTATATTCCGGACAAAATTGCAGCCGGTTCCGATGGCGAAGAGTATAACGTGGGCTTCTTCGACATGATGCTTTATTATGATGAAGAACCGACTAGAATTCGCAACTTGACGTTCAAACTATTGCCGCCTGCAAACGATAGCTGGGCTCAGAGCATTATGGATGATGCACTCCAGTCAGGATCGCTCTTGGGTAAAATCTGGAGCGGTAAGTACGAACGTGAAATTACCAGAGCTTCTGCTGTTCCTATTGACAAAACCAAGCTTATTGACATGCGCCAGAAGCGTTTAGAGAAGAAGGCTGCTGAAACTGAGCGCAGAGGGCGAAGCCAAAATGATAAGGTCAAGTTCAAGTCGAAAAAGACGGATGAAATTGACTGCTCGAGCCATCGGCTTACTGTCAAGCAGAAACGACTCTGCAAGATGAACAGAAAATAGGGGATTAGGTGGTCGGGAATTAGTTTATTATAATCGCGGCGAAGCCGCCAAATTAACCTAAAACCTAAAGCCTATAACCTGTAACCTAAAGCGTATCTTTTTAAATTTTATCAAAAACCACCTAGAGGTAAATTATGTCCGGTCACTCCAAATGGGCCACTACCAAACGCAAGAAAGCCAAAACCGACGTCGCTCGTGCCAAGGCTTGGAACAAACTCATTAAGGAAATCTCCATCGCTGCTAAGCTCGGCGGCGGCAACCCTGATGCAAACCCGCGTCTCCGTGCAGCAATCCTCAAGTCCAAGAGCCAGAGTTTGCCGACCAAGAACATCGAAAGTGCAATTGCCAAGGGTACGGGTGCTAACTCCGGTACCGAAATGACGGAACCGTTGTACGAAGGACGCGGCCCGGCAGGCATCGCTATCATGGTGCAGTGCATGACCGACAACAAGGTCCGTACGGTTGCTGAAATCCGTAACATCTTCAACAAGAACAACGGCTCCATGGGCGAATCCGGTTCCGTTTCTTGGGCATTCACCTACAAGGGCGTGATTGTCGTCGATGCTGAAAAGTATCCGGAAGACCAGGTGATGGATCTCGTTCTCGAAGCGGGTGCCGAAGACATGAGCACGGAAGACGGCGTTCATGAAATCTCTACTTCTCCGGAAGCTTTCGACGCTGTTTCCAAGGCTCTCGAAGCTGCTGGTATCGAAATGATGAGTGCAGAACTCAGCTACGTTCCGAATGATCCGGTCAAGCTCGGTCACGACGACGCCGTAAAACTCCTCAAGCTCATCGACAAGTTCGAAGATCACGACGACGTTCAGGAAGTCTACCACAACGCCGAAATCGACGAAGCCGACATGGATGCGGAGTAGTCCGCAAGGCGAGTGTCGCGACGGCAAGCCAAAGGCTTGCCGGCATGACCGAGCCGCAGGACGGACGCTGAAGCCGTAGGCGCAAGCGTCAATAGTCTGCGCAAGGCGAGTGTCGCGACGGCAAGCCAAAGGCTTGCCGGCAAGACCGAGCCGCAGGACGAATGCTGAAGCCGTAGGCCAGTAATAGGGTTTTGGAATCGAGCTACGTTCCATGGGGGATGTGCTCGGTAGTAAGCTCCCATTGAGCATTTTAAAGAACTGTTGCGAAAGTGACAGTTTTTTTTGTATATACAAACGAAAAAAAATATGCACTCGTCTAACAAATTGTATATTATTGCAAAAAAGGAGGAGTGTGTATGACCATTCATAAATTTTTTCGTCTTTGCTGCTTAACTGTCGCATCTGTGTTTTGGGCTAGTTGCAGTGCGGACTCAAACCCTCAGTTTGTTGTGCCTGTGGCAGACAATTCGGATTCTTCTTCGAGTGAAGGGAAGGATAGTTCCTCATCTGCGAAATCGAGCTCGTCGAAGACTGTGAAATCATCAAGTTCGGTGAAATCGGAAAAGTCTTCAAGCTCGTCGAAAGTTCCATCATCAAGTTCTTCTCAAAAGCCTGCGTCTAGCTCATCGGTTACGAGTTCTTCTAGTGTTTCAAGCTCGTCTGAATCCGTACGTTATGTCCTGGCTAAAGATTCTTCAGTGACGTGCGAAGCGAAAACTTATATGTCTCCTCCATCTTGTCTAACTTCGGGTGATCCTTCTTGTGATGATTATAAAAAATATCTGGGCAAGGACACTAGTATAACAGAAAAGATATTGGATAAATGGGAAAGCGGGCTTGAATCCTGCGGAGCCATATCTCTTCAGGATCAGCCTCTTTATGGAATTGTAGCCCCGGCTTGTAATCCTGACGCTTATTATGCCAGAACGATGTTTGTGTGTTCTAACGATAGCACGTATAAGAACTATGTATTGGAGGAAAATCGGATTTATAGGAATCAGCAAGAATACAATGAAGCTCACGGAATAAGCTCTAGCTCCACTCCTCAAAGTTCAAGCTCCACGGAACCCGTGGTTCAATCTTGTAAGCAAGAAGGCTTTGCTTTGTTTGCCGATATCCTTGCCGATGTTCAAAAAGAATTGTATAAAAAAATAGTCAAGGACTTGCTGACAGATACGACTTTGACAGAAGCTAAAACAACATATCTAGAAAGTCTTCTGGATCGCACGAACAATACGTTGAAGGGCAACTTCGCACCCTATCTTTCTGGCAATTATTCTGTTGAAAGTATAAATTTGAAAAGAGATTCCAAGGCCTGGTTTGATGGCTATATCGCAAAGACTAAGACTTGTGCGGGTGGAACGCCTGAAACGACAAAACGTTATCAGGAAAAATACAATGCCATTCTCGCTGAAAGCATTGACCTGATTAACGCCGCCATCGCAAAAGCTGAATAACCTATAGTCTTTCGTCTGTGGTTCCATAGGCCAGATCTTCAGACTTTCGATTCGTCCAAGCTCCAATAGCGAGCTGGGTTATGACGTTGTGGAAAGCCTGTATTTCGGTATGTCCTTCGAAGCCACGGACGCAAGGCGTCCTCTTTGGCCTGCGATGCTTGGCTCGCGCGCTTGCCGTCTATTTCCTTCCCAGTGTTTCTCGGTAATTGTGGAGGGCGTCCCTGTAGTTTTCTACGGCTTCAGCAATGCGGTCCGCAAGGTCAACTTGTCCTTTGGTACTCATCATGTAATTTTCGTCTTCTTCGTTACTGATGAAGCCTAGTTCGATAAGCACGGCTGGCATCATGGCGCCAACAAGGACCATGAATCCTGCACCGCCGACTCCCGTGTTCATTTTCTTGATTTTTCCGCCTTCAAAGCTGTCGAGCAATTTTTCAGTGAACAGATAACTTGTCTGCTTATATTGTTCGAGCCTTGCTTCGAGTTTGAACCATTCCAGCGGTGAAAGTTCGTCCTTCGCATTTTTTTCGCCGTAGAGTGTGGCCACGGCGTTTTCGCGACGGGCTATCGCTTTGTCTTCTTCGCTTTCCGGGGCGCGCAGTACGTAGAACTGGTAACCCTGGATAATTTTTTTGCGTTCTTCTGTCGCATCGATGGCGTTGCAGTGCAGGCTGATGAACAAGTCTCCGTCCCACTGGTTTGCAAGCATGGCGCGTTGCTGGAGTTCTATGAAAACATCCTTGTTGCGGGTGAGCTTTACGTTGAGGCCCAAATCGTCTAGGTTTTTTCTCAAGAGTTTTGCGACTGCAAGAACGATGTCTTTTTCTTGGGAGCGTTTGCCAGATGCGCCGGGGTCCTTGCCTCCATGTCCGGGGTCGATCACGATTGTGCGGACCTCGCGGGTTCCCGCAATTTCTTGCTTTGGAGTCTTTGGTTTTACGACGACTGGCGCCGCCGGTTTCTGTTCAGCTGTTTTTATTTTTGGCTTGTCGGCGGGCTTGGCCTTCGGTGTTTCTACAGGTTTCGTTTCCGCAATCTTGTCCGGTTTCGTTTCGGGGGGCTTGGGCACATTTGAGGGAGCTATATTTTGCTTTGCTTCAATCGCAGCCTTGTAAGAAATTTTTTTAGCGTCGGCTTCGGCAAGCCATATATGCCCGTTATCAAGTTTTGGTGCAGCGGCCATTTCAATAGCAAGACCATTGCGGGTCATGTACGGAATGCCCACGGCAAATTTGAGCGTATCTTTCGTCGAAATAATCGAGAACGTCTTTTGCACCGGGTACCAGTGGAACGAACCCTTGATTTCGCGTGCGACAGACTCCACATCGACCCTTGCCGTAGCAGCGAGGGTGAAGCTACATGCGGCTAGCAGTAAAGCTAAAATTAGCGATGGGCCTTTGCGGCGCGAGCCATTTCCATCTTGGCATCGCGGACTAAGATGTCCTGTCGCTTGTCGTGTTGATCCTTGCCTCGGCATATTCCTACTTCGAGTTTTGCAATACGGTTCTTAAAGTACATTTTCAGCGGGATGATGGTGCAGCCCTTCAATTCCTTCGCCTTGCGCATTTTCTGGATTTCGTGCGTGTGGGCGAGGAGTTTTCTCCTGCGTGCGGGGAAATGGTTGAAGCGGTTGGCAAAAAGGTATTCGTCGATGTGCGCGCCGACGAGCCAAAGCTCGTCTTTTTTTTCGTCGATATCAATCCACGCTTCGCCCAAAGTGCACTTGCCGTTACGGATAGACTTGACTTCAGACCCGATGAGCATAATTCCCACTTCAAAGGTTTCATCCACAAAATAGAGATGGTTCGCCTTGCGGTTCTGAATAACGGGCGTACTAGATTCTTTCTTGGTCATCTTTAGGGACAAAAGCCTCTTTTTCTAAGTCCAAAGGAACGTTATTGATTTTTTCGATCAAATCTTTGCTGGGTTCGAAAACCGGACGTGTCTTGGCTGGGATGTTCACGAGTTCGCCAGTCCTTGGAATCCGGGTGCGGCGTTCCTTGCGCTGTTTATTCTTGAAGCGACCGAATCCACGCAACTCGATGTTGTTGCCCTCGATAACGGCATTAGAAATGGCATCGATGAGTTCTTCCACGATGACTTTTGTCTTTACTTGCGTAAATCCAGTCTGGGAAGCGATTTCATCAACGATTTCCTTTTTAGTTATGTTGGACTGAGTCGCCTTCATATTAATGAATTTACAATATTTTTTGCGAACAGTTAGCCTTTTTTGCTCCAACCGATGCTTTTTTTGTGGAAATGGGGCACGGCCGCGTCGAGCGCTTGCTGCAATTCAGCGCATCCCTCGCCAGTGACTGCCGATGTGATGACCACTTTCTGGCGGTGCTTCTTGAATTCCTTGATGGCGTTTTCGATGCCGAGGTCGCTCTTGTTGAGGGCTACGACGAAGTTCTTTTCGGCAAGCTTCGGGTGGAACGCCTTGAGTTCGTCCTTTAGCACCTTGAATTGTTCGTAGGCGTTTTCGGCAAAGCCGTCAATCACAAAGAGCAACGTGTGCGTGCGTTCGATGTGCTTGAGGAACTGATGGCCGAGGCCCTTGCCTTCACTTGCGCCTTCCAAAAGCCCCGGAATGTCGGCGACCACGAAGCTGTGGCCGTTTACTTGCACAATGCCGAGTACCGGTTCGAGCGTCGTAAACGGATAGTCGCCAACTTTTGGACGACCGCTAGAAATCTTGTTCACGAGGCTCGACTTGCCTGCGTTCGGGAATCCGACAAGGCCCACGTCTGCCATGAGCTTGAGTTCGAGGAACAGCTGGCGGACTTCGCCCTTTTCGCCAGGAGTGCACTTGCGCGGAGCCTGCACCTTCGGGGTTGCGAAATGCTGGTTGCCCATGCCGCCCTTGCCGCCGCGGGCTGCAATCCATTTTTGGCCCGGTTCGGTCAAGTCTGTGAGGATGTGTCCCTGTTCGTCCTTGACGATTGTGCCACGCGGAACGCTGATAATCAGGTCGTCGGCCGATGCGCCGGAACAGCGCTTTGCGCCGCCGGGCTGACCGCTCTTGGCTTTGTAAATGTGCGTGTTGCCCATGTCGAGAAGCGTGGTATATTGTTCGTTCACCTGCAAAATCACGTGACCGCCACGACCGCCGTCACCGCCATCGGGCCCGCCGAGGGGTACAAACTTTTCACGGTGGAAACTGCAGATGCCGTCACCGCCTCTGCCGGAGCGAACTTCAATATTTTTTTCGTCAAGAAACATATCTTTGGTCTCTGTATTAGTTCAAAATGCTAGTCTCGGTCATGTCCAAGCAAGCTTGTTTGCGACATTAACGCTTCGCGTCATGCTAAACGGCTCTGTAATGACCTTGCAAGCAATGACACTACACTCGCCTTGGAACATGCTAAAACTACGCATTTGCTGTTTCTAGGCTCGGAGTGCCGTTCTTTCATCTAAATAGTAGTTATCAATGAATGGGATTGGCATAGCAGGAGATGCGATGCAATCTCTTTTTTTGAGCATAATGTAGAAATTTTAGCGAAAAATCATAGGTTTTACACGAGAAGTTTGTTGTCTTTAGCTTGCTCCTGATTAAAAGTTTATTGTCGATGAATACATTGGCGTTTCATTTCTGAACATTTCGGGAATTGAATGTACGTTGAGTTTCAAAATAAAACGTTTTTTGAGACTTTACGCAATCCTGTACCTTTGGCACGGAAATTGCTTCACACGAAGCGAAACAAGAAAAATGGTCCAATTTGGAACATCTCCAGCAATCCAGTCGGGCCAAGCAATTTAACAAAGGGTAAAAACCCAAAAGAGGATAAAAATAATGATCAAGCCTTTAGCAGATCGAATCGTTGTCAAGCCGGCAGAAGCCGAACAGAAGACCTCTTCCGGTCTCTTCATTCCGGATAATGCAAAGGAAAAGCCGATGCAGGGTAAGGTCGTGGCCGTAGGTCCGGGTCGCAAGAACGACAGGGGCGAACTCGTTGCCATGGAAGTCAAGGTTGGCGACGTGGTGCTTTACGGCAAGTACAGCGGTACCGAAGTTACCGTCGAAGGCGAAAACTACCTCATCGTGAAGGAATCCGACGTTATCGCTACTTTGTAATAGGTTATAGGTATTAGGGATTAGGCTATAGGAAAAAAATGGCGCCGAAGGCGCATCTATAGAAGGCGGCAAAGCCGCGATAATAACCTAACCCCTACAACCTAAAACCTAACACCTCTAAAAAATTTTAAAAAGGACAATCAAAAATGGCAAAGCAATTGAAGTTTGATGTAGCAGCTCGCGAATCCCTCATGAAGGGCGTTGACAAGCTCGCCAATGCAGTTAAGGTCACTCTCGGTCCTAAGGGCCGTAACGTCATGATCGCACGATCCTTCGGCGCCCCGAACGTCACTAAGGACGGCGTTTCTGTCGCCAAGGAAGTGGAACTCGAAGACGCCTACGAAAATCTCGGCGCCCAAATGGCCAAGGAAGTCGCCAACAAGACTTCTGACGCTGCCGGTGACGGTACCACGACTGCAACCGTTCTCGCTCAGGCAATCACTCGCGAAGGCCTCAAGAACGTCGCTGCCGGTGCAAACCCGATGGACATCAAGCGCGGTATGGACGCTGCTGTCGAAGCCGTGATCAAGGAAGTCGGCAAAATGGCCGTGAAGATCAACGGCAAGGAACACATCGCCCAGGTCGCAACGATTTCTGCAAACAACGACCCGGAAATTGGCGAACTCCTCGCCAACGCTATGGAAAAGGTCGGCAACGATGGCGTCATCACCATCGAAGAATCCAAGACTGCTGAAACCGTCCTCGACGTTGTCGAAGGTATGCAGTTCGACCGTGGCTACCTCTCTCCGTACTTCGTCACGAACACGGACAGCATGGAAGTCGCTCTCGAAAATCCGTACATTCTCCTGTACGACAAGAAGATTTCTACCATGAAGGATTTGCTCCCGATGCTCGAACACGTTGCAAAGCAGGGCAAGTCTCTCCTCATCATTGCCGAAGATGTCGATGGCGAAGCTCTCGCAACGCTCGTTGTGAACAAGATGCGCGGCACCTTGAAGGTTGCTGCTGTCAAGGCTCCGGGCTTCGGTGACCGTCGTAAGGCCATGCTCGAAGATATCGCCATCCTCACTGGCGGTATGCTCGTCTCTGAAGACACGGGTGCTAAGCTCGAAGATGCTCCGGTTACAGTGCTTGGTAAGGCAAAGTCCATCACCATCACGAAGGACAACACCACGATCGTCGAAGGTGCTGGCGACGCCGCTTCTATCAAGGGCCGTATCGCCCAGATCAAGAAGCAGATCGAAGCTACTACGAGCGACTATGACCGTGAAAAGCTCCAGGAACGCTTGGCAAAGCTCGCCGGTGGCGTTGCTGTGATCAAGGTCGGTGCTGCTACCGAAGTTGAAATGAAGGAAAAGAAGGACCGCGTCGACGACGCTATGCACGCCACTCGCGCCGCTGTCGAAGAAGGTATCGTTCCGGGTGGTGGCGTTGCCCTCATCCGCGCTGAAAAGGCTATCGACGCTCTCACGTTCGACAATGCCGACCAGAAGACTGGTGCAGCGATCATCCGCCGCGCTATCGAAGAACCGCTCCGCCAGATCGTCCAGAACGCAGGCCTCGAAGGCTCTGTCGTTGTGAACAAGGTCAAGGAAGGCAAGGACGGCTTTGGCTACAACGCTAAGACCGACACTTACGAAGACCTCATCAAGGCTGGCGTCATTGACCCGGCTAAGGTTACCCGCACGGCACTCAAGAACGCCGCTTCCATCGCTTCGATGATTCTCACGACTGACTGCGTGATCACCGAAAAGAAGGAACCGAAGGCTCCGGCAGCTCCGGCCATGGATCCGTCCATGGGCATGGGCGGCATGATGTAATCAACCGCCTAGGGTGCACGTCAAAGGGCCAAGTGCGCAACTGTTAAATGACAAATGCGCGCAATCTAGGCCGCTAGAATTTCATATTCTAACTCCACTGAAAATCCCGACTCTTGCGAGCTCGGGATTTTTTCATATTTGTTGAGGAATAGCGCTATTTGTTGTGGAAATGCGTGGAAGCCTATGGGGAATTCCGCGCATGACTCAAAGTGCAAAATTGTGATCAGACGACAATCGGGGTTGGCAATGCTTTGCAATCATATTGATAATTTCGTCCTCCCGCTTCGAGCAAATAGCCATCGGCGTCTTTGTAATCAGGATCTTGATATGTTGTTGTTTTTAGATTTTCACAAAGAGGAAGCGGTGCGTTCCAGCTATGGCTACATCTTTTTAGGTTATAGGACTCCACTCCTGGGATATGATCCCATTCCAGCGAGGCTGCGGTCGAAGCTTCCAGCTTATAGAAGAATTTTTTACTCCATATCTCGCTCAGTTCGGCTTCCAGGAGTGTGATGATGATATTGATTTCGCTTAATCCGCTATTCTTGAGTTTTAAGAATTCGTCTTTACTTAATGTGGAATTGCTTTGCATTAATTTGTTTAATGAAATCATCGACTGGTTCTTGCCATTCAAGCAGACCTGATCGTATTTCGTTTTTATTTCGGCAAGCTTGGCGGAATCCTTTAAATTCAAGCTTTTTAGATCTTTCGAAACGCCTTTTGCATTCAATAAAATGTTATAAATTAGCCAAAACTCCTTTGGCATCAGATAGGCTTGGTTATTATATTCAAAACAATAACAGTCATCTTTCATTTTGTTGGCAGCAATAGTGGTGTAGGGTGAACTCGAAATCAGGCTCATTGCAATAGTGGCTTTTTTGTACTTATCCAGCACAGTCTTCATGTCCGGATAACTAATCATCTTGAAATTTTCAATAATTGAAAGATCCCATCGGAACTGTTCGCCTTTAATAAAATTCACCGAAGACATGGTAGTTTTGCAAGAGAAATAAGGAGTATGGGTAAATTTATTCTTTGCAAGCTGTGTCCCGATTTGGTTACCCCTACTGTCTAGGGCGTATAGGGCAAATCCCACTTCACGCGAGTCGAGTTCAGAAACGTATTTCGTGAGTTGAATCCTAATTTTTGTCGTATTTTGGGGAAAATCCTGTAACAGTATGGGATTTTTCTTACTGAACTCATTTGAATTCGTATTGCCACTTGATTGGCTTGCGGGTCTCATAACACACAGTTGGAATTTAGATGTGTTGCCGGGTAGGCTCCATGTACTCCAATTGACTTCCAGTATGTCATTAAGAGACTCTTGTTTTATTTTGAGTCCGCTATCATTATTGTTTATGGTTACAATATCTTCGGCCATTCGTCATTTCCTTCTTAGTTAAATTTAAAACGATACCTTTTGGAATCTGTTCCAATAAATTGGAGTCCACAAAATGTCAAACGACAATCGGGGTTAGCGATGATGTGCAATCGTATCTATACACTTTCGTTCCCGTATCGAGTTCGTAGTACTTGGCATCATTGTAATCGAGGTCTTCACATGTCGTTGTTCTCTGGTCTTTGACAATCGGGAACAAACAATTTCTTTTCTTGGAAAACCTTTTTACGCTGTACGAGACCGCGTTCGGAATGTTTTCCCATTTCAGAACAGCTGCAGGAATGCTTTCTACCTTATAGAAATATCTTTTATTCCATATATCTTCTAACTTATTTTCTAGAAGTGTAACAGCGAGATTGGATTTGTTTTGATCATGTGTATTTTCATCGGCTTGACCTTTTTTTGAATCTAAATATATTTCATAAAGCAGCCAGAATTCCTTCGATATCAGATAGGCGTTGTTGTCGTATTCAAAACAATAACAGTCGTCCTTTATTTTATTTACACTATCCCAATCATATGGCGAACTTGAAATAAGGCTCATCGCAAAATAGACGGCTTTGTATTTATTGACTACAGTCTTAATGTCTGAACAGGGAATTTTATTAAACTTTTCAAGCGTCGAGAGCGGCCAGCGGAATGATTCGTTTCTAATAATATTTGCCGCAGATGAGGTCGGAGAACATGAAAAATAGGGCGTATGGGCAAACTTTATTATCATTAACGCCTGTCCTTGCGCGATGCCTTTTTTATCACACTGATTCAAGGTAAAACCCAAATATTCTCCATCAAGCTCCAAGGCGCGTTTAGAAAGATTAATTCTAACCGCTTTAGTGTTTTTGGGAAATTCCTTTGACCAAATGGGTTCTCCATCACTAAATGGATCAGATATTGTAGGAAGGGGAAATTGCCGTGGAATTGGAATATGAAGTATATCAGGCAGAGGTGTTTTTGGTACGTGAAAATCAGGACGGGAGTTTTCTTTTAATGTAAGCTTTGCAAAAGTGGAATTCAGCTTCACGATACTCAACCGAAATTTAGAAATATTCTCAGGGGTGTCCCATTTAATCCATTGCAAATCTAACATGTCATTAAATAATGTATTGTCTATTACGAGGTTGAAATTTAATTTGGGGAGTTGCTTTTTTTGGACCATTCGTTATCTCCTTCTTTGCGAAATGTAGATTCCGCGTTTTCTCAATGTTGTATCCAAAGGGACTTGTTATATATTTATATAAATAAACTTACATCACGAAAAAATAATCCGTAAAAAAATGCAAACGTTTTTTGCAATTTCGCCAAGCTTTTCGTATTCGACTTGGTGGTGCTGGCTATTTTACTTTGCAAAAAAGCAAAGGATGTGTGCCGCGCATAACGTAACGGGAGTAACCATGGCGCAATAAAAAAGGAGCCGCGTGGGCTCCTTTAATAAACTCTACTTCCTTCCGTCTATAGCCTACTTCCGACTATTGACTAGAACATCTTTCTCGTATTGCGTTTGGGCTGTTGCGGTTCGTCTTTGCCCTTTCCTTTCTTTTTCTTTGGCTGCGGGGCTTCGTAGCGGTTGTTCTCGACAACACCCTTGTTGCTGAACAAAGTAGCGTTGTCGGCAGACTTTGTCTGAGAACCGAAGTGATTGCCGTCGCAGCGTTCGGTCGGACCGTAACCAGCCGTGTAAAGGCAGTAAGACTTTTCGGAGCAGAATTCGCCTGCAATCAGGCCCGTGTGGTTGCAGATGCCACGGCTGATCACTCCAGGCGGAACCGGGAACGGAAGCTTGGGCAAATCCTTGTGCAACCTGGACATGGTTGCCATCCAAATCGGGAGCGCATCTTCTGTACCCGTATGACCGGCACCCATGGTTCCCGGACTGTCAGAACCAATCCAGACACCCATCGTGTACTGCTTTGTAAAGC
The DNA here is from genome assembly GCA_902762795.1 of Fibrobacter succinogenes. Lineage (GTDB taxonomy): Bacteria > Fibrobacterota > Fibrobacteria > Fibrobacterales > Fibrobacteraceae > Fibrobacter > Fibrobacter succinogenes_E. Next base: position 190,306 of record CACWPM010000012.1, on the reverse strand, counting down.
CGATATACCAGGCATCCGTGTAATCGTTCGTCGTACCGGTCTTGCCGCCGCTCGGGTGGCGGAAGCCGGATGCCCACACGCGCCCAGCCGTACCGCGGATGTTCACGTCCTTGAGCATGTCGACCATCAAATAAGCCGATGCCGGACGCAAGACTTCATGTTCCACTTTCGAATTTTTTTCGACGATTTCGCCATTGCGGTCCACAATCGATTCTATCATGTACGGCTCGATGCGGTTGCCTCCGTTCGGGAACACCGTGTAAGCCGAAGTCATTTCCATGAGCGTAGCACCCACAGATCCAAGAGCCAAGCTCGGAACAGCTTGCAACGGGGCTCGTTTGATGCCGAACTTGCGGGCATAGTTCACCACGTTGCTGAGGCCGTATTTCATGCCGGTCAAAATGGCGGGGAGGTTCTTGGACTTGTACAAAGCGCGACGGAGCGTCATCATGCCTTCGAAATCATGTTCGAAGTTTCCCGGACGCCAGACCTTGTTCGGGTTTTTGTCATCGGGATCCGGGATTGTCACCGGCTGGTCGTTCACGGAGTCACACGGGCTTGCGCCATTGTCCATTGCTGTCGAATAGACAATCGGCTTGAACGAAGAACCCGGCTGACGTAACGATTGTACCGCGCGGTTCCATTTGGACTTGTTGAAGTCGCTGCCGCCTACCATCGCTCGAATTGCACCTGTCTCGTTTTCAATCAAAATTGCAGCGACTTCTGCGTGATGATAGCGGATGCTGTCCGGGAAGCGCGTGTACTGTCCTCTTCTGTTGCGCACTGTATCTATAGCGAGGTATTCCTTCTTGAAGAGCGTATAGACGCTGTCGAAATGAGCGACAATACTGTCTTCGGGCATACTGTATTTTTTCGTGAGCTGTAGTCTGCGTGTGGCACGGTACTTGATGCGACGACGTACTTTTTCGACCTGAACGCGAGCTACGCTATCGAGATACGCCTGGATGTCCGGGTCGATTGTGCTGTAGACAGAAACGCCGTCGGCATAAAGCGAATTTTCGCCGTACTTCTTTTCCATATATTTGCGAATTTCTTCGAAGAAATACAGACCCGTTCCTGTAGCTTCTTCCTTCTTGGCTAGCACGATAGGTTCTTCGATATATTTGCGGTATTCTTCGTTCGTGATGAAGCCTGCATCGCGCATGGCATAGAGCACTGTATTGCGGCGACGCTTGGAAGCCTTCGGGTGACGGTCGGGGCGGTACGTTTCGGGGCGCTGCAACATGCCCGCGAGTACTGCGTATTCCGGGATGGAAAGACTGTCAAGTGGTTTACCAAAGTAGTACTTGCCTGCGGCCTGGAAGCCGTAGTTTCCTCCGGCAAGGTAAACTTCGTTCATGTAGAATTCGAGAATTTCTTCCTTCGTGTAGGTTTGCTCGATACGGATGGCCGTCATCATCTCCTTGATTTTACGAGCAAGGGAGCGTTCTGGCGTGAGGAATAAGAGCTTGGTGAGCTGCTGCGTCAATGTCGATGCACCACGGAGCTTGTTGCCCGAGACAGCACTTTCAATAAGCGCGGACGGAATAGCCCACACGTTCATGCCCCAGTGCTTGTAGAACGCGCGGTCTTCGGTTGCCATCACCGCATGTATGGCATTCACCGGAATCGAATCGATGGATGTCCATTCACGGCGTTCCACGAAGTATTCATGGGCTATTTGACCATCCTTGTCGTAAATGTTCGTCACGAGTCGCGGATTGATTTGTTCAAGCTGCGAGAGCGATGGCAGTTCCGGTGAGTAGTGGATGTACACGAATAGCGCTACGATAAAAGCCACGAAAATCGGGCTCATGAATATAAAGAACCAGCGGAAAACCTTGTTCGCGAACGCAATCTTTATTACGCTCCAAATTTTCTGCCAAATGATGGAACCATATTTCTTGATGGCTGCGACAAGAGTTTTCATGAAAGCTTTGAACTTGTTCATTTTCAATACACTAAAAAAGTTTGGGGACAAAAATAGTTAAAGGACGAAATCTATTCAAATCTGTAGTGACCAAAATAGGTGAAAATTGAGGTGAATCGTGTTTGCATGTGACGAAAATCCCTTTTTAAAAATTTTTTCACTTTTTTTGCCCTTTCCCCTTGACATTTATTTTGATTATTCTATATTTGGGCACGTCAACAAAAGAAGACAACGAAACGCGGATGTAGCCCAACTGGATAGAGCGTTTGGCTACGAACCAAAAGGCTCCAGGTTCGAGTCCTGGCACCCGCAGAAGAAAAGACCAATCGAAAGATTGGTCTTTTCTGTTTTTTTTTTGTTTTATGTTCCGAAAATAAAACCGCCAAAACTGGATCTGTTTTGGCGGTTTTTTAGTGTTTTAGCGAAGTTGTCTAACTAGACCAAACCGATAGTTTCGTCGAGACCGAGCGCGATATTCATGTTTTGGATGGCTGCACCGCTTGCGCCCTTGCCGAGGTTGTCGATAATAGTCGTTACCTGCATCACGTTTTCGTTGCCGAACACCTGAATACGGGCGTTGTTCGTATCGTTACAGACGGTGGCGTCAAGGCGGCCGTTGAACAGCACGGGGGCTTGCTCAAAGGGCATGACCTTCACGAACTTTGAACCTTCGTAATGCTTGGCCAAGATTTCGGTGAGGCCTTCGGGGCCGACTTTCTTGGTGAGTTCATTTGCAAAGATGGCGACGGTGACCGCCATGCCCTTGTAATAAGGGCCAAGCACCGGGTTGAAGAACGGCGTGTTTTCGAGTTCGCAGTACTTCTTCATTTCGGGGAGGTGCTTGTGAGCAAGCGCTAAAGCGTACGGAGCGGGCGCCATGATAGCCTTCGATTCGCTGGCTGCATGCGAAAGCGCTGCCGCTTCTTCGTATTCGGCAATCAGCTTCTTGCCGCCGCCGGAATAACCGGTGATGCTGTAGGCGGCAAGGTTAGCGCTCTTCGGCAAAATGCCTGCGGCAACCAGCGGGTGTACGCCGAGAATAAAGCCCGAAGCATGGCAACCGGGGTTCGCGATGCGCTTGCTCTTGGCAATGGCTTCTCGCTGGGCAGCCGAAAGTTCCGGCATCCCGTAGGTCCAGTCGGGGTTTACGCGGTGTGCGGTGGAGGCGTCAATCACGCGGGTGTTCGGATTTTCGCAGAGGGCTGGGCAGGCACAGGAACGTCACGTCGGACTCGTTGATGAGTCGCTTGCGTTCGTTAATGTCTTTGCGGAGTTCGGGAGAAATGCGCAACACTTCGATGTCGCCCCGCTTTGCGAGTCTCTCATAAATCTGCAGGCCTGTGGTACCTGCTTCGCCATCTACGAAAACTTTGAACATTTTTAGGTATTAGGTTTTAGGTTGTAGGTTTTAGGTGTGCTTATCGGGGTTTTAGGGGCGGAGCCCCTAGGCGAAGGGGTGGCGAGCGACGGAGTTTTCGGAGTGCGAGCCAGGGGAAGGCTTTCCCCCTTCTTTCGTCTCTCGTCTGTAGGCTCGTAGAGCCGTTCTTTCGTCTATTTATTTGCGCCGCAGCACTTCTTGTACTTCTTGCCGGAACCGCACGGGCACGGATCGTTACGGCCAACGACCGGACCTTCGTGACGGACGGTTTCCTGCTTTACAGCACGACCGTCGTAGAAGAACCATGCTCCGCCGACCTTGTGGAATTCGCCGAGCTCGTGGTGGTTACGGGTGATGTTCCCTTGCTTGAAACGAGCGATGAATTCGACCCAGCCGATGTTCTTTTCTTCTTCGGTCTTGGTCTGCTTGATTTCGATGCCGAGCCATTCGGATTCACGGCTCCATGCTTCCACGCTCGGTTCATCAAAGTCGTCACGCTGGGTGGCTTCGAGAGAATCCTTGAGCCATGCAATTTCGTGCTTGGCGTAAGCGGTGTAGCGGGAACGCATAAGAGCTTCCGGGGACGGGGCTAGAGTAGTCTTCTTAATAATCGGTTCGCAGCAGTCGCAGTAGGCCTTGCCAGAACCGCACGGGCATAAATCGTTAGCCATAGTAAAATCCTTATAAAAAACTGGGCTAAAAATACAAAAAAATGGTGCGTGTGTGGAGTACCTCGTGCATTTTTTACAAGCCCGGATATATAAAAAAAGACCCCGGCACGGAGACCGGGGGACGTCTAAAATAGTCGCGGGTTTGACAAATTGGATGTACTAAGTTCTAAACTCTAAGTTCTGCCAACTAATAATGCTACAGGCACTTCTTCAGGAGCCAGAACTCTTCTTTGCCTTCGCGGCCCGGAATGCTGTTCGTAGGCTTGATGCGCTCGACAATGTCGAATACGCCGTCCAGGCGTGCCATGAGCTCGCCTTCGCTCATGCAGTGCGGAGGGCCTTGCATGGTCTTGCCGTTCATGAGCGGGTACATGAGGCAGATGAACACTCCATCGTCCTTCATCATCTTGTAGCAGACTTCGAAAAACTCATCGCGGCGGCCCGGGTGAATGGCCGAGAATGTGCCGTAATCGTAAATGATGTCGAACTGTTGCCCGCCGCGCTTGGCGTCTTTCGGAGAAAGCGTGAACAAGTCGAGGTCAAGCGAGCGTAAATTCTTGTGCTTGCGGCTCAAGTGGTCGAGTTCATCGACTGCTGTCGGGGCAAAGTCCACTGCCAAAACATCGTGTCCACGCAAAGCCCAGGCCTCGGCATCGTAGCCGAATCCGGCACCGGGAATCAGCACGGAGCCCTCGGCAGGGCAGGAGGGGTGCTTGAAAAATTCAAGCAGGGCAGGGGTCGCCTTCTTGAAATTCCAGTAGTCCTTGCCTTCGGCATAAAGATTGTCCCAGAATTCCGGGAGGTTTTGCGTCAACATTCTTTACCTTCCTTTTTGTACGCTAATTGCCCGCAGGCCGCGAGAATATCGCGACCGCGTGGGTTACGGATCGTTATTTGAATTTCGGCTGCTCGCACTGCGGCGAGAAAATCTTCCACCTCTTCGGGGGTGGGGGCGTGGAGCGTCGGATCGTCGCCGTCGTTAAGCACGATGGCGTTCACCTTCACGCGGCGCGGGGCGCAAATGCGGATGAGTTCCTTTGCGGCCTTGGGCGTGCAGGTGATGTTCTGGATGAGTACGAACTCGAACGTCACATAGTTGTCGGTGCGACGAATGTATTCATCGACCGCTTCTAAAAGTTTTTCGATGGGCCAAGTCTTGTTCACCGGCATCACGGACGAACGGTACTCGTTGTTCGTGCTGTTGAGGCTTACGGCAAGGCAGCAGGGCGTATTGCGGTCGACAAGTTCCTTGATTTTCGGGACAACCCCCGAAGTGCTCACGGTCATGCGCTTTGCGCCCATGTTAAACAGTTTCTGGTTATGCAGCGTGCAGCAGACGCGGTGGACGTTTTCCAAGTTGTTGAGCGGTTCGCCCATGCCCATGAAAATGATGTTCGTGACCTGGGCCGTGCCGCCTTCTTCGTTTTGGAAACCGTTGTCTTTCAGGTACCAGTTTACGTTGATGATTTCTTCGAGGATTTCGCCTGCTTCGAGGTTGCGTGTGAAGCCCATCTTCGCGGTGCGGCAGAAGGCGCAGTTCATGGCACAGCCTACCTGCGTCGATACGCAAACGGAATAGCGCCCGTTTGCGGGAATCATCACGGTTTCGATGTGGTGTCCGTCTTCGGTCTCAAAAAGCCACTTGACCGTCCCATCGACGGATACGGAGCGCTGGGTTTCCTTTAGGCCGCAAAGCGTAAACTGCTTTGCCATTTTTTCGCGGAGAGCCGGGGAGATGTTCACCATCTCGTCGTAAGAGCGCACTTGCTGGCAAAAAAGCCATTTTTGAATTTGGTCGGCGCGATATGGCTTTTCGTCAACATCCCGAAGCCAAGCTTTGAGCTCGTCGGTTGTCAAAGTCTTTATGTTGCGCTGCCATTCCATGGTTATAAAAGATAGAAAATTTTAAGCTTCTTGTTAAGGGCTAAAGCTTGTGTAAACCTCCTGCATTGCGTATGTATTCTAGGGCTGGATCATCGTTTTCGGCTGCATTTTGCAAAGATTCGTCTGTTTTTTTGTCTGCTTGTTTTGTGTGTCGTTGCCAAAAGAGATGTTGGTAGATCCGGTCTAGTTCTACCGAGAGAGAACTGATGCTTGTCTTAAGTGCGATTGCGAGTTGGCAAAGTGTATCGATAGACGGAATACGTTTCCCGCATTCCATCTGTGATATGAACTGCCTGGAAATCCCGGATTCGATAGACAGCGACCGTTGTGTATGCCGCCGTTGTTGCCTAACCGAAATCAGGAGAAGCCTGATGGCTTCATGTAGTAAGAGCGTCTCGTAGTTCATCGGACGATAATTTTATCAAAATACATAATTTTTTTGTGCACGCTATTGTTTGCAAAATATGATAAATCTTTGATACCAATTGATTTTTTAAAATTTAGTGTCATAAAATGACATTCTGCAAAGCCGATTTAATTATATTTTAAATTTTAATATACATTTCAAAATTTACAGATAAACGGTTTGCATTTTTTACCATTGTGTACATTATAGTTGATTTTTTTTACTTTAAAAGAAATTATTGATTAGTTTTACGTGAAGTAATTTTATTGCGCGGAGCGCAAGAGGTTTTGAATGATCGATGTAAAAGGAAAGTGGTGCTTGGTGACTGGAGGCTCGCGCGGTGTCGGACGCCTCATCGCAATAGAAATGGCTAAGCTCGGGGTGAACCTTATCTTGCAGGGGCGCGATAAGAGCCATGCCGAAAAGGTTGCTAAGGAACTTGCTCCGTATGGAGTGCAGGTGAAGGCGGTGGGGTGCAACCTTGAAAACGAAGCCGAAATCGATGCGATGCTCTCCGAAATCGATTCGTTCGGTGTGCCGGTCGATCTCGTGTTCAACAACGCAGGTCTCATGAGCCACTATTTTGCCGATTATACGGCGAACACGATGGACGATTTCCATCAGGCGATGGCGGTGAACTTTTTTGCTCCGATAAAAATTGCATACCACTTCTTGCCGATTATGATTAAGCGTGGCTTCGGGCGTATGCAGCTTACGACAAGCGGTATTGCAAACGAACCCGAACTTGCGGCTTATGCCTGCGCCAAGGCTGCCCTCACCAAGTTCGTTAAAGATTTCGCTTGTAAGCTTCATGGCACGGACGTGATGATGAACGTGATGGACCCTGGTTGGCTCCGTACGGACCTTGGCGGTCCGAATGCGCCGAATGCACCTGAAAGCGTCATTCCCGGTGCTCTTGTGGGGGTGCTCCTCGACGATAAAGAGAGCGGTCGCTGGTTCAGCGCTCAGGATTTCGTGGGCATGAGTGTTGCCGAGGCTGTAGAGGCCGGTCGTAATGTAAATGCTTAAAATACTGAAAATTCGGTATTTTTGACGCACGACAAGTACCCGTGGCTTGTCTCAGGGCTCAATGTTATTTTTATCACCTATGTGTGAATTTTATTACGTAAATCTGTCTATAAGCTTGCAATGTGAAGAGTTTTAAGCTAATTTAAACGTTAAAGATAGGTTTATTGTTCGGGGAAAGATGATTTGGGCACGTTGTGGGATAAGGTTTTGCCCTGTCCCTTCGTAATGGAGGCGTGAGGCAATGTCTGATCAAAGGGCTTGTAAAATATTTGAGGGGTTGAGAACGGAATTGGAAAATTCCGAAATACCTCTTGCTGTCTATCAGTATATCGACGGACGTATTCAGACTGTTCTTGTTTCATATGGGCTTGTGCGTTGGTCGTCTCCAGGCAGTTCTCGTGAAGATTTGGTGCGTTTTCTCAATACGGATATGTACAAGAAAGTCCATCGTGAAGATGTCTTTTTTGTCGCGAGTAAGGCGAAGGACTTTGTGAATGGAAAAGATGATCGCTATGAAGTCGTTTATCGTCAAAAATTGTATGGGGAGGAGGAATATCGCACTATTCATGCTTTGGGTTTCCACCGTTATTTTGAGGATGGTTCGAAATATTCCATTGTCATTTACGATGATGTGATCGCTGCAATGGAAGCTAATAGGGAAAATCGTCTAGATTTTGATAATACTATTATTGAATTTTTGAATACGGATAACGTAGAACCTTTTGTTATCATTGATGAGAAAACTCATGAAATATATATGGTCAGCGCTTCTGTGGAGCAAATCTGGAAACCCGTGAAACCTTTTGATCCCGGAATTACGTTTGAAGAGTATTTCTTTAATCCCGGTGAAACTCCTTTGGTTACTATCGATGAAATACTGGAGAAGGGCGAACTCCTTATCCCCAATACCCGTACAGGCGGGGATTTGATCCTAAAGGCAAGCCGTATCAAGTGGCGTGGCAAGAACGCCGTTTTTCATAGGGTGAGCGAAAAGACGGACCGCTATTTCGATTCTTTGACAGGTCTTCCGAATATGGAGTACTGCTGCATGCGCGGAGGCAGTTATGCCGATGATATTCGAAATGTCGGTGGTGCGCCTGCGTTTATTTTTCTTGATATTATCGGAATGAAACTTTACAATAATGCGAATGGTTATGATAAAGGAAATGCTTTTTTGCTTAATTTTGCCGCATTTCTCAAAAAACAGTTTCCGGATAATTTGATATGCCGCTTGGCCAATGACCATTTTGCCGTAATTGCCGATAATGCTAATGTTGAAGAAAAACTGAATGAAATACGTAAAAATGTTAAAAGTTCGATATCGAAGATTTCTATGGATATCAATATTGGTATCTGTAGCATTGGTGATTCTGAAATAATCCTGGATGCCTGCGAAAAGGCTAAAATTGCGTGCAAGATTCAAAAAAAGTCCAGTGAAATTTTCATACGTTATTACGACGAGGATTTGCGTAAGGAACTTTTGCTAGAAAATTATGTTGTTAATCATATTGACGAGGCTATTTCAAATGGTTATATCAAGGCATACTACCAGCCGGTGGTCCGAACGATCACGGAGACTTTTTGCGGTATGGAGGCCCTTTCGCGTTGGATAGACCCGCAGTATGGATTTTTAAATCCTGCCGTATTTATCAGTGCTCTTGAAGAATCTCGTCAAATTCATAAACTTGACAGTTATATAATTAAACTTGTATGTAAAGAAATGCGCGAACAGTTTGACTTGGGAAATACCGTAGTTCCTGTATCGTTCAACCTTTCCCGTTTGGATTTTATCAGTTGTGATATTTTTGATGTTGTCGAAAAAACGCTTGAAAAGTACAGGATCGACCGCGAGTACATCCGTGTCGAGATTACGGAAAGCATCATGGCTTCGGATTCTTACGTTCGCAGTGAAGTCGAACGGTTCCGCCAGGTAGGTTATGAAGTCTGGATGGACGATTTCGGGAGCGGCTATTCTTCGTTAAACACCCTCAAGGATTACAAGTTTGACGAACTTAAAATTGACATGGTGTTCCTTTCGAATTTTAACGATGCATCCCGTACGATAATTCGTTCGACGGTCCGTATGGCCAAAAATCTTGGGCTGAAAACTCTTGCCGAAGGTGTTGAGACAAAGGAACAGATGGAATTTTTGAAGGGGATCGGTTGCGAAAAGGTTCAGGGCTATTATTACGGAAAACCGCAACCCTTGATGGATACCATGAAACATATGGAATCCATTGGAATACATGCCGAAGACCGTAATACGCGTATTGTTTATTCGAAATTAGGGCATCTCGATTATTTGGTGGATTACCCTAAGGCTATACTCTCTTATGAAAATGAGGTATTTAAGTTCCTTTTCGTGAATAAGCAGTATGAAGAACAGATTTTGAGTATCGGCTTCGACAGTATGGAAAATGTCGAAAAGACTATTAACAATCCTGAAAATCCAATATACTATACGCTTCGCGAGACAGAAAAAATAGGTTACAAGGCTCCGCATGAGATGACCTATGCAACGCATGGTACTTATGTTTTTATGGGCGGACGCTTGATTGTCGAAATCAATGGCTGCCATATTTACGATTTGACTCTTCGCAATACGCATGTGAGCGCTCTTGACAGTTCTTCCAGTAACAAAACCGTGGTGCTTCCGACGGAGGCAAAAACCATTTTGCTTGCGGATGTCAATTCGCAAAATAGAGCTTTCCTTGAAAGCGTCTTGAAACCCGATTATAATTTGTTACGGGCCGAAGATGGCGAACAAGTTCTCAATATTCTACTCGAATATGGAAACCGCATTTCGCTTGCGTTGATTGATGCGGACCTCCCCAAAATTGACGGATTCAAAATTCTCCAAAAATTCCAAGGTGAAAAGCGGAATCTTCAGATCCCGTTTATCATCATGACTGAAAACATGGAACTGGCAAAGGAGAGTATTCGCTTGGGCGCTTATCAATATATCCGGATGCCGATCAAAGATAAAGATATGATAAAGGCTAAAATTGATGGCGCTATCAAGAATACTGAATTTCTCCATCAAGTGGCGTTAAATTATATGGAATATGTTCCCGGAGGCATTATTCTTTTTAACACCAAGGATGGTGAAATTTTGTACGTAAACGCTCGTGCGCTTGATATATTTGAATGTGACAGTGTTGAAGAATTTCGAGCGTTTGTTGGGAAACGTTTTAAAAATGCAATTCTTCCTGAAGACCATAAGATTGTCGATCGGGAACTTGAAGAACAAGTTGTTAGCGGCGACTCGTCGACAAAACAGATTACTTATCGCACGAAAACGGGGAAGGGCAATGTCAAACGCATTTACCATGTGGGAAAAGTTTTTAAGGATACCCCATATGGAGGAATCTTCTCGACGTTTATTTCAGAAGACGATATGGCGATGAAAAATTATTTTATTCGGAAAAATGCGTTCATGAACTTTATGGACTCTGGCAAAACAACGCATACGAAGTTTTATGAGCCCGGTTATAAGGGCTTTCTGTTCTGGAATTTGACCAAGAATTCTTCTGTAGTTCGGATGGGCGGTGTATTTTACATTCCTAAGAATCTTGATGGAAAATATACTTATGAAGCGTATTGTAATTATTTGAGTTCCTTGATGCTTAGGGAAAAAGATAGCGATTTAAAAATGGTGGATTATACTCGTGAAAAGTTGATTTTGGACTATTTGAATAAGTGTATTGTCCCACCGCTGGATCTGAGTTATGATATAGAGAATGTCTTTTTTACCATTCGGTCTACATTCGATATGATGATGGACCCGGATTCTGGCGATGTCATTTTGAAAGTCCAAAATGTAAGCATCGCAAGGAAAGAACATTGATTCCCAAATGCCTTGGTGAAAATGGTGCTTTTGTTTTCATCAGTTGAATTTTGAACGTTTGTTCTCGTACATGCGTTTGTCTGCTTCGCGGAGGAGTGCGTTGATGTTTCGGGAACCATCTGTCGATGCAATCCCGTAGCTTATGGAAATTTTTAATTCACCAGCACGGACGAGCGTACAAATTTTCTTGTCCAGTTCCTCGCAACGTTTTTTTACGATATCTTCGTCAATTAACTTTTCGAGGATGACGGTGAATTCGTCACCGCCCAAGCGGGCGGAGATTCCTTCGGGGAATGTTTCCTGAATGAATTTTGCAGAACCAGCCAAAATCTGGTCTCCGCGTTTGTGCCCGAAGGTGTCGTTGATTTCTTTAAAACGATCGAGGTCCATGTAGACCAAAGTCATGGATTTGATGGCGTTGTTGCGGATAAAGTCCTCGAAGTATCGCCTGTTGTATAGTCCTGTGAGCGAGTCCGTGTTCGCTTCGGAGAGAATCATCTTTTCGTATTCCTTGGCCACAGTGATGTTGTTCAATATAACGAAATAGCCAGAAACGTTTTTGAAGTAGTCGTCGATTTCGTGCTCGATGATTGTGAAGTAGCGAAGCTGTCCATCGGCGTTCATTTCGTATTCACGTTTTTTTGACTTGCCGCTTTGGTCGATTTTTTCTTCACTGATGGGAACCATATTTTGTTGAAACCATTCCCTATATAGGAAATTCTCGATAGGGACTTCTCCCATTCCAACAAGTTTTTTGAATGATGCGTTCATTTTGAGCGTATTCCAATTTGCATCGCACAGGATAAGCGGAAAGGGTATGTTTTCTACGAGGATAGAAAGCTCTAGCCCCATGTTTCCGAAATCGGTCACGTCTTTAGCGATACCGACGGTTCCTTCGATGTTCCCGAACATATCGTAAAGAGGGGTCTTGTATGTTTTCAGCTGTTTCATGCCTTCGCTTGTTTTTAGAGACTCGTCAAATATGCTGGTATGCCCGGATGACATGGTTTCTTCTTCGGATTCCATGCAAACGAATTCGCCTTTCTTGTATTCTTCCTCGGAAATGTCCCAAATGTAGTAGTGACTGCGACCGCGGATATCTTCTTTGGTCTTATGAACTGTTTCGCAGAATTCCTTGTTCACCATCATATGGGCTCCGACTTTGTCTTTAAACCATACGAGGTCCGGCACGCTATCGATTGCTGTTATGAGTAGGTTCTTGTAATGCCAGGAGTCAAAACGTGTTTGCAGATTATGAAGCAATTTTTCAAAACGCAATTTGCGGATGTTTTCGCTTTCGGTTTTAGGCCAAACATCTAAAAGCGATGAAAATTCGCTTTCGACTTCGGACAATTCGCCGAAGAAAATGACCTCGCTTTGAGGGTTCTTTTTTTGCAATGCGGCTTTTGCATCGATAATGTTGTCCGTCAAAAGAATTTCAAAGGAATCTTTGGCGGAGGCGTCTACCGATACGCTCGTGTCCCACATCAGAGAACGTTCTATGACAAAACTTCTAAAAACGCGCTTGTCATTTTCAGAAGCAATACGCAAAGTAAAGTTCAATTTCATAAGCTACACCAAAAAACTTATTGTGTTTAAGATAAATATTTTAGAAGTCTCCTGGCTAGAACTGAGATTCGTGCTTGTGATGAGGATTACAACGATGTAATGAAATCCTCTTATTGAAATATGGGACGAGTTTTTTGATTTTTCTTGTGGTATTTTTTATAATTTGCTGCTTTTTTGAGCAATGCTTGTAAAATGTCACCTTCTGACATGCGTCTTTTATTATATTAGTGCTCATGGTAGCACTAAATAAATCTAAGAAAGAAATTGAATATCTTTGTACGGAGTGTGGCAACACGACGCCAAAGTGGGCGGGCAAGTGTCCGTTTTGCGGGGCCTGGAGTTCGCTCAAGGAACATGTGATTGAAAAGATTGCGGACGGGGCGGGGCGCTGCGGACGGGGCCTTGGCGGTCCGGTTCATCAGATCGTCTTGTTGAAGAATGTCGCAACGGAAGACACGCAACGCTTGAGTACCGCCAATTCGGAATTCGACCGGGTGCTTGGGGGCGGTTTTGCTCCGGGGAGTTTGGTGCTGATTGGCGGCGACCCTGGCATTGGCAAATCGACGCTTGTGCTTACGACTTTGGCCACAATGAATGCGGCTGGGGTCAAGGCGCTGTATGTGAGTGGCGAAGAGAGCGCATGCCAGGTGAAGCTCCGCAGTGAACGCCTGAACGTTTCGGGAAGCGACATGATGCTTCTCTGTGAGACGAATCTCGAAAAGATTTTGGAGCAGGCACGTGAGGTGAAGCCTCGGGTGTTGGTGATTGATTCCATTCAAACTGTTTATAAGAGCGATCTTGCTGGAACACCTGGTTGTGCGACACAGTTGCGTGAATGTACGTTGGACTTGATGGTTTATGCGAAAAATTCCGGATGCATCACGATTTTGATTGGGCATGTGACGAAGGACGGGCAGATTGCCGGTCCGAGAATTTTAGAGCACATGGTCGATACGGTCGTGTATTTTGAAGGTGACCGAAATCACCAATATAGGCTATTGCGGACTATCAAGAATCGTTTTGGTGCAACGGATGAAATTGGCGTTTTCGAGATGACGAGTCACGGACTCAATCCTGTGATGAACCCGAGCAAGGTCTTTTTGCAGGAGGGGGTTCCGCCAACGCCGGGAAGCGTCGTGTGTTGCACGATGGAAGGCTCGCGTGCGCTCTTATTTGAGACGCAGGCGCTTGTGAACCAGACGAATTTTGCGGTGCCGCAGCGGGTGGCGGCGGGAATCGACCCGAAACGGCTTACGATCATTCTCGCGCTTTTGGAAAAGTTTGGCGGTATAACGATTGGAGCTTCTGATGTGTTTGCGAACATCGCTGGCGGAATGAAGGTGAACGATGCTTCGTCGGATTTGGCGCTTGCACTCGCCGTAGCGGGCAATCATTTGGGCATTCCTCTTTCTCGACAGACAATTGCTATAGGTGAACTAGGACTGTCGGGCGAGGTGCGTGGTGTAAGTCTTCTGGACCAGCGGCTTAAAGAAGCTCACCGCTTGGGGATGACAGAAGCGATTGTGCCTGCGAGTTGCAAGCTCTCTGAAAATGTGGGCTCGATGAAAGTCGTGAAAGTCCACAGCCTTTCCGAGGCGATTAACTGGCTGATGGATAAGAAGTAGTTGTTAGGGGTTTGGTGGTTATAGGGTTAGGCCAAATAATCGCGGCTCCGCCTCACTTTTATGGATGTGCCAAGCGCATGAAATTGTTCCTAAGACCTAACAACCTATTATCTACTACCTAAAATGAAAAAAGGACGCTCGGTGGAGCGTCCCTAATTTCCGTTATTCAATTGGGCTTATTTGCCTTTTTCGCCCGGCTTTCTGAAGCCATAGGCGCGCGGATCAAAGCCGGCCGGGAACTTGGTTCTTTCGTTGTAAGTCACGCGCTTGGCGGTGAACTTTTCGATCTTTGCTCCAGTCAAGTCTGCACCGGAGAAGTCCACGTCGTCCATCTTGGTATCTGCGTCAATCTTGACCCCTTCCATCTTGGCATTGAGGAAGGAAACCTTAATGAGCTTAGCACCAGAGAAGTTTGCACCGGAAAGCTGGGCATTGTTGAATGCGGAGCGTTCGATGGTCGAGTTGGCGAAGTTGGCCTTGGTGAGGTCGGCGTTGTCGAAGATGTCCTTGAAAACATAGGCACCATCGAAGACTGCCTTCATGAGTTCAGCATAGTTGAACACGTTCTTGCTGACGTTTGCATCGAAGAAGGATGCCTTGTTGAGTTTGGTCTTGTCGAAGGAACTCTTGGAAACGTCGCCTTTGTCGAAGATAACGCCGTTCAAGTCCTGGTTGTTGAACTTCATGTTCTTGACCTTGGACTGGGCGAACTTCGCCTTCTGGAGCTGTGTCCTGGAAAGATCCACGTCATTGAATGTGGTCAAGGAAAGGTCAGCTTCCTGAAGGTTGACGTTGTTAAATACGGCATCGTCGAAGTCAGCCTGAGAAAGACCGGCCTTGGCGAAGTTCACGTTGTTGAGCTTCACGCTGGAAAAGTTTGCTGCAATGAGGTTGCATGCCGTGAAGTCCGTCTTTTCCATGACAGTCTTGCGGAGGTCGCTATTAGCCATCAAGGAACGGGAGAAGTTCGTGTTGGTGAGGTTAGCCTTGCTGAAGTCGGCACGGGTAAGGTCCATGTCCATTGCAGATGCTTGCGTGAGGTCTGCTTTGCTGAAGTCACAGTCATCAGAAACCTTCATGGCGTCAAGACGTGCATTCTTGAGGTTTGCCTTGGGGAATTTGCTGTCGAGAAGGGTTGCACGGTAGAGGTTTGCTCCTTCAAGGTTTGCACCTTCGAAGTTTGCAGAACGGATGTCTGCGCCGCTAATCGTTGCGCCCTTGAGGTTTGCATTTTCGAAGTTTGCCTTGCTAATCACGGCATTGCGGAAGGAGACTTCGGGAAGGTTTGCTTCTTCGAAGTTCGGAGATTCGCCTGCAGAGCGCTGGAAGTCCGTAACGCCCTTGACGGCTCTTGCCTTCTGGAACTGGTAATTATCGATACGCTTGTCGCGGAAGGAAGTATTCAGGTCTTTACCCCTAAAGTCCTGTGCGGACACGTTAAGCGCGAGGGCACTAAGGAGGCAGAGACCAAATTTATAGACGTTCTTCATGTTCATAATCAAATTCCCTTTATGAAAAAGTAAATCAAATAACGGATAGCCCTAAAATAACTAAAAAATTTGCAAAACTAACAACGAAAAAAAAAAAGTGACCAAATAAATACTAATTTTACGTTGAAATGACAAGTTTTCGTTCAAATTCTTACAATGTGGTGATTTGTGGTGCAGGTCCGGCCGGTCTTATGGCAGCATACCAGCTGGGAAAACTGACAGGCTGTGGTGGACGAATCCTTATTTTGGATAAAAAGGAACCTTGGAAAGAGCCTATCTTTTGCGCCGAAGCTGTATCGACACATCGTTTGAACAGTTTGTGGCCGATTGACGAATCCTGGGTGCGCGGGAGTATTTCCGGTATTTACTTTACTTCGCCCAAAGGTTACAAGGCTGAATTTTTCAGTAAAGATTGCGGTCGTTTGCTCGACCGTTCGAAGTTCCATCATGCGATTGCTGATGCTTGCGTAGAGGCCGGTGTGGAATGCCGTTTTGATGCGCTTGTAAAATGTATTTCTCGTGACGGGGATGGATGGAATTTGAAAGTCCAGGTGGATGGCGAAATGTTTTCGCTTACGACCAGGGCGTTTATTGATGCTAGTGGTCCCGGTTGCCGGCTCACGCGTGGGATTTCGTGCATTGAAGGCCTTGAAACGGGCGATACGGATTTGGAACCGGGCATTTTCGCAATTGCCGAAGGGATTCCGCACGATCGAGACCATATTGAATTGCTTTATGGCAGTGAATTTGAAGGGGGATACGGTTGGATTTTCCCGCGTGACGGCAAGGAAGTGAATGTCGGGTTTGTGTTATCGAAGGATGCTAAACCAGGAATGCCTTTGCGTGAAAAACTCAAGCACTTTATTGCGACCCATTATCCGGGAGCGAGTGTGAAAGCTATTTACGGTGGCATGATTGCTTGTGGACAGTCGAAAAAGCCTCTTGCCAAATGTGGGCTTTTTAAGGCGGGGGATGCGGCGAGTTGCGTAAATCCCATGAGCCGTTCGGGCATTGTCGAAGCTCTCTTAAGCGGAAAGATTACTGCAGAAGCGGTCCACGAATGGTTGGATGCTGCGGATGATAGCGCCCGCGCACGTATCGAAGCTTCTGTCCTTGACCGCTGGATGGCTGCGCTAGGGAAGTCCCATTTGCAGATTGCGAAGGCGAAGCCTGGGCTTGCCAAAATCAAGGATGAACAGTTTGACAAGGCGGCAAAGCGCCTGTCGAGACTCCCGCGTGAAAAGCAGACGTTATTGCGTATTTTCTTTGCTGTGCTTTGGTCCTGCCCGTCAGTGATTTGGAAAATGCGTTCTTTTTTGCATTGATAGAGTATGTCAGAAAGTATTGTTAATCGTCAAGAAAAGATTAGAGCTAAGTTTGCTTCGTTTACGGATCCGGACGACAAGTGGAAATTCCTCTTGGATTTGGCTCGTGAACACAAAGGCATGGATGCTTCTCTCAAGGCGGAAAAGTTCATTATCCAGGGTTGCGCCTCGACAATGTATCTTGTACCGAAATTTGATGGCTCAAAAATCCATTTTGAGATGGACGTGGAAGGCGGAACGACGAATCCGTTGATTAGCCGTGGCTTGGGTGCGCTTGCCTTGCAGATTTTCAACGACATGTCGCCAACCGATATCCTTTCGGTGGATCCGACGTTTTTCCAGCAGATTGGGTTGAACGTGGGGCTTTCGCCGACGCGTTCGAACGGTTTTGCGAGCCTTTTGAAACAGATTTATTTATATGCACGCGTCTTTGACGCAATTTCAAAAAAATAGGATGACGCTATGTTTAGTTTCTTGAATGGAAAAAGCCCGTTTGACGAGGCTGAGGAAAAACTGGAAGCCGGTGAAACCGTTAATGGGAGACCGAAACTTCCCCAGGCACCGGTTATGGGCTGGCAAGACGGTGTATTCTTGCTCGTGCTTGCCGCTTTAATTGCTGGCGGCTATTATTACTACCAGTATGCCAAGCAGAAAAGTGCCACCATGTTTGCAAATTGCGATGCTTTGTATGTCGCTGCCGAGGCCCATGCGGCAAAATATGTGGATGCAGAAGCCTGCTATAATGAAACATGGGATTTGGGCTTTGTGAGCGATTCCTTGGAAATCCTTCGCCAGAACCGCCTAGGTGCGATTGAAGACCTGCGCAACCACCAGAAAGATCTGTATGCGGATGCGATGGGTGCGATGGCTGTTCGTGATACGGTTGCTGCATACAAAGTTGTGACTGAATACAAGGGCCCGATGCTCTTGAGTCAGGGGGATCGCAAGGACTGGAATGGAATTTTGAACAGTGATGCGGTGAAGGCCTGTGTTGCTGCTGCCGCTGCCCGAGCCGATTCGATTGCGAAGGCTAAGGCTGTTGCTGATTCGCTGGCTCAGGTTGCTGCGGAACTTCGTGCAAAAGCAGTCGCGGATTCCATTGCAAAGGCTAACAAGAAACTTGCTCGCAAGGGCAAACGCAAGAAGGCGCAATAGGTAATAGGTTGTAGGTTATAGGGGTTAGGGAAATTAGGTATTAAATTTGGCGGCGAAGCCGCGATTATAAATCCTAATCCCTAGAAACCTTTTCAACTGTAATTTCGCGTTCGGTCTCGGAAACGATTTGGATTTTAACGACGTGGGTGATGCCTGCGTCGTTTCCTTCTAGGCGTTCGGGCCATTCGATGAGGCTGATGCCGCTTTCGAGATAGTCCGGGTCCATGCCGACTTCATAAAGATCGGCGCCGCCTTCGAGACGGTACAGGTCGAAGTGGAATATGGGCGGGTTGTTCGGGTATTCGTGGAGGATGGTGTAGGTCGGGGAGCAGACTGTGCCTTCGAAGCCGAGCCCTTTGCAGATGCCGCGGCTAATGACGGTCTTGCCTGCACCGAGGTTCCCGTAGAGGGCGACCTTGTCGCCGACTTTCAGTTCTTTGGCGAATTGCAATGCCCAGTTGTACGTGTCTTGTTCGGATGTGAAACGCATGATAAAAATTCGGGTATGGGGTATGGGGTCGCTCGCCTGAAGGCTCGCTTTGAGGTATGAGGCTTAATGTGTTTTTTGCATTTTGCCCAAAGGCTCGTAGAGCCGAGCCTATACCTGAAAACGAAGTGACCTCAGAGGACCGAAGGTCCGTGCTCTACAGCTTCTCCTTAAACTGCTCGTACGTGAATTTGTGCAGCAGGTGGAACTTGCCGTTTTCGTCGAACTTGCCGATGCTCGGGTGGCGTACGCCGTTGAAGAACGTGGTCTTGACCATGGTGTAGTGGATCATGTCTTCGAAGATGATGCGGTCGCCGACTTGGAGCGGTCTATCGAAAGAATAGTCGCCGAGCTGGTCGCCCGCGAGGCAGGAGTTGCCTGTGAGCTTGTACGTGTGCGCTTTTTCGCGTGGAAGGGCGGCTCCGGTGATATTCGGGCGGTACGGCATTTCGAGGCAGTCCGGCATGTGGGCGCTGATGGAAACGTTGAGGATCGCGATGTCCATTTCGTTGTGGACGATGTCGCCAACGCTTGCAACGAGCTCGCCGGTCTGCCAGCCGATGGCTTCGCCCGGTTCCATGATGACCTGCAAGTGCGGGTAACGTGCGGAGAAATCCTTGAGGATGCGCACGAGTTCATCGCGGTGGTAGTCCTTGCGGGTGATGTGGTGACCGCCGCCGAAGTTCACCCACTTCATTTGCGGGAGAAACTTGCCGAAATGACGCTCGAATGCGGCGAGAACGCCTTCGAGGGCGTCTGCATCTTGTTCGCAAAGAGCATGGAAGTGGAGTCCGTCAATGCCGTCGAGAAGTTCGGGCTTGAACTCGATTTCGGTTACGCCGAGACGGGAATATTTGCCGCAGGGATTGTAAATGTCTGTTTCGACTGTCGAAAATTCCGGGTTCACGCGGATGCCGGCACTGACGCCGTGGGCAAGCGTCTTGTCCTTGAAACGTTGCCATTGCGAAAAGCTGTTGAACGTGATGTGGTCTGCTGCGTCTAGGATCGCGTCGATTTCGTCATCTTCATAGACGGGTGCAAAGACGTGGACTTCCTTGTTCATCTCTTCGCGCGCGAGGCGGGCTTCGTTGAAGCTAGAGGCGGTGGCGCCGGCGAGGTATTCGCCGATGAGCGGGAAAGAACGCCAGAAGCTGTAACCCTTGAGGGCGCAGATGATTTTCACGCCGGTCTTTTTCTGGATATCGTCGAGGATTTCCATATTGCGGCGGAGACGCGTTTCGTCAAGTACGAAACAGGGACTTGGAACTTGAGAATAGTCGAGCATGGTGAGAAAGATAGAAAGATTTACTTATATTTATTTCGATAATAATTTAAAACAACTGATGGATAATCATTTTTTCAGATTTGCAATTTGCATTATTTTCTTACCGCTTTTGTTGGCGGGGTGTTTCGGAACTCCGGGAATATCGCTTACAAAAGGGGATTACAATATAGACCCGCCGCCAAGTATCAATGGAGCTATGCGTCATGTTGGAAAGGGCGATTCGTTAAGAGCTTTGATGGTTGGACTTGGTTATGGTCCTCGAAAAAATCTTTCAGGGCGTGTTCATGGTGATTCTCAAAACGCTGGAGCGTATGATAAAATAACTCTACCTGAAACTGATGGTCAAATTACATACAATTTGCCTTATTTAGAGGGCCTTTTTGAATATCGCGAAATTCATGGAACAGAGAGTGATAACGAATGGGGGCTAGGGCTTGGTTTATATCCGTTCCCTTATTTTCATTTCTTTGGTGCGATAAATACTTCTATTTCTGAAATTGGCGCTTTTGCTTTATTTAGTGTAAGCATGGAATCTGTGGATTATGAAGGTATTGCTGTAGACGCTCCGAGTACATACAAGGAGGCCTGGCAAGGTGATTATTCTGATGATCCTAGATATATCCGCAATACCAATGAAATTTCTATTCATGGAAATGCCGAATTTGGAGCGTTTGTAAATTTCTTTGTGGGAAATTTTACGGTATCTTATGCGCCTTCAATCTTTTTCCCATGGCTGTTCTTTGATGATCTTGGTGAGTATAACACAACTTTTTTCTATCCGTGGCTTTTTATACAGAATTTTCAAGCGAACTACAATTTATCTAAATGGAATATTGGGATAAATTTTAGAGATATTTTGTCAAATACACTTTCTGGGAATTATTGGCAAATTGGTTTGAATGTATCGTACTATTTATAGCGAAAAAGAAGATTTATCGGAGGCTTGTTTTGCGGCGGTTGTTGATTGGTTTTATTGCGTTGGTGGTTTTGATTGTGTTGCTGTGCGTGGCGACGCTTTGCTTTGGTGCGGTGAACATTCCGTTTTCGTCGGTGGTGCAGGCGTTGTTTAGCCCGGGGGCGGATGTTTCGTCGAACATCTTGTGGAACTTGAGAATCCCGCGAATGATTGCGGCGATTTTGGCGGGGGCATCGCTTGCGGTGTCGGGCTTGTCGCTACAGACGGTGTTCCGGAATCCACTTGCGGGGCCGTTTGTGCTTGGCATTAGCAGTGGCGCAAGTCTCGGTGTGGCGCTTGCGCTTTTGGCGGGTATTGGCTTTGGAAGCGTTGGCGTGCTGGGCTCGGCGGCGCTTGGGGCTTTGCTTGTGACGCTTGTCGTGATGTTTGCAGCGACGCGTTTTGCGCAGACGGGCGTGCTTTTGATTGTCGGGCTTTTGACGGGCTACTTTATCGATTCGATTGTGAGCGTCTTGATTGCGGGGAACTCTTCGGAATCGCTGCGCGTTTATGTGGCGTGGGGGATGGGGAGCTTTGGTCGCGTGACGCTTGGAGATGTCTGGATTTTTGTGGTCGCTGTGCTTGTGGGTTTGGTGATGATTGGCGTTTCGCTGCGGTATTTGAATGCGGCGCTTTTGGGCGATGATTTTGCACATGGGCTAGGGCTAAACGTGAAGCGTTCCAAAATTTGTGTGTTGCTCGGAGCGAGCCTTTTGGCGGGGGCGACAACCGCTTTTTGCGGACCCGTGGCGTTCATAGGAATTGCCGTGCCACATTTAGCTTATCTGCTTTTCAAGACGACGAACCATCGCGTGCTTTTGCCCGGAGCTGCGTTGTGCGGTGTGGCGCTTGCGCTTTTGGGCGGACTTTTTCCGGCTTCGGTGCCGCTGAATGCGGTGCTTTCGCTGGTGGGCGTTCCTGTGATTTTGTGGGTGCTTGTGCGCGGTTCCGGTGCGCGTCTTTAGGGGGCTTTTATGACGAATGCTGAATCGCAGAACGTTTTGCTGGAATGTAAGGATTTGCTTGTCGGCTATGGCGAGGCGCTCCCGTCCGTGCAAATCGCGTTTGATTTTTCCCTTGCATCGGGAAATGTTGTGGCCTTGATGGGCGAAAACGGTTGCGGTAAAAGTTCGCTGTTGAAAACTTTTGCGGGTTTGCTATCCCCAGTGGCGGGCGAGGTCTCGCTTGAAGGCAAATTGCTTGTGGAATGGTCTCCTCGTGAACGTGCTCAGGAAATTTCGCTTGTGCGGATGTCGAGTGCGGTTCCGCCGCGAATGAGCGTGTGTGAATTTGTACGCTTGGGACGTTCACCGTATTCTGGAATTTTTGATAGCCGCACAGATGAAGATAATCGCATTGTCGAAGAATCGATGGCGCTTTTGGACGTGGCAAATTTTGCAAATCGCCCGATTGCGGAATTGAGCGATGGCGAGCGCAGCCGTGTGTTCTTGGCTGAAGCTGTCGCACAACAGGTGAAAATCTTGTTGCTCGATGAACCGAATGCGTTCTTGGATATCCCGCGTAGCCATGCGCTATTCCGGTTGCTCAAGAAAATTGCCGTGGAACGTCAAATGGGAATTGTCGTATCGACGCACTCCGTGGAATATGCGGAACGCTATTGTGATAGGATTATGGTCGTGAATGGTGGTGCCGTGCGTGTGGCGCCTGCGGCCGATGCGCGAAAAACGGGTTTGTTAAATTGGACGGAGAATTATGGTCATGAATAAAAGAAACAAATATTTTCAGAAATTCTTAACTTTATTTAGTACAGGTGTGTTTGCTGTTTTATTGGCATGTTCGGAAACTGCGACATCGCCAGAAATGTCGGATACGTCTGGACAGTCGCATTTCCTGTGGAAAGTATCTGATGAAAATTCTTCGGTATGGTTGCTGGGGAGTATCCATGTTGCGGATGCTTCGTTTTATCCGCTAGCGCCTAAGATTGATTCGGCATTTTCACAGGCTAGCGAGCTGGCTGTTGAAATTAATACGAGTGATGAGTATATTGCGAGAGAGGTTCAACAGCTGATGAAATCGCGCGGTACGCTTTCGGAGGGAACTTTACGAGACGTGTTGCCTCCAGAATTGTGGTATTCCGTAGATAGTCTTTGTGCTGCGTGGGATTTGCCCGTGAAAATGTTTGAAACGATGCGTCCCTGGTTAGCGGCTACATATATCAGTTCATATGCTTATACGCGAGAAGGTTTGAATTCCCAATATGGGATTGATTTTGTGTTGATGAATAGGGCTAAAAGAAATGGTAAGCCCATTGTCAGTCTGGAAACGGCGAAAGACCAGATTGATGCAATTGCAGATACGACGGAATCGGATTCTGCGGGCATTTGTTATTTAAAATCTACGATGCGCGAAATTTCAGAGATTAAGACGCTGATGAAAGATATGATACGAGCATGGAAAACTGGCGATGACGTGCTGTTGAATCGATTGCTTGGAGAAGAAGATGTTGGGGATTATACTCCAAGTGAACAACGTTTTATGGCGGAGCTTAATCAGCGTTTGTTGACAAAACGCAATGTGAAAATGGCCGATTCTGTTGCTGCATTTTTGCGCGACGATCGAAATGTTTTTGTTGTAGTGGGGGTTGCTCATTTGGCTTTTGATAAGGATAATGTCATTGAAAATCTTAACAAGCGCGGGTTTGTAATTGAACGTTATTAAGGGCGCTTTATAGTTGTTTTTTTAGATTTGTGTTATGAGAAAAATATATATATTACTTTGTACAAGCCTTGCGATTTTTTTGGTCGCGTGTTCGGGTACTTCTAGAAAAGATGATATTCAATCCCGAAGCAAACATTTTTTGTGGAAAGTGTCCGATGAAAATTCTTCGGTGTGGGTGCTTGGAAGCATTCATTTGGCGGATTCAACGCTTTATCCGCTTGCCCCTGTGATTGATTCTGCTTTTGCCCATGCCGAGGAACTTGCGGTTGAAATCAATATGAACGATGATAAAGTCGTGCAGGAAGTGGGTGCGCAATCGATGGCGCAGGGGATGCTGGCTGAAGGGATGCTTCGCGATTTATTGCCTTCGGATTTGTGGAAGTCCTTGGATAGCATTTGCGAGGCTTGGGGAATCCCTATTGTGGTGTTTGAAAAAATGCGCCCATGGCTTGTAGCGACAACGCTCAGCACATATGCTTTTGAACAGGCCGGATTGAATCCCGAGTATGGAATTGATTACGTGTTGCTCGATAGGGCGGCATCGGACGGCAAGGCAATAGTTGCTTTGGAATCGGCTGAAGAGCAGATAGGCGCGCTTGCTGATACGACGGAATCGGATTCTGCTGGCGTTTATTATTTGAAGACAACGTTGCGTGAAATTTCTAAACTGGATTCTTTGGTGATCAATCTCATGCGTGCCTGGAAAACAGGTGACGATGATATGTTGCGCTTTTTGTTGGATGATAGCGATGATATGGGTGCAGAAGAAGATTCTCTTGTGCAAGATCAAGATCGCAAATACAAGGACGAATACGAGCAGCGAGTTTATGTGAACCGCAATGCAAAAATGGCCGATTCGATTGCCTCTTTTTTGCATGAAGATCGCAATGTCTTTGTCGCGGTAGGTGTTGCGCATTTGGCGCTAGAAAAAGACAATGTGATAGAAACGCTACGTAAGCGTGGATTTAAGGTCGAACGTTTTTGATGCTTAGTCCGAGTCGCGTGAGGCGGTTGTAAAGGGCCGTGCGGTTCATGCGGAGTCGTTCGGCGGCAAGACTTACGGATCCATCGCAATTGCGGATGGTCGATTTCAAAAATTCTCGTTCTTCGTCGAGTTGCATGTTGCGGAATTCTTCGTAATTGCTGGCGGAGAATGCTTTAATGGCTGCGCGGTCGGCGTTTGTGTGGTGCTTGTTTGTTCGCAAGTCCTCGTCAATTTGCAATTCTTCGGCTCGTAAAATTCCCGGGTTGGTGAAGCAAAGAGCTCGCTGGATTACATTTTCGAGTTCACGGATGTTGCCTGGCCAATTGTGGTCCTGGAGTTTTTGCAAAGCTTCGGGCGAAAGCGAGTAGGGCTCGCCTGCGGGGGCGTACTGACGGATAAAGTAATTTGCTAAATCTTCGATGTCTTCTTTGCGGTCTCGGAGTGGCGAAAGTTGCATCGGGATGACGTTCAGCCGGTAGTAAAGATCTTCACGGAAGCGTTTTTCTAAAATTTCTTCGCGGAGGTCGCGGTTTGTTGCTGCGATGATACGCACGTTGATGTGTCGAGTCTTGTTCGCACCGATGGGGCGGATTTCGTGGTTCTGGATGACGCGCAAAAGCTTGACTTGGGCGTGGAGCGGCATGTCGCCGATTTCATCCAAGAAAATTGCCCCGCCGTTTGCATCTTCGAAAAGACCGATGCGCTCGTTTTGGGCACCGGTGAAAGCACCGCGCGTGTGACCGAAAAGTTCACTTTCGAAAAGCGCTTCGGGGATCGCGCTACAATTGACGGTAACGAATTTGTCGTAAACACAGGCGATGGCTCGAGCGATAAGGTCTTTACCGACTCCGGTTTCTCCTTGAATGAGAACCGGGCCCGTGTGTAAAATGGCGCGTTCCACGTTCTTGCGGAGGCGCTTCATGGCTTCGCTTTTACCGACGAGGTGCGACATCCTTTCTCGGAAAACGCGCTTCGCGTTGTGGATTTCCTTGAGTCTTGCAATTTTGCTCATCAAGTGAAGTCGGAGCGCTTCAACGGAGAGAATTGTATCGTAGAGTTTGCTTGAAATAGAAGCGTAGCGGTCCGGAAATTCCGCATAGGTGAGAATCATGGAATCCGGATTGTGCTCGCGGAGGCTTGAAAGAAAATCTTCGTTTTTAGAGGCGAAGGAATCTAAATCCCAGATGACAATTGCCGCGAGCGGAGTGCGCAGTACTTCAGCGATTGCGGGCGCCTTGTCGCTTGTGGGGGAGTGTACATCGACTGTATTATCCACAGAAGAAAGAACGTCCAGAATAAACGAGGACGTTGAAGTTTCTTTTGTGAAAAAATCGATGGAAGGCATTTTAGAACTTAGAGCTTAGAACTTAGAGCTTAGAACTTAGAGCTTAGAACTTAGAGCGCTCTTTTATCAAGATCTTCTAAGTTCTGCCAACTAAGTTCTACCGACTGCGGCGAAGCCGCTATTTTCCCAGTTCCTTGCTGCGGTTCGTGCCGGCGACGACTGCCTTGATGAGCGTGCTGCGGAATGCACCTTCTTCGAGAGCGTCGATGCCAGCGATGGTTGTACCTGCCGGAGAGCAAACCATGGCGCAGAGGTCGCTTGGGCTCTTGCCGGACTGCTTGACGAGCTCGACGCTGCCTTCGATGGTGCCGAGGGCGAGTTTGAGGGCGACATCGCGGGTGAGGCCTGCCTTTACACCACCGCGGGTAAGCCCTTCGATGAATTCAAAGACGTATGCAGGTGCGCTGCCGGAAAGCCCGGTGACGGCATCGATGAGGGATTCTGCAACGCGGCAGGTTACGCCGATGTTGCCGAAGATTTCTTCGGCGAGCTTGAGCGTAGCTTCGGAAACGCCGTCGGTGGCGAGGCCCACAGAGCCCTTGCCAACGGTAAGCGGCAAGTTCGGCATCACGCGGAGCACCTGGTTCTTTTCACCGAGTACTTCGGTGAGGCTCTTGCGGGCGACACCGGCCATGATGCTGATGAACGTCTTTTCGCTCTTGAGTGCGGATGCGGCGGCTTTCCATTCGGCGGCAACGAGCTTGAAAATCTGCGGCTTGACGCAGAGGAAAGTGACGTTTGCTTTTTCGATGCCTTCGGCAAAGCTCTTGACGCGGACGCAACCGAGAGCGCTTACGGCTTCGGCAGCCTTGTCGCTCGGGTCAAAGAAGAAAATGTTCTTGGGATCTGTGCCTGCGTTCAAAAGACCGCGGAGGATGGCTCCACCCATGTTACCAGTACCGGCAAAGAAAATCGTAGTGTTCATTTTTGTTCCTTTTTTTAAAGCTTTATAGATTGCTTCGAACCCTTACAGGGTTCTCGCAATGACGAGATTTGTAATCGCTTTTTGCGATGACAAATGTTGCGATTGCGCTGCAATGAAATTTCAGTAATAAACGTAAAAATTTTTTTTTATAGAAAGGGGATGTCCGTTCGGAGACGGGCATGACAAGCATAAAAAAAGGCGACCCCGGCACGGGGGACGTCGTAATGAAAAAGCGGAACGCCTTGTGAGCGTTCCGCTAAATTCTTTTTTAGACTTTCGGCTTGGAGAGTATGGCTAGGAGTTCTGCGTTTGTCTTGAGTTTACTCATGAGCTTGAGCAGGTTCTCCATGATGCCTGTTTCCGTCTCGTTCTGGCTACCTCTGCGGAAGTTCCAGGCGGCATTCTGTTCAAGGAGCGTAAGCAAGCGTTCTTCCTTGCGGGTGCCGGACTTGAACACGTCAATGGCTGGCCAAATACGCTTTTCGGCGATACGGCGGTCGAGCACGAGTTCCATGTTGCCGGTGCCCTTGAATTCTTCGAAGATTACTTCGTCCATGCGGCTGCCGGTTTCGATCAACGCTGTGCCGATGATGGTGAGTGAACCGTTTTTCTGGATTTCTTCGCTGATCGAACCGTCTTCGTTTTTGACGGTGCGGATTTTATCCTGGATTTTACGGGCGGCACCGAAGAACTTCTTCGGGAACTGCATGGCGTTTGCGTCCACACCGCCAGACAAAATCTTGCCGGAGTGCGGGATGACAACGTTGTTTGCACGGGCGAAACGCGTGATGGAGTCGAGTAAAATCACGACGTCCTTTTGGCTTTCTACAAGGCGCTTTGCCTTTTCCAAAACCATGTTTGCCACGCGGGTGTGGTGCTCTGGCGGTTCATCGAACGTAGAGGCAACGACTTCGGCCTTGATTTCAATTCCTTTATTTGCAGCCTTTTCCTTGATGTCCGTGATGATGTCGCGCATTTCGGTGACTTCTTCCGGGCGTTCATCGATGAGGAGCGTGATGAGGATAATTTCGGGATGGTTTTTGGCAATGGCACGGGTGACGTTCTGCAAGAGAACCGTCTTACCGGTACGCGGAGGGGCGAGGATGATACTGCGCTGGCCCTTGCCGATCGGAGAGAACAAGTCCATGATGCGGGTGCTGTATTCCGTCTCGTTCCATTCGAGGTGGATCTTTTCTTCCGGGTGTATCGGAGTCAAGTATTCGAATGCAACGCGGCGGCGCATCTTGTCCGGTTCTTCAAAGTTTACGCGGTCGATGCGGCGCATGGAGAAGTACTTGTCTTGTTCGCGAGGCGTGCGTACAAGGCCTTCAATCGTATCGCCAATTTTGAGGTTGAATTTACGGATAAGGTTTTGGCTCACATAGACATCGTCCGTGCTGGTCTGGTAGTTCTGATCCGGCATGCGGAGGAAACCGTGGCCTTGTGGCGTGACTTCGAGAACGCCTTCCGTATAAATGATGTTGCCTTCGTTTTCGAGGCTCTGCAAAATGTAGTTGAGGGACTGCTTACGCATTCTGCGGAAGTCCACTTCCTTTTGCACGGCGAGTTCCTGGAGTTCGCTCATGGAAAGCTTACGGAACTTGAGCCAGTTTTCCTTTGCCTTTAAAATGGCTTCGGAACCTGGTGCCGGGAGTGTCGCGGAATCGTCAACAAATTCTTCTTGCTGAAAATTGCGGTTGCGGTTGTTCTTGTTGAATTTATTGTTCTTGTTGAACTTGTTATTCTGGAAGCGACCGTTCTGGTTGTTGAAACGCCGATCGTCTTGACCTTCGCCGTTCTGTACTTGAACATCGTCTTGCTGTTGGATGTTCGGGTCCGTGGAAACTTCCCCTTGATTTTCTTCTTGATTTTGCACCATATCGGCGTTCTGCGGGGCTGCTTCGCTATTGTTTTCGCCTACGAAAGACTGTTCTTCGGAGGATTCGGCAGGTGCGTAATTTTGTTCGACTGTGTAAATCGGTTCTGAAATAGAGTCTATGTTCGATACACCGTACTGTTCCGCGAGGCGTTTTTCGGCCGCCGCAATTCCATCGATAGGCTCTCTTTTTTCTTGAAAATCTAATTCTACATCGGGAGTGTAGTTTGCTTCGGCTTCCTTGTGGACTTTGGACTTGGAACCTGGTTTTCTGCCACGGCGCTTGGGCTGCGGAACTTCGGCCGCACTTTCGGGAAGTTTGTCAGGAGTCCCCAAATATTCGGGTACAGGAATGCCTGTGCTTTCGGGGTAAACAAGATCTGTCAAAGACTGTGCTTGGTTATTTTGTTCTGAATTATGATTCTTAGGTGTTCTGGGCACGATTGCGTCCTATAATTGGATATTTCAAGAAAATGAAATACACTATATAGTGAATGGATAATAAGGGGGATTGACCCCATAAATTTTATTGATTGATATTACGTCCCGAAATAGCGGAACGGGTTAAAAGATACATAAAATTTTGTAAAATGTCATAAAAAAAATTTTTTTTGTGAAAAAAATAATGGGCTGACATTGCCTACTTCCTACTTCCTGCCGTCTACTTCCTACTCCAAAAATGACTATATTTGGACCGTGGATTCCTTAAATAGAGTATATATAGCACTCGGGAGTAATCTTCCTGACCGTTCGGCGCACTTGAAAGCCGGGAGAGATATGCTCCATCGTGTGAGTGCTGGAGGTTGGGTCGAAAGTCCGATATACGAGACTCCTCCTGTTGGACCGGCGGGGCAAGGTCCTTATTTTAACCAGGTCGTGAGCTTCTGGTATGATGGTGACCCGACAAAGTTGCTTTACTATTTGAAAGGATCCGAGCTTATTCTTGGACGCAAGGACCGCGGGCATTGGAATTCTAGGGAAGTCGATATGGACCTGTTGTTCTTTGGCCGTGAAATTTGTTCTGGCCGCCCTACAATTCCGCATCCGCAGATTTATAATCGACAGTTCGTGCTTGTGCCTCTAAACGACATTGCGCCGGACTGGGTGGATCCTAAGTCAAACAAGTCTGTAAAGGATTTGCTTTCGGAATTGCTTTCGAGTGAAGAAAAAATCTCGTTCCGCGTCATTGAAGGGGAGGAACCCTAATGCTTTCTGACAAGAACATTCATTTTATGGCCATTGAAGGTGTTATTGGGGTTGGTAAAACATCGCTTGCCCGTGCCATTTGTGAACGTTGGAACGCTATGTTCATCGAAGAAAATTTTGCCGAAAACCCGTTCCTCCCGAAGTTTTATGAGAACCGTTCGGCATATGCTTTCCAGACGCAGTTGTTCTTTTTGCTCGATCGTTTTAAGCAACTCCAGAATTCCGCTTTACAGAGTGACTTGTTTCATGATTTATTGGTGAGTGATTACACTTTTGACAAGGACCGTATCTTTGCATCGCAAAACCTCACCGAAAACGAACTTACTATGTATGACCAAGTGTCGAACGCTTTGAATCACGATATCCGTAAGCCTGATTATGTTGTCTATTTGCAGGCGAGTGTTCCGACACTTTTAAAACGCATCAGGGGCCGTGGTCGCGCGATGGAAAAGACCATTGACGGTAACTATTTGAGCGACTTGCAGGATCGTTACGACCATCATTTCTGGCATTATACCGATGCTCCAGTGCTGATTATCAATACGGACAATATCGATTTTGTCCATAATGAAAGCCATTTGCAGATGGTGCTGAACGCAATTGCGTCTTGCCCAAGCCAAACTACTTATTTTGTTCCAGAAGGTAATTAATCATGCAGATAATTAAGTCTATCGATTCCCTACGTCAAACGCTTGCTCCTCTTGCGAAAGAAGGGAAAAGAATCGGTCTCGTTCCAACGATGGGGGCTCTCCATGAAGGCCATGGCGCTCTTATCAAGGCCTCCGTGAGCGAGTGCGATGTGACGGTTGTAAGTGTGTTTTTGAACCCCATCCAGTTCGGTAAGAACGAGGATTTGGACAAGTATCCGAAGCGCTTGGAAGCGGATGCGAAACTTGCGGAATCGATTGGAGCAGATTTTGTTTTTGCTCCGTCTGTCGCTGAAATGTACCCGGATGGCGATCCGATGACGCTTGTTCGTGATGAACAACTTGAGGGCATGTATTGCGGTGCTTATCGCCCAGGACATTTCCGTGGAGTATTGACGGTCGTTTCTAAGTTGTTCCTCATTTCTGGCGCGAACGATGCTTATTTTGGCGAAAAAGATTACCAGCAGGTGTTCCTAATCGAACGGATGGTGAAGGACTTGAATTTCAATATCAAGATTCACCGCGTGAAGATTGTTCGCGAAGAAAGTGGCCTTGCCCGTTCTAGCCGTAATGAATACTTGACGGAAGAAGAACGCGCTCAAGCGCTCGGCATTTACAACGGCTTGAAAGCGGCCAAGGCTGCCTACGAAGCGGGCGAACGCAGTGTCTCGAAGATTCGCGATATCGTCGTGAAGTCAATTGTGGCTGCTCGTGGCGTGGTGCAGTATGTCGAAGTTGCAAGCCAAAAGACTTTGCAGAAGTGTAATGGCGCTCTTGCTGCAGAAGACAAGGCTGTGATTCTTGCCGCCGCGTTTTTCGGAAAGACAAGACTCATTGACAACATGGAGCTTAATTAGAACTTAGACAACTGCGTAAGGCGAGTGAAGCAGGATTGCTTGCAAGCCTATTTCCGAGCCTAGCAGTTGAGATTAGAGCGAAGCGATAATCTCACTTAGAATATTGCGTTCTATCTAAGTTCTACCAACTACTTTTCCGTAGCGGTGAAGATTCCGTCCCATTTTTCGCCTGCGTTTGCGGGCGGATTTTCTTTATAGGCTAAGCAGCGGTTGATGAATACCGTACTTGGGCATGTCTTGCTGCCAGGATCGTGTTCGGGTAAATGCGGCTCGAAATCGAGACATTGCGTGAATAGTGCAATCGCCTTGTCCCATTGCATGTTGAGATATGCATCACGAGCTTGTTCCCAAAGACTGCATAGTTTGTTCAAGACAAGGGCGTTGGCGTCGTTTGCATAAGCAAGTAGCTCGAATGTCTCAACGGGTTCGTCTTTACCTACAACACGGATGATATCGAGTGGACGGTAGATGTACAGCCCGTTTATTTTTTGTTCAATGAGCTGGTCGATAGTGTTCTTGCAAACGTGAATGTAAGCTCCGTATTGCTTGGCCGCGCTTTCGAGACGCGCCGCGAGGTTTACTTCGTCGCCCATCATGGTGTAGTTTTTACGCATGGTTGAACCCATGTTTCCGGTCACGATAACGCCTGTGTTGATGCCTATTCTCATGTGCATGTTATGCACGACTTCCGGCCATTTATTTGCTTCGCTTTTCCATTTCTGGCGCAACTTTAAAAGTTCGCTTTGCATGTCGAGAGCCGTGTTGCAAGCTCGTTTGGCGTGATCGTCGTATTTCATCGGGGCGCCGAAAAATGCGATGATTGCGTCTCCCTCATATTTATCAAGCGTTCCTTTGTTCTTAGTCGTGAGAACGTCTGTCATGACGGTTAAATATTCGTTCAAAAGTTCGACGAGTTTTGTTGGACTCCCGATTTTTTCGGAGAATGTCGAGAAACCTTGAATGTCGGTAAAGTAGGCGGAAATGTTGGATGCTTCGCCGCCGAGTTGCGGGGTGATGCCGTCTGCCACCATTTCATCAATCAATTCAGGTGAAATATACTGCTTGAAGGAACTCGTAATGAATTTCTTTTCTTTGCTTTCGAAGTAAGCTTGCACGACCATCGCGAGCATGTTTGTCATGATGATGGCAATAAGTTGTTTGGAAACGCCTATATATACATTGTGCTTAAAGCAGATGTAGGCGCAAAACGTGTAAAGAATGGCTAGCATTATCGTGAAGAACAATGATGCAAAACTCCTGAAGTAAAGGCCGACAAGTGTGCTTAGCAGCGCAAGGAGGATAACGGCATATCGTTGATAACGCTCGTCCAGGAGGGTTAAGTAATCGTCTTCCAGGATGTTCTTGATGATACTTGCGTGGACGAGAATGGCAGGGACGTTTTCTTCGTGCGGCCCGTTCACAATATCGAAAAGCGCTGATACGGATGAACCGAGGATAATTGACTTGCCGGCGTATTGGTCTAGGTTTGTAGAATCCCTGTAAATGTCGTAATAAGAAATATGTTTGAAGGTACGTGTTTCTGGCGTTACTCGGTTGAAGCGTCCTTTGTACTTTATAAGGAATTGTCCGTGGCTATCGATAGGAATTTTCTTGTATGGCCCGAAACGCAGTTCTTCACCTGGTTTTAGACTGCTGATTTGTTTATTCGTTGTTTCCAAAATGTCTTGTAGAATTTTATTTGTGAAGAAACTGATGGAGGCCGTCCATTCATTTTTAGCTCGGTTGTAACTGATGTCCATGCTTCTGGACAAATGTTTGTGTCCGCCTTTAGGGATTTGGGAATAGGCTTTTTCAAAGTAGCGGATTGTGTTGAGAACGCTTGGAGTGATAGATATTTCTTCGTTGTCTTCGCCGGTAATGACATAAACGCCTTCATCGTCTTCGCTTTTTGCCATCGTGTAGCCGTGTTTTAGATCGATGAATTCGGATTCGTTTAGCTTGTTAAAAATGTTTTCGGGAAGTCCGCGTAAAATTTTGGCTAGTTTTGCGTCGATGTGCTGGTCTTCGTCCATTGAAATGTCAAAGACTATAAATCCTTCTTCGTTCCTGCTTGCGGTTATCTTCGCGGAGGTCTCGACCTGGCTTGCTTTCTGCACGCCGCTCTCCTTGATTTGTTTCATCTTTTCGCGAAGTGCTACGAACATGGGATAGGTGAAGTTCGGGAATGTTGTATGGTATTCGCCCAAGGAATCTCGATAAATGCCGAACGGCTTTCCGACATCGATGTAGTGCCCCATCTTGATCTGGACATCTTTCGGGTCTTTGTGGAATAAGTGCAATATTGTCATCAGTGAAAGTGTCGAGTAAATGCGTTGCGGGGCGAGCTTGTCGTCCTTGACAAACGGGAATTTGTACAACATGCTGATACGGCGGATGATTCCGTCATTGTCGGGGTAGGCGTTAACGGCGCCGAGGTGTGCGCCCGCGTTTGCAAGTTCCGGGAAGATGTTGTCGAGCAGTTGGCGGGATTCGATATCTT
The DNA here is from genome assembly GCA_902762795.1 of Fibrobacter succinogenes. Taxonomy (GTDB): domain Bacteria; phylum Fibrobacterota; class Fibrobacteria; order Fibrobacterales; family Fibrobacteraceae; genus Fibrobacter; species Fibrobacter succinogenes_E. The sequence continues at coordinate 156,250 of CACWPM010000012.1, read as the reverse complement.
GCGGCTTGTCGACCTGGTTTAATTGGAATGTCGATGAAAATCCGATTTCTTTGGCTCGGTCCCAAGTGCTCAGAGGTTTCCAGTCACTTTTGTTCTTGTAATAAGATGTGTTGTTCATCAAGAAACTGACGATGCAGATACCTGATTTGCGCGTGGCTTCGACGAGCAGGGAATCGTAGTTGTAGTATGATTGAATTTGTGAGAAAAATTTGGTATGGCTAGTATCGGGGTCGAGTTCGGTAAGAATTTCTTGGCATTGAGCTCCTTTTCTTTTTCCGAAATCGGCTTCTTTAAAGAGAATATCGAATGCGACAGCGGCAGCTCCGCCTTCTCCTAGATTATCGATGACTTTCGCGTGGATGGAACGGTCCCATTCGTAGTAATGCCCTAATTTTTGCAATGACTTTTCATCGATATCGGCAATGAGAATATTTGGGTCGTTATAGGGTTTGCTTTCCAGGACAACGCCGTCCTTGACGCCAGTGGAATCCTGGACTTCGGTAATCCATTTGAAAAACTGGTCGTAGAAAATGTTTTCTGCCGATTCCGCCGTAAAGTTGTTCTGCGTATTGCCGAAAACGAGAATGAGCAAGACGGCGATAGCCGAAAAAGCGCTCCCGAAAAAAAGTTTTCTTTGATTTTTTGAATTTTTTTGAGCCATGACCTAAAAAAAATAATAATTGAGCAAATTGTGTCATTTTTTATGATTGGGGCGGAACCGTTATTAGACTATATTTGTGAATGAAAAATAGAGGAGCGTATTTTTTGGCTGTACAAAAGAAAAAAACTGTAAAGAAAACGAAAAAGCCTAAAGTTGAACCGAAACAGGAAATTCAGCATCCGGATTCTTTTTTTGTCACGATGATGGTAGGCTATTTGGTCTTGCTCGCTGGCGTTGTTCTTTTGTTCGGATGCGTCACGATTTCGATCGTGGGTGGGCAGGAAAATTGGCTTGGGAATTATTTCGGTGATATAATTCCGAAGTTTATGACGTTTTTGCTTGGGCGTGTAGCGGTTGTCGTGTTTACAGCATCGCTCATTCTTTGGGGACTTTTTATAGCGATTGCGTCGCTGCGGCCGAAATTGTTGCGTTTTGCGGTTGGCTTGAGCTTGCTTGTGGTAAACGTGTCGTTCCTCATGTCGCTCAAGAATTTTGACATCGCCCATGCAACTAAAGATCAGATCTCGATGAACGGCGGTGTTCTTGGGCAGTTCTTTTTGCAGAACTTGGCTATCCCCGTGTTTGGGCGGGTCTCGTTTGTCGCTCCGCTGATTTTGCTTTTGATAACGTTAGCGTTGATTCTCGTTCTTTCGTTTGGCGTGCGTCCGCGTCACTTTAGGTTTGTGGCGCAGACGATGCGGTATATGTGCGGTGTGTTTGGACAACGGCGGTCTATGGCGCCGATTGAGGTGGAAACCGTCGATTTCCCAGTGGTAAGTGGTGAGAAAAAGAGCTCAGAGAAGAAGACGCTTCGCCGTGGTGTCGTGATGGAAGACGAGACGATGATGTATGTCCCGGATTCCGTGAAGATGCGTAGGCGCGGAAAGGTGGAACCGTTTAACGGTCGCCACAACTGGTTGACGGATGAATTGGAAGTCAGTCGTTCAGACATGCAAACTCAAGTGAAGGATGATGCGTTTGGACTTCCTCAGTATGCTTCAAGGAATGTGCCGGGATATGGCTTGCCGGGGAATGCCGCTGGTGTTGCCGAGACTGGAATGGCCGGAAAAGCTCAGTTTGCGGCTCCGCTTGAAGATCCGCGCAATGCGCAACCTGTTGCGGCCGGTGAGGATACTTTGGGCGATGGCGTGTACGAAGATCCGGAAATCCGTCGCTTGGAAGAGGAACTACGCTTGAACGAACGCCACATGAATGCACTCCAGATTCTGGAAATCAAGGAACGCATCGGGGCGCTTCGCCGTGCCCGCGACTTGATCGACTGGGAAAAGGGGCATAAGGGCCGTATGCAGGTGAAAGGCGATGTGCGCCGAACGGCGGGCTCTGAAACAGTGGATGCTGTAATGGGGAATGTCGTCGGAAATGCTGGTGCGGATAATGAGGCAAATCTCGGCGGTGCTGCGGATGCTTCACCGAAGTCCGCGAAAAAAACTTCTGGCGCCGTGAAAGGAAATCTTTCGGAAGCGGTTCCGATGAAAAATGCTTCGACGAAACGGACGAAGATTGTCCGTGATGCGACTCTCTCGGATTCTGTTGAAACTCGTGCCGCAATCCATGCGGAGGACCTCTTGGGCGGTGATGGTGCCTACATTGAAGATTTCCCGGGAAATCCTGCCGTTGATGAGGATGATGAAACTTTTGTGCCTGTGGTCGTGACTGCGGATGAAGTGGGCGAGGACCCGACTTTGGGCGGGACGATGGGCGGTGCCGGGAATGCTGGCGGTGCTGGTGGACATGCTAATGGGAGTGCGCGCCCGGCGGTGTATTCTGCTACAATCCCCGCGGCCCCTACTGCGTCTTACGATGAATACAAGATTCCGGAAATTGCAAAGATTCTCGACACGCACGAAGTGCAGACGGCGGACTACACTGAAGAAGAACTGAACGCTATCGGCAAGATGCTCGAAGAAAAGCTCGAAAATTTCAAGGTCAAGGGACGCGTGATCGGTTGCGAAACGGGCCCGATGATTACGCGTTTTGAAGTGGAGCCGGGCCCGGGTGTGAAGGTGAGCCGCTTCTCGGCTTTGCAAGAAGACTTGGCGCTCCCGCTCAAGGTTTCGTCCATCCGCATTTTGGCGCCGATTCCTGGCAAGGCGGCGGTCGGTGTGGAAATCCCGAATCGCAAGTTCCAGACGGTGTTCTGCCGCGATGTGTTCATGAGTGACAAGTTCAAGCCCGCGCAAGATAAAATTCTTGTGGCGCTAGGCAAGGACATTACCGGTGAATCGTTCACGATGGATTTGGCCAAAGCGCCGCACTTGCTGATCGCTGGCCAGACGGGTTCCGGTAAGTCTGTCTGCATTAACGCTCTCATGGCATCGATGCTGTTCAGCAAGACTCCTGATGAACTTCGTATGATTCTCGTGGACCCGAAGGCGGTGGAACTCAAGATGTACGAGAACATCCCGCACCTCTTGGCGCCCGTGATTACCAAGCCGGAAATTGCCATTCAGGCGCTCCAGTGGCTCTGCTACGAGATGGACCGCAGAACGGAAGTCTTGGCTTCTGCAAAGGTGCGTAACATCGGTGGCTTTAACGCGAAGTTCGAGGCGGGCGAATTGCCGGATGAAGTTCCTGAAGAAGACCGTGGCCACCGCATGGCGTTTATCGTTGTGATTATCGATGAAATGGCGGACCTCATGATGGTTGCGGGTAAGGAAATCGAAAAGTCCGTGGCTCGCTTGGCGGCTAAGGCTCGTGCCGTGGGCATCCACTTGGTGCTTGCGACGCAGCGTCCGTCCGTGAAGGTCATTACGGGTATCATCAAGGCGAACTTGCCGACGCGTATAAGCTTCAAGGTCGCATCGCAGATTGACGCCCGTACGGTGATGGACCATGCCGGTGCCGAAAAGCTCCTTGGCCGTGGCGACATGCTTTACAAGGCCGTGAACGATCCGGATCCGGTGCGCGTACACGGTGCATTCCTCAGCGATGAAGAAGCCGAACGTTTGGCTGACGCTTGCTCCGACCAGAACGTGTTCTACCCGCAGGTGGAATCGTTCGATGTCTCGGGCGGCGAAGATGGCGACGACGAGGAAGGTGGCAATGTCGCGATGAACGAGAAGAAGGATAAGTTGCTGTTCGATGTTGCCAAGTGGGCTATCGAAGGTGGCAACGGGCTTTCGACTTCTGCGGTGCAGCGCCACTTTAGCGTGGGGTACAGCCGCGCAGGCAAAATTGTGGACCAACTGTTCGGTATGGGACTCTGCGCTCGCAGTACCGGCAACTCCAAACCCCGCGCAATGCTTATCGGTATGGACGAACTTATGCAACTCGAACGCTCCGGAGCGTTTAGATAGGCTCGAGGTCCGAGGCACGAACCCCCTAACCACCAATCACCAACCACTAACCACTGTCTACTTCCTACTTCTAACTTCCTACGACCTATGTACGAATACGCTCCAGCAAAAATCAACTTGTTTCTTGATGTCATCCGCAAGCGGGAAGACGGTTACCACGATTTGGGGACTGTTTTCCAGACTGTTGATGCGGGCGATACGGTCGAAGCGACGCTCCGCGACGATGGCGAAATCCACTTGACGTACAACGAACCGCAGAACTACCCGCTGGAATCGGACCTCGTGTTCAAGGCGGCGAAGGCGCTCCAGGAATATGCGAATTGCGCTCTCGGTTCGGACATCCACCTCACGAAGGTGATGCCGTTGGGGGCTGGCCTTGGCGGTGGAAGTGCCGATGCCGCGGCGACGCTCCGATTGCTCAACCGCTTGTGGAACTTGAACCTCCCGTTCGAGACGCTGGAAGCCATCGGAGCCCGTCTTGGCGCCGACGTGCCGTTCCTTGTCCGTGGCGGAACGGCTTTTGCCGAAGGCATCGGCGAGCGTTTGACGTTCGTGGATCCGCTGGACCTCCCGGAAGGGGCTGCCCTCCTGATTGCGACTCCGCTTGATTCCGTCCCGACGAAGGATGCCTACGCGGGCGTCCCGAAATCCGGCCCGGACCGCTGGGAGCAGTACAAGGCGGCGTGGGATTCTCAGGTGCGGGGCTCGTTGTGTGGAGAGCCTGTTGCAGAACCCATTTCTGCCAATGTCTCGACTGAACTCGTCCTGAATCCTGCATCTTACTTCAACGCTTTTGAAATTTCCGTTTTCCCGACGCACCCGCTTGTCGCCGAAATGAAGCAAAAGTTCATTGAGCTTGGGGCCGATGTCGCCTTGATGTCCGGTTCGGGGGCGTCTGTTTTCGGGATTTTCAAGACCAGGGAACTTGCCGAAAAGGCCGCCGCTGTGCTAAAACCGATTTCGCGCTACCAAACAGTGACCAAGTTCTGGCATAGATGAGCGACTTCGACGCCGTTAAGTGCTCTAAGTTACTAAGCTGGTTTCGCCGCATTTTGTAGTTCTATGTTGCTAGAATTGTCTATATCGCAATCTCTAGTAACTAATAACTACTAACCAGTAACTAAATTTCTGTAAATTGCTTTTTTTTGAAAATATTTAGGCTTTTATCTTTGACAAAAGAGATTTTTTTACTATCTTTGTCGCACCATTGGGGTATCGTCAAGTGGTAAGACAACGGATTTTGATTCCGTTATTCGTTGGTTCGAGTCCAGCTACCCCAATGAATTTTTTTTATCTAATGGAGATAATACAATGGAACTCACAACGCTCAAAGCTACCTCGAGAGTGCTAGGTGCAAACCGCGAAAACGCCCGTTTGCGTAAGGCTGGTCAGATTCCGGCCGTCTATTATGGTAAGGGTATCGAAGCTAAGAACATTGCAGTAAGCGAAATCGACCTCCGCAAGGTTCTTGCTCCGGGCAAGCGTTATACGCTTCTTGACCTCGAAATCGATGGCAAGGCTGGCAATCCGGCAATCGTCTACAGTGTCCAGAAGGACGCTATCACTCAGAAGATTACCCACGTTGACTTCATCAAGATTGCCGAAGATGAATTCGTCAAGGTTCGCATTCCGGTCAAGCTCAATGGCCTTCCGGTTGGCGTGAAGACCCAGGGCGGTCTTTTCTCTCAGGAAGCTCGTTACCTCCAGCTCGCTGCCAAGCCGGCAAGCATTCCGTCTGTTCTCGAATTGGACATCTCCAATTTCGAAACGAACGTGACTTTCTATGCTAAGGATTTCAAGCTCCCGGAAAACGTTCAGCTCGCTTCTGTCCCGCGCACCGTTATCTTCACGATTTCTTCCAAGTCTAAGAAGAAGGACGCTGCTGCTGCTCCGGCTGCTGATGCTGCTGCCGCTGCTGCTCCGGCTGCCAACTAATTCTGGCAAAAAGCTGTATAGCTATTTGAGACCTGTCCCGATGGGGATGGGTCTTTTTTGTTGGTTTCCCATTATTTAATTATCTATATTCCCATTATGAATATCGTCAAACTTTTCTACTGCCTTTGTTTTATCGCCCTTTTAGGGTGTGCTAGTTCCGAACCTGTTAAAAAGCAGGATAGTAATGCCGATGAAGTGCGCGCTAACGCTCAAAAGGCGTATAGCGAACTTGATGCGGAACAGTGACTTCGGAAATGGCGAATTTTCCCGATGAATAAAACTATATTTGCCCCATGAATTCTATAAAATTTCTATTCTGTGGCTGTCTTGTTTCTCTATTAGGTTGTGCTGGTTCCACGTCGACCGCCGAACGCGGTGCTGATGCTGAAGCAATCCGCGCGAAAGCATCGCAGGCCTATAACGAGCAAGATTCTGGATCGGCTGTAAAAAATGTACCGGAAACAACACTTTCGCATCCGCAAGTGGGGACGGCCGAAGAATCTCACGTTTCTTTGGCTGGAATGCTGAATCCTTACGTTTGTCCGAATGCGGATGACCTGCGTGGTCAGGGAATTGCTGATGATCCGAATTCGGCGCTTGTAATCGCGCAAAAGGATATTGCAGCGAAGATCCAGTCTGTCGTCGTGGCGAAGACGGATGAAACACGCAAATCGAATGTGGACGCTTTTGGCAGGGAAACGATAGAATCTTCGTTCGAGGCTAACACGCAAGTGTTTACGCAGTTGCGGAATGCTCAGGACGCAAAACCTGTTGCGACGTTGACCGGTGCCGGTAAATATGGTGTAGTGGCTTGCATGTCCAAATCCGATGCTGCGAAACCGTTTCTTAACGAGGCTAATCTTTTGCAGGATTCCGTGACGCTTGCCCTCAAGATTTTCGAGGAACAAAAGCATCCGGTCATAAAGAACAATGCGTTCAAGGCGGCGCAGGAAATGTATGCGAGAATGCAATTGGATGTTGCTCTCCTTGCTGGGCTTGGCGTGAATTTTGAAAATAAGGTAAAAGGGGCGCTTGATTTGGGTCAACAGAATTACAATGCGTTCCGTGCGCAATATGCATTCTATTACAAGGTGGATGATTTTGATCAGTCTGTTCAACAACAGCGCCGCGCCGTGTTCGAACGCCTTTCGGTAAAGTATCCGGTCCGGGCGGCAGAATGCGTGAATGGTCTTTTGTTGAAGCTGGATGTGTCGCCTGTCGCATGCTCCGAAGGCAGCCTTGGTATTTCATGTACGACGGATTTGTATTTGACGGGCTCGAATTGCGATGGTGAAGATTACTTTAGCCTTCATGCCAAAGTTAAAGGTAGCGGTCGCTACGACGTGAACGAGGCAAAAAATCGATTGAACGACAATATTTCGAGAGGCGATTGGTTCAACGAATGGACGCAAGAACTTGACAAGTGGAGACTTGAATGATTCGCTTTTTGTCTTGTATATCTGTAACTGTCTTGGCGCTTTCGTTTTGTGCGATGTCTGCATTTGCGGCTACTGCGAGTAAATTAGACAAGTCTCGCAAAATGGATTTGCCTTCGGCGATTTCTGATTCGCTTCCGTGGTTTGCTGTTCGTGAATTTACTGAAAATGCGGCTCCGTTTACACGGTCGCATTTGGCAAAACTTGCTGAAAAGAATAATCGTACAGCGCTAGTCTATTTTGCTACGTGGTGCATCCCATGCAGGGCGGGGATCAAGCGCTTGGTCGAAAATTTTGATGAACTTCAGAAAAATAATGTCTCGATCGTGCTTGTGAACATTGGTGAACGCGATGAAAAACTTGTCAAAAGCTGGATCGAAAAGATCAATGCGTCTAAATTTATTGTCGTGAACGATCCGTTCAAGCGCCTCACTGAAGGCTTCGGTCTTGTAAAGGAGGGCGAAGATATCAGCTTGCCGCGTACGATTGTCTTGAACAAAAATTTGAAGCCGCTGTTCATGTTGGGCGAAGAAGGCGCCGATTGGCCACAAGTTCTTTGGACAAAGTAAATGTATACCCTAAAAATGTTATTCCCGATTTAATCGGGAATCTTCTTTAAATATTTATGCGAGTTTATTATGTATCTGATCGTCGGTCTTGGTAATCCTGGTTCTCAGTATTCGAATACGCATCACAATGCGGGGTTTATGGCCGTTGAAAAACTAGCGGATCCAAGTAAGGATTGGAAATCGGAGCACAAGGCTCTTACCATGAAGGTGAATATCGCGGGCGAGGAATGCTTGCTTGTGAAACCGCAGACATATATGAATTTGTCTGGCGAAGCGGTGCAGGCTCTTATGACTTGGTATAAAGTCAAGGTTGATCACTTGCTTGTGTTCAGTGACGATGTTAATTTGGATGTAGGCCGTATCCGTTGCCGTGCAAATGGCAGTCATGGTGGACAGAACGGACTTCGGAACATTATTGAACATGTGGGCGACAAGTTTCCCCGCATCCGGTTTGGTGTGGGTAAATGCCCTCCGAAATTCGAACTCAGCAACTGGGTTTTGGCAAAGTTTCCGCCTGAAGACCGCCCGAAATTTGACGAGGCTATTTCGAAAGTCCCTGCTCTTGTGGAATGCTATTTTAAGTTCGGCATTGAAAAATGCATGGAGCGTTACAACGGAAAGTAGCCGATGCAATTTTAGAACTCCCTTTGAGTGTTTATAAAAACGGCAGGCCGTGTGAACGACCTGCTTTTCTGTCGAGTGAATTTTCTAAATTCCATCGCCATGCAACCGTTAAGTAAACGTACCGAAACTTTTACCGATTCTGTCATCCGCCGAATGACCCGTATTGCCAATGCTTGCGGGGCAATTAATTTGTCGCAGGGCTTCCCTGATTTTGACCCGCCGGAGGCGCTCACGAAACGTCTTTCGGAAGTGGCTTTGACGGGCCCGCACCAGTATGCGATTACATTTGGCGCGCAGAATTTCCGCGAAGCGCTGAGCGGTAAGCAGTTCCATTTTAGTGGATTGCGTTACGATCCGCAAAAAGAGATTGTCATCACATGCGGCAGTACTGAAGCGATGATGGCATCGATGATGTCGGTCTGCAATCCGGGTGATAAGGTGGTGCTGTTCTCGCCGTTTTACGAGAACTATTCTGCGGATACGATTTTGTGCGGGGCGACTCCGGTTTACGTGCCGCTTTCGCCGGTGGACTTGAGTTTCGATGCGGACGTGCTCGAAAGCGCGATGGCGCAACCGGGCGTGAAGGCGCTTGTGCTTTGCAATCCGGCAAATCCGAGCGGTAAGGTCTTTACGCACGAAGAACTTTCAATTATTGCAACGCTTGCGGTCAAGTACGACTTGTATGTGATTACGGATGAAGTTTACGAGCATATCATTTACGCTCCGCATCGCCATACGTACATTGCGACGCTTCCGGGAATGTTCGAACGTACGATTGAATGTAGCAGTTTGAGCAAGACGTACTCGATAACGGGCTGGCGCTTGGGCTATGTGCTTGCGGCGGAGCCGGTTATGGAGCGCATTAAGAAAGTTCATGATTTTTTGACGGTGGGTGCTGCGGCTCCGTTGATGGAGGCGGCGGTGACGGCGCTCCGTTTTGATGACTCGTATTATGCGGGTTTACAGGCGCATTACACGCACATGAAGGATTTGTTTACGAACGGATTGCGTAATCTCGGTTTGCGTTTTACGGAACCGCAAGGCGCTTATTTTGTACTGATCGATATTAGCGAGTTCGGATACGGTCATCGCAATGTTGGCGGAGTGCGCGAATCTTGTAGTGATGTGAAATGCGCGGTCGGCACATTGCCCGATGAACAGTTCTGCATCGATATGGCGCAGAAAGTGGGCGTCGCGGCCGTTCCGGGCTCGAGCTTTTTCCGCGAGCCGGTGGATCATCTTGTGCGCCTTCACTTCGCAAAGAAAGACGAAACGCTTTACGAAGCGCTCAACCGCTTGGAAAATTTGCGCAAACTAAAACGATAGTTCTTTGTTTTTTGGCTGTCGCGCGGCCTTTGATTTTTCTATCTTTGCCAAGCTATGGTCGATGTTTTATTAAACAAATTCTTTAAACCTTCGAAATTCAAGAAGAACGGGGACGTGAAGGATGTGCTCGTGGTGGCGCTTCCGATGCTTTTGTCGATGTCGTTTGATACGTTCATGACGTTCATCGACCGCTTGTTCCTCTCGAAGCTTGGCCCTGCCGAAATGAATGCGGCGCTTGGGGCTGGGGCGGTGCAGCTTGCGCTCACGATGTTTTTTACGGGAGCTATTAGCTACACGACGGCGATGGTGGCGCAACGTTTGGGTGGCAAGAAACGTTGGGATTGTGCCCGTGTATTCATGCAGTCGGTGTATTTGTCGCTGATTTCAGTGCCGCTTTTGTACCTCACTATTCCGCTGGGGCATTTGGCGTTTGGGCTGGAGCATTTACCGACGGACCAGCTCGAATACCAGAAGACGTATTTTAACATCCTGATGTTCGGTGGCGTAATCAACTTGTTGCGCAATGCGGCACCGTGCTTCTTTAGCGGTATTGGCGAAACCAAGATCGTGATGAAGGCTGCGTTTGTCGGGATGCTTGTGAACGTCGCCTGCAACTTTATCCTTATTTACGGGTGCGGTCCTATTCCTGCGATGGGTGTTGCGGGAGCCGCTTATGGCACGCTCATCGGCAATGTCGTTTCTACGGTTATTCTGTTTGCGAAGTTTTTTGGCAAGGAGTGTCATGCCCGGTTCCGCACGCGGTATGCGTTTGCGTTTAGCTGGCCTTTGACGCGCGAACTTTTGCAAAAGGGTATTCCGTCTGGCATCGAAATGTTCCTGAACATGACGGCGTTTCAGTTGCTGATTTTGATGTTCCATGCGCTTGGGCCGGAGTCGGCGACAGCTTCTTCGATTATGTTCAACTGGGATTTGGTGGCGTATGTTCCGCTGATGGGGCTGGAAGTGGCGTCTACGAGTTTGGTGGGGCGTTACGTGGGCGTGAAAGATGGCGCTGCGGCAACGCGTTCGACTTATTCCGGGCTTAAGCTTGGCTGGGGTTATTCCTTGGTGATGGGAATTTTCTTCATCTTTTTGCCTGGCGTTTTGACGGATATTTTCAAGCCTGATGTGGCTGAGGCAACGGAAAGTGCTCTTGCGATTTTTGATGCGGCGCGCCCGATGAGCATCTTTATGCTGCGGATAGCGACGTTCTACATCTTTGTCGAAGTTTTGCTCGTAATCTATGCGGGGGCGCTTCGTGGGGCGGGCGATACCGTTTGGGTGATGTTTGCCTGCGGTATCATGAATTGGTTTGTGGCAATAGCCTTGTACGTCGTTGCTTACATTTTCCATCTCCCGGCCCATTATGCCTGGATTGCCGTGGTTGCGGTCTATAGCACGGCTCCGCTAATCTTTTGGCGCCGTTGGAAGAGCGGAAAATGGCGGCGTCATGTGATGAACTCCCGGTAAATCGTTAAAATCCCGCTCTTGGGGACTTTTTTACAACTTTTAACTAGGCTTATCGACATGCTGAAGGTATATTTATAGAACCTGCGGCCTTTTTATGTTGCTTTTTGGTGGTGGCATGCTTTTGTAAATTGTTGTGGGTAAGGATTGGAAGTGGATATGAAAAAGAATCACGTCATTGCGAGCGTCGCAAAGCATTCTATTGTTTTATTTTTAGCATCTTTAGCCTTTGCTGATCCACCGGGAAATTTATCTGGATGGGATCTTGTTTTTGAAGATAATTTCGATGGTACGAGTCTCGATAAGAAAAAGTGGAACCCAACGTACAACTGGGGACCGACGCATAATCACCGTGCCTATTGTGCCGAAGAAAACGTGATTGTCTCCGATGGCACGCTCAAGCTCAAGGGCGAAAAGAAAAAGCACCCCAAAGCAACGGGAGATAGGTCTAAGGCGAAATTCAACAACAAGGAAATTCCGGTAGACTACACCTCGGGTGCGATTGACACGAAGGGAAAATTCGAAGTCAAGTACGGCTATATCGAAGGTCGCTTCAAAGCTCCTTGGCAAAAAGGAACTTGGCCTGCGTTCTGGACGTTGCAAGATGGTTGGCCTCCGGAGATTGACATTTTGGAAATCCCCGCATCGCGCAAGCAACACCACTACTATTTGCATTACACCGATCCGAGTTGGTATAACAGTCATGGCTCGGCGTGGGATCACGAAGCTTCCTTTGGCGGGCATAAGGACGACAATGTTGACCGTTCTGCGGGTTTCCACACGTATGCAGTGGAATGGGACGAGAGTACTTTGAGTTTTTATTTTGACGATAAAAAATTTGCTAGTTACAACCGTCCAACAGAAATCAAGCAACTTTCTGCTCAGTACATTATCGTGAATTTGGCGATTGGTGGCTGGGCGGGCGATGACATTGAAATCACGGCGGACAAGCCTGCGTATTTTGAAGCGGACTGGGTGCGCGTGTGGCAGGCGAAACCGGCAAAGCCTGATACTGTACGTATTTTCTCTATGAACTTCGGAACTTGCATGGTCAAGACTGCCGATAATAAACTTGCGCTTGGCGACTGCAAGGGCAATAACGCTATTGCGACCGTTACACCGCTTTCGGGCTCTGCGTACCGAATCAACTTCGGTGACGTGGTCGTGGAAATTCCGAATGAAAAGACAGATGCGGGAGCTTCTGCGGGACTGTACAAGTGGAATGGCGGAGCTCATCAAAAAATTGCGTTGGAAAAACAATCCGGTTACGAAGGCAATGTTGTTCGCATGAAAATGCAGAACAGTGGGCATTATTTGCGTGCAACTACTGATGGCGAGCGTGTTGTGCAAAGTTGGAGTGATGATTGGCCATGGTATCAAGTATGGCGTTTGCTCAAACCCGATGAAAAAATTCCGACAAAGGATACGACGACTTCGCTCAAGGGCGAAGTGCGTTCATCTGCTCATGTTTACGGTAGCAGAGTCTATCGCAAAAACGGAATGTTGTATGTCACTTTTGGAGAATCATCGCAACGCGAAGGCTCTTTAAAGGAACCTCGCGAAGTCCGAAAATACGATTTCAAAGGTCGTTTACAAAAGTAAAAAATGTCATGCCCGTCAGAGCCTGCGCTGAGCGACAGTCGAAGGAAGCGGGCTTTTCCATTTCGTAAGAAATTACTCTTTCCTTTTATACCCGCTGAGCCCAAGTAAAATCAGGGCCGGCGTGTAGAAATACCATACAAAGTTATTGGCAACGGTTGCCACAATTTCTTGAACGCTGTGGTCATCGCCGGTTGCAAGTGAAATGCCCACGCATACATCGCAGCAGACGAATAGTATCATGCCGCGCTTGATGTTCCTTGCGTTCTTCGTGGGGAAGTAGCCCTTCTTCGGAACTTTGCAGGCGACTGCGAGTGAACAGAAGAGAAATGCTGCATAAGTTGCGATAATCGGGACCGTCGGCCCTTCGAAAATTCGGAACAGGTGAAGTGCGTTCGTGATGAACATGACCGCAAATGGTATGCAGAGAATCCAGGGTGAACTATTGTCTGTGTCGCTCGTACGCGTGTGTCGGTAAATGAATAGTGCTTGGACCACCATGAAAAAGCAGATGCCGAGCAAAGTGTAATCGCCGCGGTGATTTAGGAAATGCGAATAATTGTGCAAAATCTTTAAGCAGAAATCTGCACACAGCGCCATCGCGAAACCCGCTTGCAAAAAGTTGCGGTCGCGCCTGCAAAGGCAGTTTTTTCCAATGAAAAATACGATGACCGTCATGATGGCGGTTACCGCGAACTTGGCAATGTTCTGGTAATTGCTACTTTCGACAAGGCACTGCTCGACGGCACCACAGTTGTAAAATACGAGCCAGTCTCTCACGAAGAATGTTACCATGAGAATACTGATGACGGTTAAAAGTAAAGTAATGAGAGTTTTCTTTTTCATGAAAATAATATAAACTTTTTTTTGTAAAGTGATTTTTTTTTCAAAAAAGATTAGTTCTTTTACTTGCCAAAGTCGATAAATTCGAAACGGTATTTTTGCTTGATGTCCGGATATTTTTCGTGATCGACTTCGCTTAAGAACATGGATTTTTCGCGGAGCCAAACCGTATTGTCGCCATAAAGAGCGCGGTAAATGACGTATTCCTCTTCGGTCTCGGAATGCTTTGCAACTCCTTCGACGATGTAGTAGCGGTTTTTGAAGTGCCTGTAGATACCGTGAATTTTAAGTTCTCTATTATCCATAAAAGTTTATCCTAAATGTTCTTAAATGACCATCTCTTGTAAAACGTTACATTTTTTGAAATCTTCTTTTACACTATGCGTAATATTTTGAATATGCAAAAAAAATATTTTTTATAATTTACTTTATTTTGCGAGAAATCGCAAATGCTTTTGTTATATTACTTCGTGTATGTCGTCAATAAATGACTTCGGGAGGCGCAAGATGATCTCTTTGAACGATTACCTGTTTTCCGGGAATACAGTGCTGAAAATTTTGCATCAGTATTCAAATGACCTTAGAAACAGTGCGAAAGGAACGCGAAATAGCATTGATCTCGCACATTCAAATTTTCTGATACAGATTATTGAATTGCTGGAGCACAACGACTTCTTGACATCGCAGTCCCAAAGAATCAAAGAGTTCTACAAGTACATGACAAGGGAATATCCCTTCCTTGCATTTACCTTTAAAGGGCGTATAAAGTCGCTTGTCCGGGCCGAAGAAAAATTCAACGGATATATCCTTGAATTTGTGTACAACTATTACCAGAAAAATGGAAAGTTTCCGTCCGAAGCCGAAATTAAAAGTAAGCTGAATTTCCGCGACCTGATCGCTTACCGTATTGTGATTTCGATGCCCGTTTGCCATATAAAAAAAGGCGAAGAACGGAGCGAAGTCGAACGGAAATACTTGTATGACATTGCAAACGTCTTGCCCGAGTTCTTGGAAGAGCGCGGGTTTACTCCAGAAATTTCCAAGCATGCGGACGGCGGACACTGTGACCTGCTTAAAGAGACTGTCCAACCGTATTATCATGACTCGGTGGCTACTCCCAGGAGTTCGGGTTACCAGTCGTTGCATATAACATTTTACGACAATCTTGCACGTTGCTATACGGAGGTGCAGCTCCGCACCAAAGACATGGACGATTTTGCAGAAATTGGCGATGCTAACCACTTCGGCTACGAAAAAACGCAGGAGACAAGACGTACCAAGCACGACCAAATTCCAAGTGGCGAATGCGTTTACTTTGACGAGGCGTATGAACGCTTGACAAAGTTACAGGAACTCGAACTTGCGAAAATTGACGTGAATATGTTCAAGGCCATCAACAACCAACTGATTAACGATGGCTGCGGGCTGTTCAGAGGCCGGCAAATCTTGCCGTTTGAACACCTGTCAAGGTTCCAGAACGATCTGATTGATTAGAATTTTAGAATCGGTATTCCGAAGAAAAATTGAAGATAAATATTGCTGAGTAGAATGTTAAAGCGTCGGGAAAAATTACGCTTGCTCCTAAAATCCTTTATTTGAAATATAATCGTGTAATCATCATTGAAAAATCTGCAATTGTTGTGGAATTTTTTTTTCTTTGAATAAAGTATTGTGATGACTCTTTTTAATATTCAAAAAATCACGATGCCTTGAAATTATACACGGATCCCTTTTTTGACTGCTTGGGAAGGGACTATAAACATGCATATATTCAAAAAAATAAAAGTACGTTTGCTACAATGAATGCGTTTAAAGAGTGAAATAAAAACAATATTCCAAATAGCAGGAATAGTGTCATAATGGACGTTCTTGTAACATGGAGAATGTTTTTTTCGTTTGCCATATTTATAATATAAGTAACGAACGTGTCAAATTATGACTTTTTGCTAATTTTTTCCACAAGCTCTTGATATTTTTTGAGCAATTCTATTATGATTTCAGTTTCAGTCATCTTTGAATTGAATCCGTAGGCCTCCATAACGGCCTTGTCGTTGTCTGAGTGGGCTTTGCGAAGGTCTGTGGGCTTTGTCAAATCATCGTAAAGATCGGCAAGACTGCTATCAGGATATTTTGCGCGTACGTCAAGAATTGTTTGTGCTGTTTGCTCAATTCGTGATTTAAGGTCATTGAGCTTGTCGAAATGACCATTGGCTTCGCTCGTTCTTTCGTCTAACTTTGGCCATGGAAAGTTATTGTAAACGATGTCTTTGCTGTATCGGTAATCGCTTTTTAGTTTACCACTTACAGTGCGCATCCATGCCATGTGAACACAGGAAGTGAGAATGCCGAAATGATAAAGTGTTGCATCGGGGATAATTACGGCTGCATTTGATGGAATAAACTCTTTTCCTAAAAAACCTAGCGGAATGTAGGTTCTTTTTTCTGAAGATGTTGCAGGTACAATGATATAGTTTTCGGGATTGTTTGTTTCTCGGAAAAGAGCTGGTCTTAAAGCAAGCTTCTGCCGCCCTGCATCGGGTGAGTTTTCTCTGTCAAGTTTGCAAGCCTGAACGCGCTTGTAAACTTCACGCATCCCTTTGATTTGCGCCGGAGTCGCATTGACGAGCCATAAACAGTAACGTGGCTTGTTGTTGATGAACTCTTCAGAACCGATAAGACGTTTGATGAAAGGCTTTGCATCGGGTTCTTTGTTGACGAAATCTTCGTATTCATTCGCTTCGATAATGAGATGTCCACCATCGGCAGGACGGTTGCCTGTAGTCATTAAAGGAACGTTACACAACGGATTTTTCCGGCTTTCAACAAAAATGTTAGGTGCGTCCATCAAATAGGGATTGATGGACTTTGCCTCATTGATTTTTCCGTTGGCAAGGTAAATGCGCTTGGGGTGTTGCTGAGAGTCGTTTGCCGAAAAGCCTATAATTACGCAATGAACGTGTGCCTTTTGCTCGGATTCGCTGTCCCAGCGGAATGTTTGGTATGCAAAATCAATTTGTAACTTAAACCTGTCAAAAAGAGGTTTCCAGATACCTGTGACTTGTTCACCTTGCGTGATGCTATTTGTTGACACGAATGCGCATTTTGTATTTGTTCCTTGAATCAGCTTGGCTGCTTTGAAATACCAGTTGGCTACATAGTCAATTTTGCCTGCTGAACTGTAGGACTTGCCGTTTTTGTCAACGAAAATGTCTAGTGTTTCTTGTTTTTGTTCTTTGGTTTGTAAACCGTATCCTATAAATGGGGGATTACTGATTAAGTAATCGTAATGATTTTTCTTATGAGGTTGTTCTGCAGATTTTCCTATGTGCAAGTTTTCTGTTACAACAGTTACTGCATCGTAGTGCTTTCCTGGTTCGGCAAGAATCATTTTCTTTGGATCAATATTTTTGGGAGAAACAACATTGACTTTATCTGCCCACAGAGTGAGTTCGGGATCGCTCTCTTGCAAATATTCCCAATTCATCTTTAGGGCATTGCCTTCGACGATGGTTGCATTGGTTTTTAGAGGCAAAAAATACAAATTGCGGTGGAGAATTTGTGAGGTTTCTTCCATCATTTGGTTCTCGGCAATCCAAAGTGCCGCCTTGGCCACATTTACTGCAAAGTCGTTGATTTCAATGCCGTAGAACTGGTTGATGTTCACTTGAGGCTTGAATTCGTCTCCATACACGTCAAATGCGGGGTCTGAACCGAGACGAAGTTGAACGCATTTGTTTTCTAGCTTACGGAGGCTGGCGTAGGTTTCTGTAAGAAAATTACCGGAACCACAGGCAGGGTCCAAAAATTTGAGTGAACCGAGTTTCTTTTGAAAATTCTCCAATTTTTCATTGCGAATTTTGGCGGTTTTTATTTCGCAAATTGTTGAAAATTCTGCGTTTAAATCGTTCAAAAATAAGGGATCAATGACTTTATGGATGTTTTCGATGCTGGTATAGTGCATTCCTCCGCTTCTGCGTGTAGCGGGGTTCAATGTGCTTTCAAAAACAGCACCGAAAATCGTGGGGCTGATTTCAGACCAGTCAAAGTCTAAGCTTCCATGTGTCAAAATAATTTCGGCTGTTTTTTCCGAAATGGGAGGGATTGTTTCGCCTTCTTTTTCTTGAAATAGCGAACCGTTTACGTATGGAAAATCAGCAAGTTTTTCTTCCATGAATCTGTCGCGGTTCTCGGGCTTTGTATCAAGAACACGGAAAAGCTCACGGAGAGCAACGCGCATGTTTTCGGCGCGGAAACTCTTAAGATAACTATAGAATTGCTCTTTTTTGAAAATTCCTGCATCTTCGGCGTAAAGGCAAAAGACGAGACGTACGCACAAGACATTCAGTGCGTGAAGGTCTGCTGCTGTTGGGTTTTTGCCAAATTCGGGCAATAATGCATCGTAAATTTTTCCAACGATTTCGCCGGCTTTGATAGAAACTTCGACTTCACGTTTGATGTTTTCACTGCGTGCATCTACCAAAAAATTTAGGCGATGATATTCTTTACCCAAATTTTTCAATAAAATTTGTTCTGGCTCTCCGCTTGGATGTTCCATGTCATATATAAGAAATTCCGTAAAATTGCATGAGACAATCCATTTGGGGTGCTGGCTCAGCGGCAAATCAGCCACATACTTCTTTGCTTGCTGATAAGGCGTTAAATATCGACCGTCACTTTGTTTTATCGGCTTACGTAAGTCCTTGTCGCTGGATTTTTGTTCGATCATCACGCGCGTCGAAGGAATGAAGGCGTCTATAAAATTAGTGATTATTTTACCTTGAAGACGTTCTTTGACTTGTTCTTCGAAAAAGATGAATTCTGCAAAGTTCTCTATGCCGAAAACACTTGAAAGTAAGTCCATCCAGAATTTTTGAGACTCGCCTTTTTCATAACCTTTATCAGCCCAACGTTCTACAAAGGCCTTGGCTGCTGCTTTCTTTTCTTTCTCTGTCATCTTTTTCTGCGTGTTAATCATGTTCCTGAATATAATAAAATCAAATGGCAGAAAATGTCAAATGGAACGGTTGTTTTTTATTTGTCGGTTATGTGCCATGGCTTTTCTTGCGTTGCTGCGTATTTCTTTGCATTGGGATAAAACCAATATCCGTCGTGTGGGCCTGACCAATCGGAAAGTTTTTTGCTTTTTTGGTATTTTATGTTGCAGTTTCCTTGTGTTTCTTCTGGGACTTTGGTGTCAATTTTTTTTAGTTCCGCGTTTTCTCTTGAACGGCGAATTTGCGTAGAATCGCTTTTCCATTGTCGCATGCTTTTTAATGACACCATGCAGATTGTAGAACGAAACGATTTTCGATGACTTCTAGACATGTTGTTTCCTGCGTGTAGATTTCTCTCAAATATATATTACCGCTTTACTGCGGAGCAAGGGGTCGAACTGCGGATGATTTTTGTTTTAAAGCCGCTTAAAAAGAAGCGCAATAGGGCTTAATACTGTCAGGTAATGATTTCATATCGATACCGGTACCGTTGAGGACTATTTTTTTGAGCTTTGTGAGCTTGCTTAAATCCGGAAGGCTGGTAACGTGTTTAAGATCCTCTAGTCTTATGATCTCAAGGTTCGTCATATCTTCAATGAATGAAATGTCGTCCAGCTTATTTATTCGCCAAAGTTCAATTTCACGAAGATTCCTAAGTTTTGCCAATTCATGCAAGTCGTTATTTGAATTCCAAAGAAGTGCCATTTTTTCCAGATTCATCTTCTGAAGGAATGAAAAATCTGTAATCTTGATACCCCTTAAAGACAATTCCTTGAGCTTAGGAAGTTGACTCAACAATTCAATGTTCTTTTTCGCTTTCTTGCCTAGCCACAAACTTTTCAGGTTTACATATTTCAGAAGCCATGCGCAGTCAAATACGATTCCCGGTCCCATCGTATCAGCTGTAATGAGCAAATCTTCCAAATCGTCTGAAAGATATTTGATGAATTCGTAGTTTCTCAAATCAAAACAATCGATATAAAATTGTTTTAATCGCAATCGGGACAGCACATCAAAATTAATCTTTTGTTGATCTTTTCTGAAATCTATACGGTCGATACAAAGATTTTTCAGATGAGGCATTTTTAAGAGGAAAGAAATATCTACTTTATCTTCATCGTAAAAACCAAAAAGCCTGAAAGTGATGTCTGGTCGTAAAGAAAAAATATCGTCTATTTTCTGGTAAGCTTCGTCTGGCAATAAGCTTGAAATCTGAATACGTTCAATTTTCTTGTTGTCAGCGATTTCACGGATTACTTGGTCATCAATGTCCTTATACCCGAGCAACTCGAAACAACCGTCAGTCCGTGTCTCGTTCGTTACATGAACCAAGTTTGTATGATTTATATAAGCACCCATTATTGTTTTCCTTTGCGTTTGCAGCTACAAACACCCCAGTTTCGGCACGTTCATTCATAATTATAAAAAAGTTTATTAGACCGTCTTTTAATCAGGGCTGTAGCCGCTCCATTCGGATGGATCCTTAGATTCAACGCAAAAAATTGTATATATCATAAAACCAAACGATGGAACGATGTTTATTAAAAGAACATTGCCGGAAATTTGCAAAAAAGAAAAAACATTATAGCCCAGTACAGAAAACTTTATTCCAAGTACAATGGAAATAACAAAAATTAATCGACTTACAAAAATGCTGCTACGATTAAACTTATGTTCATTCCAAAGCATATAGCCATAAAAAGGCACAAAGCTCATCATAGCAAGAAGTATTTCACTTGTAAAAATGGGAATCAGTATGCCGATTACAAAAAGAACAATCGGCTTAGTGATGCCAAACTCTTTTGTATCGACTTCAATTTTCAAAGATGTTAAATTCGCATTTTTCATACCATAAATATAAATCCTGGATATGTCAAAATTTAACACAATTAAAAAAGGTCGTTTTACCTACACGCAAAAAGAGCCATTATAAGATATAATGAGTTTTTATAGGTGCTGGGAACTTCTTTTTTTATTTCGTACCTATAAATCCCTAAAAGCCAACACTTTTATAGGTACATTGTTCTGCTTTTATATACAAGTTAAGTGCGAAAATACCTGTAAAAACGATTTTTTGCGTTTTTTATAGGTACGATCACAGTAGGATTCGCCTTATGGCCTTCTTATTGAATTGAAAATAACCTGTTTTGTACCTATAAAAGTGCATAAAACAATAATTTTATAGGTACAAACTTCAGAATTATCTTGTGTTTTTTGTTTTAACACCGCTCAAAAAGAGCCCCTGTAAGACAGCAAAAAAGCCCGCTATAAAATAACGGGCTACCAGCATGATGCTAAAACTGGATACCACTACTTTATAGTGGAACCGTCGTAATCTTTTAGCATTTTGTCAAAATCGAAATTCGGATCTGGCTTATGGTCGTATTTTGTATAGAAATCAATAAGATTTTCCATTGCGTCATATCCGAATTTTTTATGATATTCCTTAAACCATTTTATAGCGGCTATGTGTTCCTCGATTACTTCGGCGATGTCATCGACTTTTCCTGTAATGATGTCGATAACATCCACGTCTAAATCTTTTGGATATAACTTAGGAACGACAACATCCCAGTTGAAGTCGCCGGTCTTCATGTTTCTAACTTCAGTTCTAGTCTTTTCGGCTTCATCTTTCGGGATGGCCATCTGGTTGCTTTCTTCATCCCACTGTTCGGCCAAGTTACTGATTTTTTCTTTTGCCATGGTGATAACCTCCTCGAAAATATACATTTTGTTTTAACACCGCTCAAAAAGAGCCCCTGTAAGACCGTATCGTCACGGAAGCGCATGTTCCGCTTTCTGATATAGAGGCGGAGTGGACTTTCGACCGCATGGTGAATTTCGGGGCGTACTTGAGGATGAAACAGGACTACAAGAGCGCATGGACAGAACTCTACTCGCAGAAGAACAAGGACAAGCAGTGACGCGGAGGTCGTGTAGATGGCTGAAGAATTTGTACAGTCGATAAAGCTGAAAGTTGACGACAGCGAGCTGGTCGCTGCCGTGAAGCGTTTCCGCGAGGCTTTCGGCGGCGGTGTCGCCGGAGTAGGAGGGAACAATCCCGCGTCCGGTCTCGAGAAGGGCATGCAGAACGCGAGCAAGGCCGCAAGCGAAGCCGCAAGGCAGGCGAAGAACATTTCTTCCGGGATGAAGGAGGCCACGAGGGAAACGAACGGCCTCACTTCCGCGTTCAACAGCATGAAGTTTTAACACCGCTCAAAAAGAGCCCCTGTAAGACAAAAACTTGTTCTTACAAAATATACGCAGACATATAGTTATTTGAATGAACGATTGAGAAAAATAAGATATGTTGGAGACAGACCGTTAGATGAATATGTTAGAGACTTGCCTTTATTGACAAGTGCTATAGAAAAATCAACAATCAGTGAAAATATTGTTGTAAGAAGAGGGACTAATGATTTCAGAACGAGCGCCGGTAAAGATTTATCTTCGCTAAAAGTTGGAGACCAGTTTATTGATGGGGCGTTTTTATCGACAAGTGCTCATAAAGACCATGGTTTCTTCAAGGCTTACAACTTAGAAATAGCGGTTCCAAAAGGTTCTAAAGGAATATATGCAGAACCATTTTCCCATTTTAACGATAAGGGAAAATACAATTTTGATAAAAATAAGCTATGGAACGGAAAAAACAAAGAAACTTTAGGCTCTGAGCGCGAAATTATTCTTCAGAGAGGCTCTAGACTTGAAGTAGTCGAAGTATTAGGAAGAACAATACGATGTAAACTTATAGGCCAACTTAATGATCAGCCGTAGTATTTTTCGTAAAATTTCTTGAATTCGCCAATCTCGTTTTCTACGGAATAGGCGTCCTTCATATAGCGATTAAACAATAAAGCTTTATAACCTTCTGGAATTCCGTCTGCATTACGGAATTCTTTCATGTATGTTAGGTATTCCTTTAAGCATTCCCTATCATCGCTATTCAGTGTGTATAGTCTTTCATATTCCCAAAGCATTGCCTTGTTTTGGTCTTTTCCTAAAAAGGGATTCACATTTTCATTGTTATAAAATTTGACAAAATTAAATTTATGTGTTGCTAGTTCTTTTAAGTTTTCAGGAATCTTGTCAACTAACAGAAAGCATTTTAGCCATAAATCGTAAATCCATTTTTTGCTAAGGATTTTCGGTTTGTCATGCTCACTGTTATCAAGATTCTTCATAAATATATCACCGGCATTATTCCCATCAAGCTCGTAATCTTTGAAAAAATCATACCAGTCTGCGCTATCATTATTACTGAAATCATATTCAAACGTCCTTTCTGCGTTCCAAAGACGAGCTTCTTCGCCGTTAAGGTTTTCAGGAGCTTCCTTTTCTCCTTTGTAGAATTTATATATATCGTAATTCATAATGTACCTCCTTGATAATATACATATTTAGCACTATTTAAAATCTTTATTCTTTTCTTTTTCGATGCACTCTGGGCAAAAATAGGCGAAATAACGGCTGGCCCATCTGTCTGCTTGACCTACATCTCTAAGAACGCATTTGTTTTCGTCGTATTTACGCTGAAAACATCTATAACAGCGGACTAGCATTTGACTTCTACTCCAGTCCAAAAGAACTCGCCAAAACGAGAGCCGAAAAGGCTTCGAGCCGCATCTTCGGCAGATTTACCGAAAATTTTAGAAACGCAGATAGCGTTTCCTCGTTCGTGGTTGATGTATTTTATAGCGTAGAGCTTATACATTGCGAAACCTCATTTATTCGCGTGCCGGTCCGAGAAACGTATAGGTAATCTTTCCCTTGATCCCGAACATGATTCTTTGTTTGTTGGGTTTTAACACCGCTCAAAAAGAGCCCCTGTAAGACGAAAGGCGGACACCGACACAACCACATATACAACGTATGCAACCGCATCCTGTTCCGCTCGAAAAATGGCAGAAAGATTTGTATCAAGAACAAACGCGAATGGAGAGAAATTTTCGAACTTCAAGTTTTCGGTGGAATGAACCCATTTTGCGGATTCCAATTTCTTGACATCCTGAAGAAAGGAAAGTCTGCAAGAATTACGAAGAAAAGGAGAAGTAATGGCTGAATATCACGTAGGATGCGGAATGGGTTTTAACACCGCTCAAAAAGAGCCCCTGTAAGACAAATGATTCAGGACCTTTCTGCAGAAGATTTGCAAGAACAAATTGAAGAACTCGCAAAACCAATCATTGACCTCGCTCAACATTGCGGCAACTATGAACAGTTCGAAGAAAAACTCTACAAGATTCTCCCGAACTTGAGCAGCAAAAAAATGGACGAAGCTGTAACAAAATGTCTAGTCCTTTCTGAAATGCAGGGTCGTGCCGATGCCTGATAAAAAACTACAGACGGAGTTGTCCGCGTTGTTCAATCTTCCTAGCGAAAAGGCTATCGCCTATTTCGAAAAAAAAGTTGCTTTAGGGCCAAAAAAGCATTGGGATTGGACTGATACCATGCGACATGCCCACGATAGAGTTTTCGTGGTGTCAAAGGCGACAAGCATCGATATCGTAAAGGATATTCACGCAAGCCTTTTGAAAGCGATTAAAGAAGGCAAACCGTATCAAGAATTTGCCAATGAAATCATCCCGACGCTCAAAGATAAAGGATGGTGGGGCAATATTGATGCGGTAAACAAAGACCAGAAAATCGTCAAACCCATAAAAGTAGATCATAGAAGACTTCGCAGCATATTTAACACCAATGTAAAGACAGCTTACGCAGCAGGCAGATACGAACGAATGATGGAAGATGCTGATATTGCACCATATTGGCGTTATGTCGCTGTTCCGAAGGGTGCCGGCAATAAAAATCCGCGAATAGAACATGCCGCACTACACAACCTTGTTTTTCGCTATGATGACCCGTTCTGGCAAACACACTATGCTCCTAATGGATGGGGCTGTCATTGCACCGTTGTAAGGATGACAAAAAGGATGGTCGAAAAGAAATTCGGCAAGCCTGTTGATGATGTTGTTAGAGAAAGTAAGCCAGAAGACTTTGTCACGAAGACAGAAGAAATAGAACGAGAACACATCAATCTTGATGGAACTGTAACGACACAGAAAGTTCAGATAACGACAACGGGCTACAAAATCGGAAACACAGTCGTTTATCCAAGTCAAGGTTGGGATTACGCACCTGGAGCATATTCTGTAGATTACGAAAGATTGTTGGAAACAAAGATTGAAACACTTCCCAAAGAAAGACAGAAAGCGATGTTCGCTCAGCTTTCAAACCAGGTTATAAACAGTTTCAAGAACATTGTAGAGGTTGAATCAGCCTTAAACGCTCCGAAGGGAGAAACTTTTGTTGTGGGGTTGTTGCCTGAAAATTTCTTTAACAAATTGAAAAGTAAGAAAAATCGAAAGGGAAATGACCTCAATATCGAGTCTCGTATTTTAACAATAGATGATAAAAGAATAATCCATGCTCTTCGCACAGACCATCCTGCAATACCAAAAGAAGTTCTATCCAAATTACCTGAACTTATCAAAGAATGGGCTTGCACTTACACACCTGTTGATGGTTTGGTATTCTACTCAGAACCACTAAAAAGCGACAAAAAAAAGCGTTATAAGGTCGTTTTTGGACTAGAGAACGAATCCAGCAAGCGACTAGTCTTTAAAACAGGAATGATTGTTGATGCAACGGCGTTTTCAAAGAAACACCTATTGTAAAAAAAGAACGACTGGCAAGGCGGCGAACTCTTGCATACGGTACTGTGACTTTTTAGAAAGTTTAGCTCCCGAAGTGGTGAACCTCGTTCCACTAACTCAGTACGTTCTTTAACCATAATATACCTCTTTTTATGGAGAAAAGCAAATGATCAATGCCAAAATAGATGATAAAAAGTGCGTAGTGACGCTAAAAGGCATCGAAAACAAGGCTAAAAACATGAATCGGGCAATGCGAATTATCGCCCTTGAGATGGAAGAATCCGTTCGTGAAAATTTCGAGGTTGGTGGTCGTTATAGTTCTCCAGGCTCTTTGTTGGGAGGAAACCACAAATGGGTTAAAGGCAAATACGGCGGTTCGCTTATAAAGACGGGAAATCTCCGCGATTCCATCACCAGCGAAAGCGACAGCAATAGCGCCCAAGTTGGAACAAATATTTCTTACGCCAAAATTCACAATTTCGGCGCAACAGTGGCGGGGCAAACAATCATCCCGAGAGAAAAGAAAGGACTCTCATTTATTTGGAATGGCATTAGACGCATATACGCAAAAGTTACAACCAAGACTCACGATATCCCCGCCCGCCCCTTCATGGTGGTTCAGCCCGAAGACATCGAAGGCTTCAAGGAAACTCTTTTGGAACACCTAACCCAAGGTACAAAATGACCAAACCCACACCAAACCAACCGCAAAAAAAACAGACCTACTACAACGAAATGCCCGTGGAAACAATCAAGATCATCCACGCCATCGTGAAGCGCGAAGAACTCCCGCGTGAAGCCGCCTACGACATCGGCACCGCCGTCAAGTATCAATGCCGCGCAGGACTCAAGCCCGACAACGACTGGAAAGACGATATTCGCAAAGCAGAAAACTACCTGCACCACGCACGAACCGGCGAATGGATAAAGGAATGAATCTAGAAAAGAGACATCTGCCCGCTATCACGCTTCTTTGGCACAAAGTTAAGGTAGCGGTAAATCGTGCGTTCGCTAACGCCCGTTTCAAAGGCAAGCTGGTGGACTGTCTTCTCGCAGTTGTCAGCCATGTAGCGACGCACAGCGTTCGGAGTCATCCGGGATGGGCAGGCTACATGGTTGCCCGCAAAACGTTTCCAAATTCTCTTGGCGACATCGAGACCGAGGGTCTTTGCAACCCACTTTAAATCCTCGTTCGGAAGGTCATCAAATGTAAGGGAATCCCAGACGCTCATCTGTAATTCAAATATAACTAAAAACGCACGAAATTACAACAATCCAAACAAAGGAAGTAAATTATGAAAAATTTTATCAAGAAAAGATGGAAGTATATCGTTGCCGTAATAGATCTTGTTTACAATGCTGCACTCGGTTTGCCGTTTTATTTGATGACATTACCTTGTTTAACACAGCATTTTTGGTCACCTATTTTTTTCGCTTTTTTGTATCCGGCCTATTTTTGGGGGCTGTATAAAATCGACCGCTACGCACAGGATCTTCTCCACGATTAATCCTATTAAACTCGCTCAGTTTCTGTTTAAGTTTTAACACCGCTCAAAAAGAGCCCCTGTAAGACAAT
This sequence comes from Fibrobacter succinogenes, assembly GCA_902762795.1. GTDB lineage: Bacteria > Fibrobacterota > Fibrobacteria > Fibrobacterales > Fibrobacteraceae > Fibrobacter > Fibrobacter succinogenes_E. Next base: position 129,250 of record CACWPM010000012.1, on the reverse strand, counting down.
ACATCAACCACGAACGAGGAAACGCTATCTGCGTTTCTAAATTTTTCGGTAAATCTGCCGAAGATGCGTCTCGAAGCCTTTTCGGCTCTCGTTTTGGCGAGTTCTTTTGGACTGGAGTAGAAGTCAAATGCTAGTCCTTTTTTCCGTTTTAAAAAGTTAATTTTGTTTAAGGTGTAAAACGTTATTCAACAAAGAGGTCGGTCATGATTTCACAAGACAAAGCCCAAAAAATAGCTACTAAAGAAGCCATCAAGCAAGGGTTTGATTCCGCAAAATTTATAAAGAAAAACGGTGACACTCTTGTATTCGTTTGTTCTTTAGATTGCGATGATCCGAACAAGTTGCAAGACATAGGGAAGCCGCTGTTCCTTGAAATTTCTGACGGAAAAATCAATTATTACTCCGGTTTTAAATACTTGCAGTAGTTTCTATTTCCTTCATGTTCAAAGACGTGTCGAGTTTTAACACCGCTCAAAAAGAGCCCCTGTAAGACTGAAAAAATTTTTGTTGTCGGCGACCCGAAGCAATCCATCTACAGCTTTCAAAGTGCCGATGTGAACGTCTATCAAAAAGCGATCCACGAATTGCAATAAGCTTTTTGAAGGTGACTTTTTCACGCCCAACGAAGGCGCTTCCAAGCTCGTCGATTTCGAGCACTCGCTTCCGCCACAAAATACATCACAAGTCAAGGCACCCCCGCGAATCAAGTTTTAACACCGCTCAAAAAGAGCCCCTGTAAGACTGAATCCGTCCGGTGAATTTGTCGCGCGTGATTTTATTTTTGAAAAAGACGGTACAGTAACTTATGACATGCAGGTTGCGCAATGAATCTAGCTACAAGCATTATGACGTTGCGTGATATCCGCATGGCCGTTACTGACAAACTTAAAGCGGCTAACCTTCCGTTTATCGGAGAAGATGTCTATTGCAATCGTGCAGAAAAAGCATGGCCGCAAGAAAAGGCGTTCTTGTCTGTTTATGTCCAGCAAAGTTCTTTCGATACCCAGGATACACAACCGGAAATTTACAGGGTCGAAACTGACGTTGTAATTGACGTTGTGGTCCAGGGCGCTCAAGAGCTTGGAGGTGAAACTTTTCAAATCGACGACCTGTTTGATATTATTTCGAGCAACGTTGTAGATTTGCTTACAAGTTATCCACGCCCGAAATGGTTTATCGAAAACCAGCTTGCATCTTCGGAGTTTACAATAAAGTCTTTTTCTGACGAAATCAACGGCGACGGCGAGACTGACAAAGGGGCGCGCAAAATTACCTTTAGCGCTGTGTGGCGTTTCGAGCCGATTACACGAAATGAAACTCTTAAGTTTTAACACCGCTCAAAAAGAGCCCCTGTAAGACTTACTTTGGGGATATACCTTATTTTATGCGGTTCTGCAAGCGGTTTGGCTCTGAAAAAATCAGAAAAATTGTATGCTTTCTTGTGCTTTGGGCCAATTTTTGGGAGGCTTGGTGCTACCGAAATAACTGTATATGTCCAAAAATTCTCTGTCGCCAATGCTTAGTAAGCAAATTGTGGAGCGTGGCTCTATGAAATTTGCAATGCGCCTGCGGTGCATCCGTCCATTATCGGCCGTGGTGCAGTATCGCATGTACATTCCGCGTTGTACTTTGCAGAAACCTTCTTTTTCAAGAATGCTTACAAATTGGTTCATGTTCTGACGACCGCTTTTACAATGGCGCGGAAAGTCAAAAAATGCTACGACCCACATGATACCCTCGGATAGACAAGATTCTTTGCTTCTCCCATGAAAAACTTTGCAACGGATGCGGTAGTGTAGGAAAGGCTCGTCCCGAACTGCACCATTTGTTCTCCGAAGGGAACGTTTGAATAGAACATTTCAAGAAAGGTTTTCTTTACTTCCTTGTCTAGCTTTTTCTTCTTGTTACAGTGTAGCTTGTAAACAATTTGGTCAACGAAAGGTCGGTAGGGTTCCATAATGTCGTCTGCTAGTGGGAATGCGTCGTAGTAGTTGCGGTGAAAAATGCCGAGGGAGGGGAGTAGTCCGCTAGCCATAAGGGCGCGGGCTGTTGCGGCCCGCAGGAGTGTGTAGCCGTAGTTTAGAAAATCATTTGGGTGTTCGCCGAATCGGTCTCGAATAAATTCTTTGCCGAAAAGTTCTTTCCAGTAGTACTGTGCCGCAAGGCCCTCACGGTTGCTTGTATCCCCGCTTAGAACTTTTGTAGCATATTTTAACAGCCTGTCGTGCTTTTTGCCAAGTGCCTTTAAATGTAGGGCTTGGTTCTTGATTTTTGCTTCTACGACATTTTTCCACATCTGCTTTTTGAGTGGCCGCGAAGCTTCCAGTTGCAAACGGAAATATTTTTCTTGCATGGTGTTTGCGTCTAGGTTCATCAGCATAGATGCCGGCATATGTTTTTCGTTGCAGAAAACAACGGCGACATTTTGTTCGGCAAGTTTGCCGATAAGTGGTGTGGTGAGCGATGCTGAATGATTGTCTATGAGGATTATGGCTATATCCTCAATTACCCGATATGTAGGGTTCTCGGGATTGTCCTTGTATGTGATTTTGAGTAGGGTATTCTGTAACGAAAGTTGAACGGGGCTTTCGAATACGAGAGTCTGTTTGGGCATATTTTCTCCTAGTTTGTGAGGTGTTAAAAAAAGTATGCCTATTTTTATTTGAAGCGATAAGCCCTTAAGGCTCGTTCCTGCTCGTATTCATAGGCGATGTAGTCTGGGCTGTTTTCTCAAACTCCTGCTTATTTGTAGTACAGAAATCAGGCGGTCTCTGATTCCATAAAATCTGCGATGACTTCTAGCGGGTTCGTGTCGGTGCGCTTGGCAATTGTGCTAATCGTCATTTGTGCGAGACGGTTCATGGCGCAGTTGTTTTTCTTTATTAAGTCTCTGTCGGTAACCTCTTTTCTTTTGAGATCGGCTTCAATCTTTTTTCAGGTTGGCTTTATCGACTTGAATATGAAATCAAAAAAAATGCGGACTTCATTTTTACACTTTATTTATTCTTCTGTGGCAAAGTACTCATTTGCCTTGATCATGGTTGCGAGCGTATGTTTAAAGTGTTCTAGGCTCTTGATTTCAAAATCATAGTAACCGTAGTCAGGCTTGGCGCTGTCAAATTCGGGTTCGCCAAATTCACTTTGGGGTAAATATCCGTGGAACCAGATGCCGGGAGTCCCGTATGTATGGTAGAATTCGTTGATTTCGAATATGCGAGAGTACCAGCAGATAAATCTTTTGCGACTGAAAACTTTTTTGATTTCATTGCCGTGTTCATCAATAACGGTATCGATTGGGATTACTTCGCTGACAAATCGGTGTAGGAATTTCTTCAAGAACTTGTCAACGTTTTGCCATCGCAAAGATTGCGGAATATCGTTTTCGGAATATGTTTCTTGCATTTTGAACTACCTTGTTATTTGCTAAATGTATAATCTTTTAATGTCTTATTTTGACATGTTTATTGCGAAGTAAAAAGCTTTGTCGTTAAAGTAATTCTATAGTTTTCCAAACAATGATTCCGCGTAACGTAAAACTCTCTGAAGCCCCGTCCCACGGAAAACTGGTCATTTTTTACGATGTGCAAAGTACGGGCTCGCAGTCGTACATGAAACTCGCCGAGGAAATATTGAATATGGAGAAATTGAATTTAGAACTTAGATGGCGGATCTGATCCGCCATGACATCATTCCTCTTTGAGGCTTGACTGCTGCTGTTATATTGAATGCCGTTTGGCAGGAACCAAGATTGAAATTCGCTACGAGACGAAACGTTTTTTCTTTATGCTACAGGGTGTTGCATATGGATACGAAAATGTATTAATTTTTTTAAATATTGTTAAAATTTACAGAAAATCGTAATTTTGTTGCATAAAGTACTTGATTTTCAAAAAAATGATAGTATATTTTTTAGGAGAAAAAGGAACTCATTAAATGAATATTCTGTTGAAAAAATTTGTTTTTTTGACTGTATTTACCATTTGGGGGCTTGCGGCTTGCAGTGACGATTGTTCCTGTGCACCGAACGGCCCGGCCAATGTGGCTGAATCTTCTAGCGGCGGAATGGGGGCGATTCAATCTTCGAGTGACATTCGCCCATCGAGTAGCTCTATTGCAAATCCCGATACAGTTGTTTCATCTTCGTCTGTAGTCTTAGAAAGTTCTTCGTCTATTATACGGTCTAGTTCGGCAAATTGCCTTTCTATGGATACCGCATGCGGGTGGACGGCGGAGCAACTCTGTGAAATGGGGCAAAAGCGGTATTGCCTTACGCAAAGTTCTTCGTCGGGGGCTTTGTCCAGTTCCAGTCAAATGCGTTCGTCCAGCTCTGTGGAATTTTTGGAACGTTGTATGGACTTCGCTCGAATGTGCCCCGCGTACAATGGCCCTTATGCGCGCGAGTCTTATCGGCCCTGCAATGAGTGTTTTGAAGGGGAGGGGGTAAAAGCCGTGGATTGCAGAACTGGTGGGGTTTACACCTGCTCTAATCGATTCTGGCGAATGGAAGGGGATCAATGTTTGAATGTTGCATACACCAAATGCGAACAAGGTGCGGATAGTTGTGGTCGGCAGCTTTGCGGCTCGATTAATCCGAAAACTGTAATTGACTGCAAGAGTGGCGACACATATGCCTGTACGGAAGGGTATTGGACTCTCTTGAAATCGTCGGAAACTTGTATGCACATTACTGATGTGGATGACCCCCGCGAAAGAACGTGTGATGTCGATGATGGTTCTAAGGCGGTCGATTGTATAACGCGAGAGGAATATGCTTGTAGAAGAGGATATTGGGTGAATGTCGAACCCGTTATAGGTGAAGTTTGCCTTGTTGAAAATGAATATCATGATGCCAGAAATGCGCAATTGAATGGCCGTTTTGTGGGGGCGATTTACTTGTGCTCCAATGGCAAATGGGCTGAATATGAAGGTGATTTCAGTGCTTTACAAAAATGCAGGATGCATCCGGTTAATAGAACCCCTTGTGACGAAAACTCTCCCAAGGAAATTAGTTCGGGTGAATGTGCTTTCAAGTGCCGCAACGGTGAGTATGTTTTTGTGATGCCTGCGGTTCAGTAACTTTTCTGGAGAAACTATATGAATAGAAAAATGTTGTTTAAAAAAATAAGAGTTGTTGCTTTGACGGCTTCTTTTGGTCTTGTTGCTTGCGGTGACGATACTCCTAGCTCTGTTGTTGTCGAAAGCTCCTCTTCTGTTGTTGCAAAAAGTTCTAGTTCCGAATCGATTCCCGGTTCGTCTCAATCTACAGATGGATGCGTTCACATGCCGCATTTTGAAGAATCTGAACAAGTTAGTTATCAGATTCCCGTTTGTTCCGAAGAAGGGACGACTGCTCCGGATTGCGAGACGGACGATGTTTACGTTTGCCGAAACGGTTTCTGGAGAAAAGTTGAGTAAACGTGCACGGCTGGTTCTTCGGTTGTAATTGACGGTCATTGGATGTATCGATGTGACAACGGCAAATGGTATATCGTCGTGACTTTTCCGGAGGCGTAATCGAATTTTAAAAGAAAATCTGCGTCAAAAAATGGCACGCCCGTGAGGGTGTGCCGCTTTTGTTTTATCAATGGATTAAATGATTAAAGGAAAATCAATCCCAAGATGCCAACGGCCCAGACGTACCAAGCGAAGTGTTGGAACTTGCCCTTCTGGACAAAGTTCATGAGCCACTTGAGGGCGATTACTCCAAAGATAAATGCGACAATCATGCCGACCAGGAGTTCCGGGGTGAAGCCGCCAGCATCGACGCACTTCAAAGCCTTTTCCGGGTTGAGGAGCGCTTTTTCCGGAGTCATTGTCTGGCACTTGATCCACTTGATGCAATCGAGAAACGCTGCACCGCCAACGGCAGGAATACTCATGAGAAAGCTGAATTCGCCGGCGTATTTGCGGTTCACGCCCATGAACATCATGGCGCTGATGGTAGAGCCGCTGCGGCTGATGCCCGGGATGCAGGCGATGCCCTGCACGGTGCCGGTCACGAGAGCGCGCCACCAGTTCATCTTGACGCCAACGTTATCCGGGTGCTTGGCGCCGGTCGGGCCCCACTGCGATGTGAAAAGTAAAAGACCGGTGAAAAGTTCTGCAACGCAGACGGCGCGCGGGTTTTCGAACAGACTTTCGAGTGCGTCCTTGAAGCCGAGGCCGATGAGCGCTGTCGGGATGCTTGCGAGAATAATGTAGCCCGCTTCGCGGAGCTGTTCTCGGTCACGGCGGAGGCATCCGACGATGATGTCCGTAATCTTCTTGTGGAACACCACAAAGATTGAAAGCAGCGTGCCTGCGTGGAGCATGATGTCGAAGAACATGCCAGCTTCGTTCATGCCTAAAAGTTCGTGCCCAAGCACAAGGTGTCCGGAGCTGGAGATCGGAAGGAATTCAGCGAGGCCCTGCAACAGGCCGAGAATGATAGATTCGAACATAGTAAGGTAAATGTAGCTTTTACTAGGAAGTAGGATGTAGGAGGTAGGAAGTGTTTTGCTAATTTGGTGCGTTTTTTTCGCTATTTCCTGTCTACTGCCTACTGTCTCCTGTCTACTTCTTTTTTCTATAATTCTTATCATGCACAAGCGATTCCTTCTTTGTTTTCATGATTTTAGCGTTTGGAATTACCAAAAAGTGACCCCGATTCTTGAAGAACTCAAAGAATTGGCGGGGAGGCCATTCAGTGTCTTGGTGATTCCCGATACGGAAAATGCGACGGCAGATGCTATAGATGACTTTCGTCGCACGCTTGCTTGTCTAAAATCGGAAGGATTTGAACTTGCTCTTCATGGCTTTAAGCACAAGGCCGAATTTAGCCAGGGCCGCAGTTATGCAGGCCTCGTGGGCATGAACCTCACGGGAGGCGAGGCTGAATTTGCTGGGCTTAGTGAATATGAATCTAGCCGTCTTTTGCAAGCTGCACTCGTGGCGTGGAATACGCTTTTTTATTTTCCGCAAGAAAAGTGTGGCGCTGAAAAAGCTTTGCAAAAAGATGGTTTTAGACCGGTCGCTTTTGTTCCACCGACGTGGTTCAGTAACAAATTCTTGCCGGGGCAAGTCCGTGCAGAAAAAATGTTGTACGAAGACCGCTTTTCGATCACGACTGCAGGTGGCGTGCGTTATGCTTCGCCTGTGGCAAGTTTTGCTGGCATCCCGAAGGTTACAGAAAAGGCCGCCATCGCTTATGCGGCCTTTATCATGAGACTCCCGGTGGGACTTCCTAGACTTGCTGTCCATCCCGTGGATTATCCGCGAATGCGTGATGTTGTTTGCGATACAATCCGTGAGGCGCTGGACAACAACCGTAAGCTAGTCCACTATAGCGAACTTTAGTTGTTTGCTTGGCACGAATGTATAAATTGTTTTTTTAAAGACGCGAAATCACTTTCACTGTAGCTTTCTTTGCTGGTTGCCGTGATGGTGTTCCCGGTGCAATCGACATGGCCATAATCGGAATCGTTTTTGTAGAGCATGCAAACATCGTCTGGAATGTTTTGGTCTGCTTTAATGGTTTCGATGACTTTGTTGTCTTTCAGTATGAGGGTTGTTTCGGTCTTGTTTCCCTGTTGGATAGATTCGATGACAAGCGGATCTTGGGAAAGCACTTGACAAGAATTGTCGCTTGAACTGCTATCGCTGCAGGCAGTTAGTCCAAATGTTACGGTCAAGGCTAATAACGGTCCCATTTTTAAAATGTTCATAAAATCTCCTTTTGCTTTGTTTATAAAGGTATGTAATTTTTAAAATCCAGGAACAATGAATTCTTTCGTTGTCTTGCGTTTGGAATCGTCCGTAATTTCAACGGTGATCGTTTCACCGGCATCGGGGAGTGCTTCGCCAAGAACGATGATTTCACGCGGCTCGGAATCGTATTCCGCGGCGATCCACTTGTTGTCGGCTTTGACGGTGATGGCATTACCGTCCGGGATGCCGGCGTATCTTGAATAGAGTGGAATTTTTAGCGCGGCCTGGTACGTTCCTCCTACCAATGCTTCTGCCCAATAAGGAAAGCCTAGCGTGATGCCGTCTTCGTCAGAAATATTTGCGAGGTCTCTAAGTTCATTTGTTGTAACGCAGCGGTTTTTCCCTCCGGTTTGTTTTTCGAAATAGAACCATCTGCGAGTTGTTTCGCCAAGCCAATAGAGCGGGGCTGGATTGTTGTCATTTTCGATGCAAACGTTCCATTTGCCATAGAACTGCAAACCTTTGGGATGGAATTCGTAGATGTCCACGCTGTCGGTTTGGTTTCGTGTCACGGCTAGTACGCGCTGCGACGTGTCTCCGACTGCAGGAATGCCAGAAATCTTTTGAGAAATTTTTGCATGTCCAATTTGCGTGAACCAGTTGATGCTTGTCTTGTATTTTCCGTAAGGGTAAATGGAAATTTTCTCGTTCACGCTGCGGCCTGTGCCGGTAGAAGATGCGTCCGCACTGTAGCGGATAAATCGAGTCTCGGGGAAGGTCTCGACGATTTTCCCGATGGGGAGCGGTTTATTGTGGTCGAAAATTTTGCAAAGATCGTTGTTGATAATTTGTTCATCCTTGTTCAGCGCAATAAACTTGTAGCCGGATTCGCAGCGGTAAATATCAAGCATACTCTTGCTCAAGAATGTGTAAAGAGGCGTATTCTGGTTCTTGGTGAGAATTATATTCCCATTGTTGTTGCATGATTTGTGGAAGTTGAACTCTCGCCGGATGACATGCCCGCTGAAGTCTTCGATTTCGAGCCTATAAGTGGATATTGGACCGAGCTTTGCGTTTATATAGTGCCAATCACCGGCTGTGTCCGCTTCTTCTGCCCATAGTAATTCATTGCGGATGTCAATCATTTTTTTATAGCTCAGATTGTCCATTACTTTACTATAGATCTTGTCGTCATAGCGCCACAGTTCTAGCCTGCGGATGGCCATAGGATTTTCTTTGGGTTCACGGCTGTAGTCTGCAATTTTTATGGCCATGGACAAGTTAAATTCATTTTTGACGGGGGTTTCGACGCAGCCCCTGCGAAACGCGTCGTCCGTGGTGAGGGCTAGTTCGTTCCCTTGCCATACGGCTACGCCAAAAATTTGAGGGGCAATCGTGTCGAGGCACTTGACTCCCAGTTGACAAGGCGATGTGATTTCGTCTTTGTTCAAACGCACTTCGAGGTGCAGGTGCGGGTTTCCAATGCCGGTGCTTCCCGAGAATGTGAGTGTATCGCCTTTGCGGAATCTGATGTTGGGCTTGATTGAAATGTCGTTACTTTGTGTGGCGTACTGCTTTTGGCGCACTAGCTTTTCTATAGCGGGGGTGAAGCTGCTCTGGTGCGCGAAAACCCAGGTCTTTCCGCTTTCGCCTTCAAAAAACATTACTTTGCCGTATCCGAAAGGCGAGGTCTTGATTTCTTTGACGTATCCGTTTTCCGGGGCGAAGATTGCCCAGCCCTCTTCCATTTGTGTGGAATAATCGATGCCGGCGTGGTAACGTGTGCCACGGTTTTCTCCGAATGAAGATGTAAGGTAGGCGTCGCGATTGAACGGGTCGTATAAGAACGGCTCCACATATGATTCTGAAATCAGTTCTGCAGGCGGGGCTGTCCTTTCGGAAAAATCCGTGTTGTCGAGTTTTGCTCCTCTCTGGACAGCAATGCAATCCTCGTAAGCGAATGCGTCCATCTTAGATGCATCGCAGATGGTGTTCGAGCCCGTGCCGGCAATGGCTAAAGCGCTCCCGGCGGTGAGAATGAGTGACGAAATTTTTGTAAGCCTGACCATAGTATTGGATAAAATACAAAATTATTATTTTATAATGACGGCTAAATGTTGCGTATGGGGCTATTTTGGGGTAAAAAAAAGACCCGCTTTTAGCGAGTCTTTTTAATGGAGCTAAGGAGAGTCGAACTCCTGACCTCCTGCATGCCATGCAGGCGCTCTACCAACTGAGCTATAACCCCGAGGACGCGCACAAATATAGAATGAATAGCTGTACGTGTCAAGGGTTACCAGTGAATTTTTTTGAAAAAAAAATTACTGGTAGACGAAAGAACGGCTCTGCGAGCCTATAGACGAAAGACGAAAGAGGATTAATGGTGCTTCGCACAAGTCAAAAAAATATCTTTCGTCTTTCGTCTCTCGTCTTTCGTCTAAACAGCCTTTTCAATTGTGACGGATTCGATGATCACGTCATCGTACGGGCGGTCCATGCGGTCGGTATCGACGCCAGCGATTTCATCGAGCACTTCGAAGCCTTCGTAAAGCTGACCGAATACGGAGTAACCGTCTGCCGGGCCCGGGCCGCACTGGTCGTGGTCGAGGAAGTGTACGTTGTTGCCGTGGACGATGAAGAACTGGCTGCCGATGCTATGCGGCATGGCTGTCTTTGCCCAGCTCAGAGCGCCGCGGACGTGGGTGAGGCGGCTATCGTACTTGTCGCCGATGGTTGAGCCTGGACCTTGAGCGGCGTGACCGCCGGTACCGTTTTTGCGGGTGAAGTCACCGCCCTGGATCATGAAATCCTTGATGATACGGTGGAACGGGGCTCCGTCGTACTTGCCCTGCTTTGCAAGTTCAATGAAGTTTGTGGCGCATTCACCAACGATTTCTTCGAAAAGGCGGAGTTTCATGGTTCCGTGGTTGGTTTTCATGATGGCTATGGTTTCGCCGGCCTGCGGTTTGTCTAGCTGATTAAATGCCATTTGGGGCTCCTTGAATGGTTTAATGTCGGGGCTTTGCCCCTGTGAGGTCGCTACGCTTTGAGCTACGGGCAAAAATATTTTTGCGGTTTCTCTACGTAACGCAATGTTTTGCCTATATATACAAATATAGCGGGTGTTTTACAACTTGTTGCATCAAATAGCCCCTAAAAAAACTACATTCTTTCTGTCATCAGGTATTTTTGTTATGACTGAGGAATGAAAATGAATGTAGTCCTTCTAGAACAGTATGGATCCCCTCCCTCACGGTCGAGGATGACTCATTTAAGTTCTGAACTCTATATTCTAGAACTGAAACCTAATCACTGACAACTTCCTACTGTCTTTATTAACCATTAACAACTGACTACTTCCTACTGTCTACTTCCTACTATTAATATGAACGATAACTGCAAAAAAGTAAGCGAGCTTCTTACAGCGCAGACGATGGAATTTGCGCTGGACGAAATGGCGGCGAAGATTGCTAAAATGCATCCGTCCGCCGATAACATGATTGTACTCGGCATGGCTAGCCGCGGCATTCCGCTGGCAAAAAAGCTCACCGAACGCATGACCCAGAAATTTGGCAAGCCTATCGAAATGGGTAGCCTCGATGCCACGTATTACCGTGACGACTTCCACTACCGCAAGAAGGTGGCGACAGAAATGCGTTTTACCGAAATGCCTGCTTCGGTGGAAGGCAAGACCGTTATTCTTGTCGATGACGTGCTCTATACGGGTCGTTCCTCGCTAGCTGCCATGCGTGCTATTTTGGACTTGGGACGTCCGGCTGCAATTCGCCTTTGCGTGCTTGTCGATCGTGGTCATCGTGAACTTCCGATTGCGCCCGACTGCGTCGGGCTGACGGTCGAGACGGCAAAGAACCAGGAAGTCCGTGTTTCTATCGATCCCATTGATAAAGAAAATTCCGTTTATCTCGTAGAAGTGGAGGCGTAAAGTGAGCGCTTTGGAAATTAAACACTTGTTTGGACTCCGTGGGGTATCCAAGCATGATATCCGACTGATTTTGGACCATGCAAAACAGTTCCGCGAAATTCTTGAACGTCCGGTCAAGAAGGTGCCTAGCCTCCGGGGCATGACGGTCGTGAACTTGTTCTTTGAGAACAGTACTCGCACGCGCACAAGTTTTGAGCTCGCCGAAAAGCGCCTCTCCGCCGACACGGTGAACTTCGCAAGCTCGAATTCGAGCGTCAAGAAGGGCGAAACGCTCGTCGATACGCTCAGGAATATCGAAGCGATGAAGATCGATATCGTGGTAGTCCGTCATAAGGGGACAGGCGTGCCGAAGTTCCTTGCAGACAACAGCAAAGCGATTATCGTGAATGCGGGCGACGGTGCGCACGAACACCCGACGCAGGCGCTCCTCGACATGCTCACGATAGAAGAAAAGCTTGGAACGCTTGAAGGCAAGAACGTCACGATCATTGGCGATATCCGTCACAGCCGCGTGGCCCGCAGTAACCTTTGGGGCATGTCCACGATGGGCGCCCACGTGACGCTCTGCGGACCTTCGACGCTTGTGCCGCGCAATACGGACCTCATGGACCACGTGACGTGGGAACCGGATGTGAAGAAGGCTGTCGCGAACGCCGATGCCATCATTGCGCTCCGCTTGCAGAAAGAACGCATGGATGACGCCCTCCTCCCGAGCATGCGCGAATACCGCAACACGTTCGGCATCACGGATGAGCTTCTCGAATGCGCTAAGGACAAGGTTATCATCATGCATCCGGGGCCAATCAATCGGGGTGTGGAACTTGATTCCGACATCGCCGATGGTGAACATTCTGTTATTCTTGATCAGGTGACCAACGGTGTGGCTGTCCGTATGGCTGTTCTCTTCCTTTTGGCTGGAGGTCGCAACAATGAAAATGCGTAAACCTTGTAAGGGTCGTCTTGTGAATGTTGTTCTGAAAAATGCAAAGTTCTGGAACGGTAAGTCTTTTGAACTGGAGCGTGAAGTTCGCCTGGACGCTTGCGCCAATGCCGAAACGGTTGAATTTGACTGCAATGGCGCGCTTGTGATGCCGGCCCTCTTTGGCCTTGGCCTTGACTTTATGGAACCGCTCCGCGATGACGTCTATACGTTTGACGATGGATTCGAAGCCTTGCGCAAGGGCGGTTTCTACGGTGGCCTTTACGAAAGCGCAGCAAACCCGATCGATGATGCAGACAAGTTTACTGCAATGGTGAACCGATTCAAGTCCGAAGAACGTGGCGAATCCGCTTTTGATATAAAGTTCCTCGGTGCTTACAGTAAAGGCTTTGGCACGGATAGTTTGGCCGAAATGATTGAACTTGCCGAAGCAGGCGTTGCCGGTTTTGGCGATGGTAATGGTGCTATTCCGCATTCTCGCTTTCTCCGTTTGGCGATGGAATATGGCAAGATGACTGGCAAGCGTTTTTTCTTTCAGCCGATGGACAAGACTCTCCGTCACAGCGGTTGTGTTCACGAAGGCGCTTATTCCGACATGCTTGGCATGAAGGGCATTCCGCGTATCGCGGAAACGATTGCCGCCTACACGGTTCTCGAAACGGCTCGTTTTCTTCAGGTGCCGGTGCACTTCAAGCAGGTCACCTGCGGTGAAACGTTGGAACTTGTCCGCAATGCGCGCCGACAAGGCATGGACGTCACTTGCGATGTCGGACTTTACCACCTGCTACTTGACGATTCCAGCCTAGAAAAGCTCGATTCGGCATACCACATTCTTCCGCCAATCCGCTCGGCGGATGATTGCGAAGCCTTGTGGCAAGGCCTTGCCGATGGAACGGTCAATGCGATTAGCATGAACCACACGCCGGTGCTTCGACAGGATACGGTCGTGAACTTCGAAGATTCCGTGCCGGGAGCTCTGTCGCTGGAGGTCGCTCTCCCCGCTATTTGGAACAAGCTTGTTGCTAAGGTGGGCGAGGCACGTGCAATTGAACTTCTCTCGATTGCTCCTGCCCGTCTGGCAGGTGCGGACTCGGCTCATGACAACGTAGTCGTGTTTGCTCCAGATAGACCGCATGTGGTCGTTGAAGGTGACTTTGCCGGTCATGTCTGCAATTCTCCGCTTATGAACATGAGACTGCCGTCATCCATCCTGGCTTCTTACATCAACGGAGCTTGGACTGTTTTATAACCAGGTGGGCGTCGATGGCTAGCGTCTTTCAAGAAATCTGGAAAATGTTCCAGTACTATATCCTTCCGGTGCTCCCGTTTGTAGCGCTTGTGCTGATTGAAATTCAGCTTATGTACAACCGTCGCGAAAATGAAGTGATGTTTGGTACGGATGCGTTCAACGAGAAAATCAAGGCGTTCGAGTTTACGCCCAAGGAAGTGCGTACACTGGAAAAGCTGGTTCGGTCGTCCAAGTTCGAGAACAAGGATGCCGTGCTGAATTCTTCCGGACTTTTTGAAATCGCTGTCTCGGAGTTTTACCGTATCCGTAACGTGTTCTCTGTCCGTGACGAGACGTTGGAGGCCGTCGCTTCTCTCAGACGCAAGATGGACTTTACGGGGTCCAATCCTCTGACGATGGTCTGTTCGACAAGGCAGTTCAATGTTGGCGATCGTGTGGACCTGGAACTTGACGGTGGGCAAATTTTTAAGCATTCGAAAATTTTGACCCGTTCCGAAAAGACTTGGAGTGTAAAAATCGACGGTTCCGAGACGATAGCCAAAATGCTGACGGGTTCGCGTGTGCTTATTCGCTGGACCCGCATGAATGACGCTGTTTATTCGATCAAGCTCCCGGTGCTTGCCGCTACCCCGGATAAAGTCGTCTTTACCCATAGCGACCAGTTGGACAAGGAGCAATTGCGTAAGTGGATCCGTCAAATTGTCGATTTTCCCGTTGTCGCAACGTTTTCAAACGGTGAAACCCATTCGGGCGTGCTCTACGACCTTTCGGCTGGCGGTATTTTGCTTGGGCTTATCGAGGATTGCAAGCCGGAGCAGCATTTTTCCATTTCCTTTGAACTTCCGACGTTCGGTATGCAAAACGTGGAAGTTCGGGTTTTGAACAATCTTGGGCATAGAAATCCCGATTTTCCGTTATATAATTCCATATCAGCCGTGTTTACCGGATCATATGCATGGACTCAGGAACGTGTTCTACAATACATTTTTGAGTCCACTCGTAAAACAAAAGTGAAGAAAATAGCGCCAAATGACGTTCCAACTTAGATTTATATGATTTAGAGTTGATTTTTCGCTTGACATTCGATGTTTATGAAAGTAAAATTTACATAGTATTGTTTCCTATCGGAGTTTTATTTTGGCTTTAGGGTTGATTGCTAGAATTCGTGGTGAGCGCGAAACCGTTGGCATAGATGTTGGCCACTACAGCATCAAGTACGTTAAGGTCTATCATGATGCTAACGGTAAAAGGATCGTGCGCGAAGTGGACTTGGAACCTGTTCCGGCAGGCTCCATCATCAATGGTCTTATCCAAAGACGTGATTCCGACGATTTGGCCACAGAGAAAGGCGCGAAGAAAGAGAAGGACGGCTTCGACAAGTTGGGCGAGGCTTTCTCCAAATTGATGCTTCGTCACCCGATTGATGAAAATGTGGATGTTGTGGCTTCGGTGAACTGCGGTGCCGGCGAAGGAGGCGTTCTTGTGGATCGTCTCTCGATCAAGGTCCCGAAGAACGGTAATGAAGATGCTATTATCGTTCAGACTGCTCAGTCCCGTCCGCCGTTTGATGACCAGGACAACGTTCTGGACTACGAGGTCGTTTCTCGTGAAGGTGAAGATGTCAAGGTCAACGTGGTTGCTGCGAAAAGCTTCATGCTTGATTCCTGGGCTCAGTTCTTTACGCGTAAGGGCATCAAGCTTTCGGCGCTGGATGTCGATATCTTTGGCCTTTTGAATTCATTTGTTATGACCGCTACGGATGAAGAACGTAAGAAGACTACGGCTATCTTCAATATAGGCGATAACAAGATGAGCGTTGGCTTTATTCAAGATGGAACGTTCCATTCGGTTAGATCCATGAATGGCGGTTCGTTGAATGTTATTATTAACAAATTATCTTCCAGTCTCGATATTTCCGCTGAAAAATGCCATGAAATGTTCGAGAAAAATGATTTGAAGGTTATTGACGATGTTGCCATCTCGGTTCTTGAAGATGCGATGAAGGTCGCCTTCGAAGAGCTCATGTCTCAAATAACGTTTGGTATTCGCTATCATTCCTCTGCCGAAGATTCCCGTCCGCTTGAACGGATCTTGATTGGTGGCGGTGGTGCCGCTGTTCCTGGTCTTTTGGACTATATCGCCGAAAAGACTGGAATTGAAACGGGTACGGTCAATCCGTTCCGTTCCGTGGAATGCGATTCTAGCGTGGTCGACAAGGAAGGCATGTCGGTTGCCCTGTCTAACATTTATGCCCCGGCTTTGGGACTTGCAATGAGGAAGTTCTAATGGCTACAAAGAAAAATAAAGGTGCCAACAAGGCGCTGGCGATTACAATCAACCTTTTGCCCGGTGAACACCGCAAGAAGCAAAAGGATTTGACGTGGCTTACTGACCGACGTGTTGTTTGGCCCACTATTCTTATTATCCTTACGATTTTTGCAGCCTTGTTTGTTTATGCGTATACGCTGGAGCAGATTTCCAGTAAAACTGCTGAACTTCAGTCTGTGCGTGCTGCTGTTGAACGCGAACGCCCGCTGCTCAAGAAAATCAGCGAACTCGAGAAAAACCAGTCCATTATCAATACCAAGATAAATGCTCTCAAGTCTATCCAAATCAGCAAAAAACGCTGGGTGGTGCTTTTCGAGAACATTTCCTCGGTATTGCCTCCGAACATGTGGCTCACGAGTGTTTCGCAGGTTGGGGAATACAATCTCGAAATGAAGGGTACTACGTTCGACTTTTCCGAAGTGGCTGAATACATGGTTAAGCTTGAAAAGCAGATCAGTGTAAATAAGGTCTCGCTTGTGACCATCTCTACGACGAAGGTGGATGGCGACGAAGCCTATAACTTTACACTCAAGGTCGAACTCAAGCGCGACCTCGGTGAGGAGGGTTGATATGGGCAACCTTAATATTGATTTTAAAGATAAAAAGAACATATATTGTATCACCATGATTGTAGTGTTCTTAGTGGCGCTATATTCCGGTTATACTTATATGTGGAAGCCGTTTGATTCCGATTATAAGGATCTTGTGCGTCAGTTGGAGGCTTCGCAGAAGGAACTTGACAAGATCGAGTCCAAGAAGCATCGCGTCGCCGAACTTGAAATGCAGCTCGCCCAGTCGGAAAAGGATTTCCAGAAGTTAAAGGAAATGTTCCCGGAAGAAGAAAAGGTTCCGCTGCGTTTGCAGGATTTGTATTCTGTGCTCCGTAGCTCTGGCGTGCAAATCCAGAAATTCAATCCGGAAGGTCGTTCCGAAAGAGAACACTATATTGAAAACCGCTATTCCATTGCGGTCAATTCCGGTTACCACATGCTCGGGTATTTGTTTGCTGAAATTGCGAACTTCAATTATCCGACTGCTATTTCGAACTTGAGGCTTTCGCGCTACTCCGGTATCGCTGCCGAAGTACAGAAAGCTGAAACCCACGGTTGGACGCCGATTACCATGTCGGTGAACTTTAACTTGACCACTTATACATCCAAGAAGGTTGGCAAATAATGAAATGCAAGTTCCTTCTTATGCTGTTATCTAGCGCTGTTGCCTTGCAGGCCGCGCTTATTAAGGATGTTCGGCTTGATTGCGGGGCGAAGGATTGCCAGATGGTATTCCAGTTCGCTTCCGACAAGAACTTGCCGACGTTCTTCCAAAAATACGATAATGCCTCAAAGAAATTGACGGTCGGTTTTTCCGAATCGGATTTCGCTCTTGGACTCGGAAGCTTCGATATCGATCAGTCTTCTGCGCTAGTGCGTTCCATGAGAGTCTTCAAGGAACCGTATCGCGGGATGAACTTCTTGAAGATAGAAATGGATGTGGGCAATTCCATCAGTTCGGACAAGAACGGCATTGGCTTGGATAAGTCCAGCTTCCTTTTGAAGTTCGGAACGAAGAATGGCAAGTCCTGGACGCTTTCGAAGTTGTTTGCGAATAAGAAAGCTGCAGCAGCCAAGGCTTTACGTGAAGAGGAAAAACGCTTGGCCGCAGAACGCAAAGCCGCCGAAAAACAGGCTTTGTTGGATCGTAAGGCTGCTGAGAAACAGGCTGCTCTTGAACGTAAGGCTCTCCGTGAAGAAGAAAAACGCATGGCTGCTGAACGCAAGGCTGCAGAAAAGGCGGTCCGCAATAATATCGCGCAAGCTGCCGCTTCAACGGGGGGAGCTTCGGCTTTACTTCCTGGTTTGAAGGAAATGACGGTCCTTATCGGTTCCGGAATGGAACAGTTCCGTCTGGTTGCTAATACGCGCTTGAATATAAGTTCAGTGTCCGATCCGAACGGATCTTCCTTGATGACCATCAAGATCGGTGGTCCGGAAAGATCCCCGGTTTTCAAGGTGAGCGCAGGCTCTCTTGTGAAGTCCGTTTTCTGGGATCCGAACGGTCTCAATATACAGCTTTCGGTGGGAGCTCGTCCGGTTATATTGGTGCAGGATGGCGCCTTGATCTTGCAGACTTCCGAAAATGCAATCCGTCGCGATGGCTTTGTTTTTTGGAGCGCTCGTCCGAATGGCATTTACGTCCGCGATTGGATGAAGTCGCCTGATCCGGTTCCGGAATTTTCTGAATTTGTCAAGACTTATGAAAAGGAAAGTAAAAAAGTCGTGTCTAGCATTCAGACATTCCACTTGCGCCCGGTTCTTCGTGAGCTGATTGTTGTTGCCGACGAGACGGAATTCTATGCCGCTCCGAGTGAAAAGGCTCAGGTTATGCAGCGAGTGGTCTTTGGCGACCGTCTTGTGAATATGGACTTGAATGGTCTTTATCGCAAGGTTCAGGTGGGCAATAAGATTGGTTACGTGAATCGTCGTGCCGTAAGCTTTACCGATGAACTTTCCGCGGTACAAATGGAACGCCTCAAGAAGGTTGACCAGGAACGCGGTGAAATGCTCACGCAGGGAATGAAACCGGTCGGGAGTGCTCTTGACGAGCTTTACGAAGACCGTGTGACTTACAGTTCCTTTGGACGTCGTGACCCGTTTGTTGAAATCAAGGGCTTGGTCGAAGAAGGCATCAACATCGATCAGGTTGAATTGGTGGGTATCATTTGGGAAGCCGAGGAGCCGGTGGCTATCCTCGTCGAAACCAAGAATCCCTTCTTGATTCAAGAATTCGGGGTGAGCCGTCGCTACTCTATGGGTCTTCCCGATAAATTTGGGGGTCAAAAGTGAAAAAGCTGACTAAAATTCTGACGATTCTTATCATGGTGGCAAGTTTTGCTACCGCGTGGGCTGCTCCTGCCGAGGGGTCTGTTGCCCCGAATAAGAAGTTATATGACTTCAATTTCGTCAACATGGACTATGAAGCCATATTCCGTTCCGTGTCGGTGATTGCCGGTGTGGACATCTTGATTGCTCCTGATGTCAAGGGTAAAATCAGTTTGCACGTGACCAAGAAAACTTGGCAAGAGACCTTGGATATTATTTGTAATATGAATGACCTCACGTGGGTGATTCAGGACAAGTACATTTCCATCCAGCGTTTGAGCACTTACCTCGCCAAGCAAAAGAAGATTGCTGACGAAGAAAATTTGGCGGAACAGAGTGCACCGCTTGTTCGTAAGAACTTCCAGGTTCACCATGCTAAGGCTGATGAGCTTGTCAAGGTGCTTGAAAACATGAAGTCCAACCGTGGCAAGATTTCCGTTGTGGAACGCACGAACTCCATCATCGTATACGATACGGAAAGCAAGATCGAACAGATGGGAAATGCGTTGACTGAACTTGACGTAGAGACGCTTCAGATCATGATTACGGCAAAGCTCGTTGTCGTGAACAGTGAACTTGCTCGTGAATTAGGTGTGGATTGGACTGCTGCCGTGGGATCGGCTACGCTTACTCCGGGAACGGCTTTGCCTGCAGCTGGTGCGGCCGCTGGCTCTAGCCGCATTAGTGGTGCTATCAGTTCATTCCCGAACGGCGCTTCTCCGGCTGTGGCTAAGGCAAATACAGCCATTACGGCAAGCCTCCTCGACAACAATCTCCAGATTGCGATTTCGAACTTGATGGGGGATGCTTCTACTGAAGTGCTGGCGAGCCCGCAGGTCTCGACGCTTGACAACACGGAAGCTCAAGTGTTCATGGGCGACAAGGTCTCTATCCGCGTGATTGACGATAACGGAGAATCTTCCACGAAGATGGTGGAAACGGGTATCAAGCTGACTGTGACGCCGCATGTCTCTGGCGACAACCGCATTTTGCTTGACCTCCATCCGGAAAACAATTCCTATGGCTATGACGAAAAGGGCGAAGTCGTGATTTCGACTCAGGAAGCAAAGACCAAGGTTGTTGTGGCTGACGGTGAAACCGTGGTAATTGGTGGCCTTACCCGTAACGAAAATACGGAAAGTGAAAGTGGCATTCCGTTCCTCAAGGATATTCCTCTTCTTGGCAACCTCTTCAAGTACACGCGTAAGTCGATTGCAAAGAAGGACCTTGTAATCTTTGTGACGCCGAGAATTATTCGCAACTACATTGGTAACGTCGATATTTCTGAAAAGTCTGAAGAAACATCTAGCGTTGTCGCTCCGGAACTTAAACCGGTGGACCCGAAAATAGAAGAGGCCCCGGTTGCTACTGGTGAAACTCCTGAAGCTCCTGTTCCTGAAAATTCCCACGACGATAGCTGGAATCAGTAATTAACATGTGCCGGACTTAGGTCCGGCCTTTGTTTTTTTAACGCGAAAACCCTGGCTCTGCCAGGGCTTCTTTTTTTCGCTTCTCGTTTGTAGTCGTATAGCGACGTTCTTTGTTCTGCCGAACCAAATGCTCGGCTCAAAAATAGGCTTGTTGCGTATTGATGATATGCGCGCTTATCGCACGACGAGTGCTGCGAGGGCGAGTTCCTGGCTCATGCGGGTGGGGCACTTGCCGCTTTTCATTTCGTAATTGAGGTCGGCGAGGCGGCGGAGTACGCGGATCAGGAGCGGCTTGCGCCAACGGCGGCAGCATTCGGCTGCTTGACCTTTCTTGACGAACATGTAGTAGTTCTTGCCGATTTTCTTGGCCGCTTCTTCGGGCGAGACGCCCTTTGCGGTAAGCGAGGCGTAGTTCAAGAGCGAGAGCGCATAGCTATAAAGCGTGTTCGAAATGCGGATAGCATCGACTCCGCTGTTCAAAAGTTCGTTCAGCTTCTGGACGTAGGCTTTGGCGTCTTGCATCCCGAAGAAACCTTCGATTTCGTAGGTGGGGATGTCGCGCTGGGAGACGACCATCGTTTTCACGAGGTCGAGCGTAATTTTTTTGCAGTCCGGAGCGTAGAGGAGTATTTTTTCGACTTCTTCGCTCACGAGCTTGGTGTCGTTGCCGAGCGCTTCGGCGAGGTACTGCGATGCCGCAGGCTCGATTGCCTTGTTAAAGTGCGTCGGGACAACGGCTGAAATCCAGTCGGCCATTTCGTACTGCTTCGGCACGTCGTACTTTTCGACTTTGCAGACTTTCGAAAGCGCCTTGTAAAGTTCGCTGGAGGCGAGGAGCGTTTCGAAGTCAAAGAGCACTTTGCCACTTGCTGCATGGGGGAGCCATTTGGCGATTGCCTTGCAATCGTCGGTCTTCATGGCTTCGGCTTTGCGTACGACGATGACCTGTTCCGGCGAGAACATCGACACGGAATCGCAGGCTTCGATGATGACATCGGAGATGGATGCGATATTGGTATCGGTGGCGTACAGCACCTGCTTGGCCATCGGATCTGAAATCCGGTCGCCAAGAGTCTCGGACAGGAACTTTTCGATTCGCTTGTCCTTGCTGAACTGGTCTTTGCCGATGAGCGTTACGAACATGGGTTACTTGAAATCGATGATTTCGAACTGGTTCTTGCCCTTGGGCGTTACGACTTCAACGACATCGCCGCGTTTTTTGCCCATGAGTGCTGCGCCAATCGGGCTCTTGAAGCTGATCTTGCCGTTGAGGGCGTCGGCTTCTTCGGGAGAGACGAGCTGGTAGACGATATCGCGCTTGGTCTTCAAGTTCTTGGCGGTAACGGTTGCGCCGAACTTGATGGTATCGGAATTCGTATCAAAAGCAATCACCTGGGCGCGGGCGAGCTGGTCCTGGAGCTTCGGCATTTCGATGTTGTCGATAGCGGCGAGGCGCTCCTTGGCTGCATGATATTCTGCGTTTTCACTCAAATCGCCTTGCGCACGGGCATCAACTAATTCTTGAAGGACGCGGGGACGTTCAACATTTTTTAAATTTTCAAGGTCCTTAACGAGCTTGTCGTAAGCCTCTTGTGTAAACATGATCTTTTCCATGCTCTACAAGGTAAAAATTTTAACGGGCGTTGCGAGCCCCGAATCGCAAAGAAAGCTTCTTTTTAGGAGATACTATGTACACTGTGTTGGAAAAAGGCGGCGTTTGCTCCCCCAAGGGCTTTACCGCATCTGGAATTTGCGCCGGAATCAAGGCCAGCGGCAATGCCGATATGGCTCTTCTCAAGAGCGAAAAGGCTGCCCGCTGCTTCGCCGTTTTTACCACCAATAAGGTGAAGGCCGCCCCGGTCCTTTACGACAAGGCTGCCCTCGAACATGCCCACTTTGCTTCTGCCGTGATCGTGAACAGCGGTAATGCCAATGCTTGCACGGGCGAAAAGGGCTATGCCGATGCCGAACGCATGGCTGTGCTTACCGAAGAAGCCTTGAAGCTTACGCCGAAGAGCGTGCTCGTTTGCAGCACGGGCGTAATTGGCCACCTGATGCCGATGGACAAGATTGAAGCCGGCATCCCGAAGCTTGTTGAAAAGCTCCACGAAGATGCTTCCGAAGAATTTGGCCGCGCGATCCTCACGACAGACCTTGCTCTCAAGAGCCATGCCGTGGAAATCAAGACGGAAAAGGGTGTAGTGACGATTGGTGGCGCCTGCAAGGGTTCTGGCATGATCCACCCGAACATGGCAACGATGCTTGCCTTCATCACGACGGACCTTGCTTTGCCGATAGATTTCTTTGCTGAATTCCGCGCCGACATTGCGGATTCCTTCAATGCGATTACGGTCGATGGCGATACCAGCACGAACGACACTTGCATCATGCTCGCTAACGGCATGAGCGGCATCAAGTACGAAGATCTCTCGCTCAGCGAACAGGGCGAATTCCGTGCGGCATTGATGCTCGTGATGCAGAGCCTTGCAAAGGATATCGTGCGTGACGGCGAAGGTGCAACGAAGCTTATCGAACTCCGCATCGAAAAAGCCGAAAGCCACGAAGAAGCTCTCCGCATGGCACGCTTTATCGGTACGTCTAACCTCGCGAAGTGCGCTATGTTCGGTGAAGATCCGAACTGGGGCCGCATCCTCAGCAGTGCCGGTTCTAGCGGCTGCAACATGGTCGCAGAACACACGGATCTCTACTTCGGTGAAGTCAAGGTTCTTGAAGGTGGCCGTCCGGTACAGCTGGACGAAAAGCAGACTGCTGCACTGCACGCCGTGGTCCGTCAGCGTGAATACAAAGTAACGCTCGTGTTGAACATCGGCCAGGCTTCTGCAAGCGCATTCACTTGCGACTTGAGCTACGGCTACGTGAAGATCAACGCTGAGTATACGACCTAATCGGCTAGAGTTAATAAGAACTTTAAGAAGCCGATTATCTCGCACACACGCCTCGTTAAATAAACCTAAGCCGAATACAGCAGAAACAAGTTTACTTGTTTCTATTGTTGAGGCGCTGGTTTATGCAATCGCATTGCAATACGAGGCGCTTTGTGCTCACGGTACGACCTGATTTAAAACGACTTGCTTAACGCAAGTCGTTTTTTCTTACTAGGGAAGGCTCCGCCCTCCTTAAATATGAGACCGAATCCGCTAGAATCTGGCTGAAATATGCTGGTTGGCGGATTCTCTCGCGATTACGCCTCGTTGATACGAGGCGTTTTGTGCTCACGGTACAACGTAGTAGGAAGTAGGCAGTAGACTGTGTTTGTCTAACAAAAATTCTTTGGCTATGCCGCTGAAGCTGTCACCCCGCACTTGTTGCCTTTGACCACTTGCGATTTATCGCTTACGTGGTCATGATTCGCGAATGGGGACGGGGGCGCCTTTTTAAAATTCCTCGGTTATGCCGAGGATTTTTTTTGTCATTCTGAGAAATCTTTGATTTCGAAGAATCTAGAGATGTTTTTGATTAAAATATATTTATCTTTTCGTATAAATTCTTGATGGAGAATGGAATGTCTAATTCAATAAAAATTGTGCTTGCTGCTGTGATGCTCTTGGCATTAACGTCTTTTGCTCAGAGTGAAGGAATACAGAAGAAAAATATTGTTTTCCATTCATTTAGCATTGCACTCCCGATGGATTGGGGCGGAACGTGGGAACAGTATAGCAATTTAAAATACGAAAATAAATTTACTCGTGATCGTGATTTAAAAATGGATATGATCATGGGACTTCAATTGAAGTGGACTCGTGATCTAGTTTTTCAAAGTGGTTTGTCTTTTGAGGTTGGTGCAGGAATTGGTTTTGTTAATATCCCTGTGAATGAATCCAAAAAATATTCTTATTTTGATCCGTATGCGCATTTGAATCAAATTGATTCACGTTTTGATTTGAATGCAAAAGTTGGATTAGGCTTTGCTCCATTTATCAATGATTTCATATTTGTTGTGCATGCTATTTTGGGTGGTGACATGAAATACTTGGGGGAATCTTATCCGATGGAGGATTTCACTCAAGAATATTCAACGTTGCTGTTTAATTTTGTTGGAGGTGGCGATATTGTTTTGGGGTATCGAATTACGGAAAGGCTAGGAATTAATGCGGGTGTAGATGTGACTGTGAATTTGTTCGGTTTTGGAAAGAGAGAATCTCGTTATGGCTATTCCGATGATTTTGAAACAATCGATTATAAGCTCGATCATGTCTTTTCCGGATTTCAGGTTGTTCCGCATGTAGGCGTTTCGCTTAAGTTCTAGTTGGATGGTTCTCTGATTTGCCTTTTGTGATGGGCTTTGCAAGGCTTAAGTGTTTCTTCTAGAGAACAAAAAAATTGTTAAGATCCTGCCGCTGGGTGGGATTTTCTTGTATTTTTATAAAAACAAAATTTATGCAGCTGTTTGTCATGCCCGTCCCGCATCAAGTGCGGGATAAATTCCGGCGGGCATCTCCTGCTCGGTTGAAAAAGGATGGAATATGGACAATTTCAATTTCTACAGCCCCACGGAATTTGTATTTGGCAAGGATCGCGAAAACGAGTGTGGTGAACTCGTTAAAAAGTATGGCGGCACGAAGGTGCTGATTCATTACGGCGGCGGTTCCGCGGTGCGCTCCGGCTTGATCGACCGCGTCAAGGCCTCGCTCGACGCCGCGGGAGTTTCGTTTGTGGAACTCGGCGGCGTGAAGCCAAACCCACGCGATACCTTGATTTACAAGGGCATTGAGATGGTGCGTGCGAACGGTGTCGATTTCATCCTTGCCGTCGGTGGCGGCTCTGTCATTGATAGCTCCAAGGGAATTGCCGTGGGCGCTCTTTACGATGGAGATTTCTGGGATTTTTATGCGCATAAGCTCCCGGTCACGAAGGCGCTCCCGATTGGCGTGGTGCAGACGATTGCTGCAGCCGGTTCCGAAGGCAGCGGCGACTCTGTCGTGACCAAGGAAGAGGGAATGCTCAAGCGTGACATTGGTGCTGACGTGATACGCCCGAGGTTTGCGGTGCAGAATCCGGCATTGTTGTGCACTTTGCCGCCTTACCAGACGGCCTGCGGCATTACCGACATCATGGCCCACGTTTTTGAACGTTACTTCACGAATACGCTCGAGGTCGAGACGACGGACCGCCTTTGCGAGGCGTTGCTCATCACGATGCTCAAGGAAGGTCCGCGCGCCATGGCCGAACCCGACAATTACGAGGTTCGTGCGAACATCATGTGGGCGGGTACGGTTGCACACAATGGCCTTGTGGGCTGCGGGCGCAGTCAGGACTGGAACAGCCACGCGATTGAACATGAACTCTCTGGGCTCTACGACTGCGCCCATGGCGCGGGCCTAGCAGTCATTATGCCGGCGTGGATGGAATACGTGGTGGACCACAACGTGATGCGTTTTGCGCAGATGGCAACGCGCGTGTTCGGCTGTCAAATGAATTTTGAAAATCCGAAAGCGACCGCCCTCGAGGGCATCCGCGCGTTCCGCCGTTTTTTGCATTCCATCGGCATGCCCATCAATTTCTCTGAACTTGGCGCAAAAGAAGAAGACATTCCGACGCTTGTGGAAAAGCTGAATCCGGGCGATGGTTGGGGCTTCGTGCCGCTCAAAGCGAAGGACGTGACTTCGATTTACACGATTGCTGCTCACGCCACGTTATAGTTTTTTGAGCAGATAAACCCCAGATAAGCCTCGAAATGCGAAAATATGCTACCAAATGCAAAAAAAATCGTAATTTGGTAGCATAAAATTTGGGCAAATTAACTAAAAATGACTGAAATATGAGTTTGTCTGTTTGCTTTATGCTGCCAAAAGTGTGAAATTAGCTATTTTGGTAGCATGGAAAATGGACTTATACTCAAATTTTGTTCAAACAAAGTAAAAAATATACTACCAAAAGGAGCAAAAAGCTGATTTTGGTAACATAAAATCGCGAAAACAGCACGTTGTGCTGCCCGTTTTCGCCGTTTTGCCTCTTGTTTTTGCAAAAAAATCCCGTTTCCTGCGATGGAACCGGGATTTGACAATAAGCCAATAGCTAATTAGTCTTTAATGCAGCGGAGACTTGCTCCGAATTCTGGATTGAACTTTTCGAATTTAGCGATATCCTTGTCGTGGAAGAATATGAGGACTTCGCCTTCGCTTGTCCAGAAGTAAGCTTTCTTGCCGGCTTCATCGAACTTGCGATCCTTTATAGCGACATCGCTTTTGGCAAAATGTGCTCCGCCGGCTTTTGCTCCAAAGCCGAGTTCATCTTTGCCGTTTCCGAAAATGGGAGAGTCTGGCTTGATCGGGTCCCAGCCGTAACCAGCCTTGAGTACGACACCCGGCTTTTTGCCTGCGATTTTGAGAAGTTTGTTCCATTCCGCCTTGCTTGGCATGTGGAAACCTTCGAGGCAAGCTTTCTTTGCATTTTCAAAATCGTAGAGGCGTCCCCAATGGTTGCATTGTGCACAAATTGCACCGGACGGAGTGGCGAAGTTCATGTTTTCTGCTGTCCAGAGTTGGTCGCCAATGACAATCCATTCGTAGGAGTTTCCGTCGCGCGGATCCTTGTAGTTGCCGCTTGTAGCCGGAGAGCCGTCTTCGTTGAACGTTTCCCCAAATGAGATTTGCTTATTTTGTTTGTACTCTGCCTTGGAGGCGACCTTACCGTTCTTGTGGTAGCGGATGACGGTTCCTTCAACATAGCCGTTTGCATAAGACAGTTCCGTCTGGAGCGTCCCGTCCTTGTAGTATTCTTTTGTCAATCCTTCGCGCCGGTCGTTCACGTAGTTCGACTCTCGCTTGAGTGTTCCGTCATCATAGAATTCCTTTTCTAGGCCTTCCTTCTTGTCGTTTACGTAGGTGGCTTCGAAACGGACGTTCCCGTTCGGATATTTTTCAACACGAACATCGTCGCAGGCGGTGAAAGCGATAGAGCCAGCCGTGATGAATAGGATGAATGGTAGGTGTTTCATGCGATTCTCCTTAGAGTGTGATTTTTCCCGCGGTGGCGAGAATGCCGATCATGTACAACATCCCATCATAGTAACGCCAAAAACGGTAGGGCACGGAGAGCGCGGCCAGTCGCCTTACAAAAGGCGTTATGCGCGGGTCGTCCGGCGGGAGCACTTGCGTTGCCGCGGCGTTCATGGCGATAAGCCCCGGTGTTGCGTTTCTTCCTTCATGCGGGTACGGACCTCCATCGACAGCATAGTCCGAGAGGTAGGGATTGCAGTTCGAGAAAAAGTGCAAGATGCGTTCACAGATTTCTTTTTCGCTTTCGTGTCCGCGGAATATGGCATAGTCGAGGCTCAAGTTGAGCGCTACGCGCCAAGCGTCTCCGCTAAAATTGTTGCTTTCGGGGAACCAGGGCATGGCTTTGGGGGTTCCGTCGTATTCGGCGTAATCGGCACAAAGTCCTGTGACCGGATGTGCCGCCTTTTGTAGAAAATCGATGCTCGCCTGTGCGATATCAAGCCAGGATTCGTCGCCCGTGGCTTCGGCGAACATGCGGTAAAAAGCCATCGTATGGTAACTCGGATTGGTGAAGTCGTTCCCGAGAACGGGCGAGAACTTGATAAGTTTAGTTTCTGGATCGATGATTGGACCGACTAGTTCGTTTTGTTCTTTGTACTTAATGCTGTTGATGAGCTCTATTGCATCGCGGAGGAGGTCTTCGCGGTGAAATCTCTTGGCGGCGATAAGGAGCGCTGCGGCAAAGTATTCTTCGCTGTCCGGTGCGGCTCCGGGATCCATCATGGAAAAATTGGTGATGTTAATCTGCCATGAAAAATAACCCTTGTGCGGTCCTTCGTTATTACGGGCAAAATGTTTGGCAAAGTTCCAAAGCTTGTCGAACGTGACTTCGTGGTCTGTCAGCGCGGCAATGTACATGCCATAGCTCATGCCTTCTGAACGGATGTCGTCGTGCCCGATGTCGATGATGTATGCCATATCGTCGGACGCTTCGAAATAGATCCTCTCGTCAATCGGATCGCCCTCAAAAAGTTTGCTATAGGCATTCTGAATAAGCTGGTCCGCAAAATTTGGACCATATCCAGCTTCAACAAATAAATCACGCGTCGGGTAGCGTTGCAACATTATCCTCATTTCCAAAGTTCCGTTTTTATTACATATTTTAAAATAAATAAATTCGTATCTTTTTTGTGGAGGTTTTTATGTCAGATATATTGATTTTAGGTTATGGACCGGCTGGAATCTCGGCGGCTCTTTATGGATTACGTGCTGGACTAGATGTCTTGCTGGTTGGAAAAGATGTGGGAGCGCTTGCCAAGGCTCACAAAATTGAAAATTATTTTGGGTTGAAAGAACCGCTCACGGGGGCTGAACTGGCTGAGGTGGGTAAAAAGCAGGCGCTTGCTTTGGGAGCGCGAATCGAGGACGATGAGGTGACGGATCTCATGTTCGACGGCTTTGGTTTTGTAGCGACTGGCTTGAAGGGTACGTACCGCGGAAAGGTCTGCGTGATGGCTACCGGTGCCGCTCGCAAAAAGACTCCGCTCCCAGGTATGGCCGAGATGGAAGGTCATGGTGTAAGCTACTGCGCTGTGTGCGATGCGTTCTTTTATCGTAAAAAGAATGTGGCGGTGCTTGGTTCGGGCGAGTACGCTTTGCACGAAGCGACTGAACTTTTGTCTGTAGTCAACAGCGTCACTCTTTTGACGAACGGGGCTGATATTACGGCGAAGTTCCCGGAAAACGTGAAAATTGAAACCCGTAAGATTACAGGCCTCAAGGGCGCAGGACAGTTTGAAGGCGTGCGTTTTGACGATGGCCTTGAAGCTTGTTTTGACGGTTTGTTCGTTGCGATGGGTAGCGCGAATGCTACGGATTTGGCGTTGAAGGCGGGCGCTGCGTTCGATGCCGGAAAGCTCGTGCTTGATAAGGATTTCCAGACGACTGTCCCTGGGCTCTTTGCTGCGGGCGATTGCACGGGTGGTACTCTCCAAGTGGCAGTAGCCGTTGGCGAAGGCGCTATTGCGGGCCTCGCTGCGATCAAGTACCTGAGAGAACATAGAGAGTAGGGATTAGGGGGTAGGTATTAGGCGAATAAATCGCGGCGATGCCGCCCTTTGTAGATGCGCAAAGCGCATGAAATGTTTGTCCTAAAACCTATAACCTGTAACCTATCCCCTAACATGCGACGCATTACTTTACTCACAAATCCTGACGTTTGCAATTTGCATTGTCCGCTGTGTTTTATGAACCAGCGGGCTTTGCTTAATTGTGATACACCAAATGCAAGGGATGATAATCGGGAAAGCTTGCCGGATAGTAGTAGGGGAAGCCTTTCGAATTGTAATAGGGAACGCCGCGCGTTTGGTGTGGGCGAGATGCCTTTCGAAATCGCTCGGGCGGCGATTGAAAAATATGCCGCAGAACGTGATGCTTCGGGGATGCGGGTGCTACGCGAAATTATCCCTTCGACGATGGGTGAACCGTTATTTTATTCGTATTTTGATGATTTGTTGAAGTTGTGCGCGGGGATGGGGCTACCGCTAAATATCACGACGAATGGAACGTTTCCGGGAAAGTGGGGAAGCGATGCTGCGATGGAATTGTTGCTGCGCTCGTGCAGCGACATCAAGGTAAGCTATTTGGCTTCGGAACAGTTTGACGGGTGGAAAGCGAACGTCGAAAAATTGGTTCGGGTGCGCGATAGAATGCGCGAGAATGCTGATTGCGCGGGTGTTGAAGGGGACTGCGCGAAAATTGATTGCGCGGGGGGCGCTGGTGTGGAATGCGCGGAAACTGCAAAGTCGAAGGCTGCTGTTTCGAGAGTCGCGACGGTCTCTCTACAAGTGACGTTGCATCAAAAAAATTTGCAGGAAGTGCCGGAGATTGTGTCGTGGGCTTCTGCAATTGGGATTGATAGGATCAAGTGGAATAAAGTGGTGCTTTTGAATGGAGCTCCGCGAGAACTCCGTGAAATGTATGCGATGGATGATGCGTTGCTAGAATTGTTGCGCAGGGAACTTCGGACGGGAGCGCTTTCTGCTTCGCATGTGAAGCATGAAGGGAGTTTGTTTTTTGTGGGTTCCCATAATGGTGGTTGCGCGATGGGTGGTGTGTGTGGTGTCGCGTGCCCGTTTACAGATGAAGTGTGGGTTTGGCCTGACGGTCATGAGGACCATTGCCCTGATCCTGAAAGACGATTTGGGAGTGGCGCGTAGCGAGATGATGGACGCCTACGGCGTCCGCTGCATCGGCTCGGTCATGCCATCTCGCAAGCGGTCTGTCGCGACGCTCGCCTCGCTGCTACTCGAACTCACTTCGTGAGTTCTCGTCTTGCGAAAATTCTGTATAAAACAAAAAAGACTCCGTAAAGGAGTCTTCTTTGTTTTAGTCGGAATAGCGAGATTCGAACTCACGACCTCTTGCTCCCGAAGCAAGCGCTCTACCAGGCTGAGCTATATTCCGTTTTGTCTTGACGGTTTGTCGTTGACGCGCACAATTATAGTTAATTTCGATTGGATTTTAAAGGGGTAGATGTTGAAAAAAGTGAAAAAAATTGATTATTTCTTCCTTTTCTGAAGTTGCGGGCGGGGTTTTCCGATTTTCATGATGCTGGAACCGGCGTTATCGGGTTCGATTTTGTAGAATAGAACTCGATTTTTCCATTCGGAGCGGACTTTTCGGTCGATGATGCGTTTGACGTTGCCGTATTCGGGGTTACCGCCGCCGTGGATGACCCGTAGTACGCTGAGGCCCGCGATGAGCAAATCGTCGATTCGGCGTTCGACGGCTTCGGCGGCTTCTTCTGAGGTGAGACCGTGGAGGTCAATTTCATCTTCAGGGTTCGGGAGTTCCCAGGCGGCGGGGTTTCGGCGCATTTTCTTGCCTCGGATGGCTCGGGTTCGCGGTCTAGCTTCGGCTTCAGTCTCGGCCTGGATTTCGGCAAGTTCATCCTTGTCTTGCATAGGGTGGTTCTTGATCCACTCTAGTTGAAACTCTTCTTCTGCGTTTAAAGGCATTGTCTTTCCTTCTTTTTAGCGAAATATAAAAAATGCAATCTCAAATTTGTTGAATTTTATAAACAGTAAAAGCGGGAAAAACTGTTAAATTAGAAAAAATGAAAAGAATCGTATTGATAATAAAAGCATCGGCCACAACCTTAAAAGGTGAGTGCCGCGACCATGCTTGTGTGGTCATGGTCGAGCCGTAAGGTTGGCGCTTGCGCCAGGAATTTTCTTCGCTGTAGCGTGCAAAACGAGAGTCGCGGGCGACAGCTTGCTGGCGTACATGACCGAGTGAAGCCGCTGACGCCCCGCCCGCATGATGTGCTATTTACATTTAAATAAAGATTTTTACCCAATGAAATTCCCGTGGTAGTTCCAGCTCCATTGCTCGGGGTGCTCGGCAATCCACGTTTCGATTTCGCATGCAATGGCTGTGACGAGCGGACTTTCTGATTGCGCTGCATTTTCTGCTCTCTGGCCGTATAATCTGGCGGACTTCTCGCCGCAATGTTGTATATCGTATTTGGGCGGGTAATAGCTTTCGAAGCGGATGACGATGCGCTTTTTTTCGCTCCAGGTGCGGAATGTGACGATGCCTGCTCCCATTTGGTTTATTTTTTGCGGGAGTCGCAAGTAGAGCGTGCTGGGTCGCCCGAATAGCGAGACGGTGTTCCCTTTGGTGTGCTTGCCTTGGTCGATGACCATCGCAAGGATGCCTTTGGTGCGGAACAGTTCGCGGATAAGGCAGCCTGTTTCATCGGGATGGTATTCGGTCAGATGCGGATCGCTGCGGAGTTCTTTGAGGACTTCGCGGAATGCGATGTCGCCGACGGAGTCGGTCATGAGGTGGACGTGCTCGCTGTAGCGGCAGAGTGCGCGGTGCATAAGCTCGAATGCGCCCTGGTGTATGCTGATGCCTGCGATGGGTGCGTTAGCTTTTGCGCATTCGGCAATGGCATCTCGGATGATGTGTTCGTTTTCGTAGACGATGCGGCGCTCGACGCTCTTGAAACGGGCGAGGCCTCGGTAAGATTCCAGCGCGTTCCAGAAAATACCACGGAATGTGTCGCGAGCCGTTGTGTGTTCTAATGGCTTTATGCTGCGACTTTCTGCTTCCTCGTCATTGAGCAAGCTCATGACACTGCGGTTATCCAATGCGTGAGCAAGCTCCCGCGCTGTATAACCTTGTTCGTCATTGCGAGACCCCTGTAAGGGTGCGAAGCAATCTATCGTATTTTTTTTTGTAATATAATTTCGCGCAAATTCCAAGTGCTTTTCCACACGCCCATACGCACGCTTCTTGTGCAAAGCCTTGTAAACTGGGAAACCGACGGCGAAAAGAACCGCATAGAACGCATCCGGCAAACGCAGCAGAATGTTGACTAGGAACTTGTATGTAGCTACTTTAATTCTGTACATTAATAGAACTTAGAGCTTAGAACTTAGAGCTTAGAACTTAGAAAAACGTCATTGCGCAGAGCGCATGACTGGTTCGCCTCAACAATGAACAAGTAAACTTGTCGCTGTATTCGGCTCCCACGTCATTGCGAGCGAAGCGCGGCAATCTATCTAAGTTCTGCCAACTAAGTTCTACCAACTATAAAATGCTAATCCTCTTCAAATTCCAGGATGTTTCTTCCGAGTTCTCGGTCGAAGACGCTCTGCTTGAGTCCTTCGCCTGCGTAGCTGATTGTCGGCGAGATTTCGTACAACTTTTTCTCGTCGATTTTGATGTGCGCTTTGCGGAGCCAATCGCGGTGGAGCTTGCCGATCATGATGCGTGCGGTCTTCGGGGAATCGTTGCCTTCGGCGTTCTTGACGGGGCTGAATTCTTCTTCGCGCACAACGCCGAACGGGAGCATGGAACCGAGCTGTGGGAAGGCGTCAAAGAGGAACTGTTCGAACTTGAAGCATTTTTCGATGCCGCAAACGGTTTTGCGTGCGGTGTGCCATGGGAGTTTGCTTGTCTGCAGCTTGCGAAGTCCGCTGATTTTAAACAAGTGGATCGCGATGTTGCCGCCGTCGAACGTGAGGCTGCCATCGGCGTTCGTCATGTCGCGGAAGTTTTCCGGAAGGTCGCTGTATTCTACAACGCCCGGCTTCTTGTTCTGGAAGGCGAAAATACCGACTTTTTCGTTCGGGCCGGCTTTGTGGACGACCTTCGATGCGCTGAGGATGGTGCCTTTTTCGGCGAGTGCGCCAATGAATGCCGGATCGCAAATACGGCAGAGGGCGTTATCGACGCTGTAGAGGAATACGTATTGCACGCCACGTTCCACAAGCCAGGCGAGCGTTCCGCTCTGGGCGAGTGCACGGAAGCAACCGCCGTTTCCATCGGGCACAAGTGCCAAATGGTCTTCGCCATCGCGGACTGCCTTGCCGTCTGCGGTGAGTGCGCAAATCGTTCCTTGCTGGAAGAATCGGATATCTTCGCGGTTTAATCCAAAGAAATTGTTTTCGCTGAAAAAGTTGACCGTTGCTTCGTGGTTCAAGGGACTTGTCATGATGCACCACGGAATTGCGTGCCCGACGCGTGCTCCCAAGTTGCGCAAGCGTTCGGCCTGCAACTGGAACAAGCTCTTGTGGCTCGGAAGGCCTATGTCGAACATGCCCTTTGGACCGTCGAAACCGAGACGCGAACCTTGACCGCCCGCAACGAGGAATGCGGCCACTTGACCCTTGCCCAAAAGGATTTCGCCCGTCTCTTTCCAAAAATCGTAACGGAGATCGTCGGTCGCTAGTTTCCACGGCATCGGCGTGAGGTCTGCAGAAACGTTGTCGCTCAAGCTGGCTGCGGATTTTTCGGCATGGAGAGCCTTCAGTTCTTGCCAGTCCTGGCTCAAAATATCGCGTTCGAGGTTGGCGCGGGCTTCTCCCGTCAAAGTTTCAAGATGTTGGGCCAATTCTTGCTGGCCTGCGGCGTTCAAAGTTTCGATGATGTTCATACGGTGAAATATAGAATGTTGCTCGGACTTGTTACGATGGATTATTTTTTTTGAATCCGCATACATATGTTTTTATGTTAAATTTTGTATGTAGAATGGAGATTAACATGAAAAAAATAATTGTTTTTTGTGCATTGCTTGTTTCCTTCATGTGCTTGATTGCCTGTGGAAATACTTTCGTAGATTCTCGTGACAATCAAGTGTATCGGATTGTTAATATAGGAAACCAGACTTGGATGGCGCAGAACCTGAATTACAGGTATGAACCGCAGGCTAAGGGGGATTCTTCTAGTTATTGCTACAATAACGCAGCCGACAGCTGTTCCAAGTACGGACGCTTTTATCTGCGCAATGCCGCCATGGACATCGCGGGGCTGGTTCCTGGCAATAAACCCCTTGATTTCAGTTCTGATAGTTCTTGCAGGGTGTCGGGAAATGTTCGTGGTGTGTGCCCTGAAGGCTGGCATTTACCTAGCAAAGCAGAATGGGATACTTTGGTTGCTTTTGTGGGTGGTCCGAAAATGGCTGCAAAAAAGCTTAAAGCTACAATTGGATGGAACTACAATGGCAAAGAGGGGTGTGGCAATGGCGTGGACCTTTATTTGTTTTCTGCGTTGCCTGCTGGCTTTGGGGTTGTTAATTATTGGGATGCTCCTCCTCAAGAAACGGTAAAGTCCCTATATTCCAGTGATCAGGGAAATTTCACATTCTTCTGGAGTTCAACGGATCTTGATGATTCCAGAACGTATTTTATGGCCTTGAGTTCATGCGAGGATGACAGTACATATACTGCTCCGGATCAGCTTGGCGTATTGCAAGAGCTTGCCTATCGTTTTTCGTTGGCCTTCTCGGTCCGCTGCGTCAAGGATGAAAAAATCCCGAGTTCGTTGTCAAAGTAAGAAAGTCCCGATATTGCGGGACTTCCTACCGTCTACTTCCTACTTTCTACTACCTAATTCCAAAGAACACGACCATGCTGAAAATGAGCGCGAAGATGCTCACCAAGTGCATGCGCCATACAATCTTGGAGTTCATGAGAGGCTTGCTCGGGAAGCGTCCGTCCCACTTCTTTTGGTAGTGGTGGTGGAGCGGTGCGCAAAGGAAGATGCGCTTGCCTGTGCCGGTTGTTCTTTTAGTAATCTTGAACCAGGTGATTTGCATCAATACGGAGCAAGCTTCTGCGATGATGATAATGCAAACGATGGGGAGGAAAAGCCCTGCCTGCACCAAGATGAACATGATGCCGATAGTGGCGCCAAAGCCAACGGAGCCGGCATCGCCCATATAGATTTCTGCCGGAGGGCTGTTGAACCAAAGGTAAGCGAGCAATGCGCCTGCAATGGAGGTCGCGAGTGGGAAGAGTTCGTCGCAGCCGGGGAGGTACGGTACGCTCAGGTACTGGCTAAAGATGAAGTTGCCGCTCACGTAGGCGACAAGGCCCACAAAGAACATGCTGGTAAGAATCGGCACCGAAACGAGGCTGTCGAGACCGTCCGTGAAGTTCGTTCCGTTTGCGGATGCCGCGATGACGAACGTCATGAATGCAACGAAAATCCAGTTGGGGAGGTGTATCTGGAACACGTCAATCGGGCAGAACGGAATGGTCAAATCGCCCTTCAGTTCCGGGATGAACTTGTAGCAGAACACGGCAACGACAAAGCTGAACAAAAAGTAGAGGAAAAGTCTGAGCGAGCTGGAAATACCATCTGCTTTGTCCATGTAATCGGCGGCTTTGAGCTTGCCCTGGTTTACGAGGCGCTTGGCGCGGACTTTGGCCATGTCGTCGGTGGCTCCAACGGCGCTGAACAAAGCCAAAATCACAAGCGTCGAGATGGTGTAGCCGTTCATCTGGCAAACGAGCAACGATACTACTTCAACGACAATCACGAGGAGGAGGCCGCCCATAATCGGAGGGGATTTAGTCTTTCCGTCTTTGTCGAAATCGCTCGTGGCGTCCAGCCTCTGCAAAAAACGAATGTACTTCGGCATGAAGAAAAGTACCAGGATAATGGAGAGCATGGCGGCAACACCCGCACGGAACAGACGACCGTCAAAAAGGTCAATGTGAGTTGTTTGATATAGCCAGTGGCAGAGCATATTTTAGGTTTTAGGTAATAGGTTTTAGGTAATAGGAAAAAATATAGCGAGAGCGCAAAACGAGATGGACTGTGCAAAGATAAAATATTGTTGCTGTATTTGGCTAGGAATTGAAAAAAATTCTAGATTTTAGAATATGAGTGAAATGGATATCGAATGCCCGCATTGCGGAACGAAATTTAAGGTCCAGGTAGACGGAGATTTCTCGAATATGATGGTATTTCCGTGTGCAAGGTGCCAGACTCCCTTGATGTGCTATCACGGGGAAGTATCTGAGCTTGACCGCGAAGAGTTTGCCAAATTGCGTCAGAGGCTTTCGAAGGTTTTGAACGTCGTGATGCGCCAGGACGGCACTGTGGGCGAGGTTGCCAATGCTCTCAAAAAGCTAGTCGATGTATCGAATGCCCGTGCCGACGAACGTGAGCAGAATCACACTGCGATTACGGATGATGTGCTTGATTCTCTGCAAAAAGACCTTGCAGACCTCGACGTGGACGCGTTCTTGAGTAAACTATAAGGAGTTAGGTTTTAGGTAGTAGGGGTTAGGAATATAATCTCTGCTAAAGTTGGTGTAGTTCGATAAGTTCGCAAATCTTATGCTGAATTATGCTACTTGACGAACCTAAAACCTATAACCTGTAACCTATAATCTGAAAATGCTTGAATTTTTCGTTGCTGCGCTTGTCATCGGGATTGCTCCTGGGCCTGATAACCTTTTTGTGCTTGCCCAGAGCGCCACTTACGGGGCTCGTCTCGGTTTTTGCATCATTCTTGGACTTTGCACGGGAATAGCCGTTCATACTTGCCTGCTTGTGGCGGGCGTTTCGGCGTTGATTGCGGCAAGCCCGAAGGCTTTTTTCGTAATCCAGTGCTTAGGTGCGGCTTATTTGCTCTATTTAGCGTACAAAAGTTTCGGGGTGAAGGCCGGCGTTGTTCAATTAGACGAAAGACGAGAGACGAGTAAGCTGCAAGTTGAGTGTCGCGACGATGAGTTTACTCATCGGCATGACCGAAACTCAGCACCTGACGCCGAAGGCGTCAAAGACGAAAGGGACGCAGGTAGCAAGATGCGTGCAAACTCCACCAGGGTCAACCTGAGCGGAGAGCAAAGTTCGGAGTCGCTAAGCGGCGTTCCTTCTGCTCGTAGCCTTTACATGCGGGGCATTATCATGAACCTTACGAATCCGAAGGTGATTCTTTTTGTGCTTTCGTTGATTCCTCCGGCGGTGCGTTTGGACCGCCCGATTCACCCGAGTATGCAGATGGCCATTTTCGGCGGCGAATTTATCTTGGCTACGATGATTGTGTTTGGCTCCATAGCCATCCTTGCGGGAACGGTCAAGAAGTTCCTTTTGACATCGCCGAAGGCGAACCGCAATCTGAACTGGTTCAGTGGTGCTGTGTTCGTCTTCTTGGCGGTAGCGCTTTTTTTCGTTTGATTTTCTTTCGAGCTTTTAAATCGCGACCTTGCTAAAGCTGTTCCTGAATCAACTTCAGAAGTTTTAGGATTGTCTCTTCTGGACCTTCTTTAGAACTTCCGCCGGCAGCGCGAACGTGACCGCCTCCGCCAAAGAATCCTGCAACTTTGTTGACATCGACAACATAATTACTACGTAAACTGATTTTATACTCCCCGTTGACGGGATAGAGGAATATGGCTACTTCCGTGCCGCTCACTTCGCGTAATGTATCGATGACATTGCTCAATTCGACCGGGGTCACGGAATAGCGATCCATGTCTTCTGGGGTGAGGTAACTGTAGACAACTTTCCCGTCGAGCGCAAGTTTGCAACTTTGCATGACATGTCCAGTGACTAGCGTCTGGATATATGTTCTTGTGTAATAAGTCTCGTTGATAATCCGCGTAAAGTCGATACCCTTTTGGAGCAAGTCTCCTATGGCAATCATCGTTTTTTGCCCGGTACAACTGAATTTGAATGCACCCGTGTCATGCACTATTCCCAGGTAAAGGCATTCGGCGGTGTCCTTGCTTATTTTATCCGGATCCATTAAGAAGTAGAGAACTTCACATGCGGAACTAGCTTTGGCGTCAACGAAATTATGGGTGCAGAGATCCAGTTTGTTGCTGATGTGGTGGTCGATATTGCAGGTTGTGCGTGCCGACTTGAAACAGTTTTGACCGTTTGCTCCGATCCGTTCGAATGAAGGGGCGTCCACAAGGAACGCTAAATCGACGGAATTTGAATTATCGTCGTATATTTCGTACGTTTCGTTTGAACGGGAGAGGATTTTATAGCTTTCGGGAAAACGTTCCAAAAAAAGCTTAACCCGGATGGTTGGGTAATTGTCGCAGATGTAATTGTAAAGTCCAAGCGTTGAACCCACGCAGTCTCCATCGGGGCGAACGTGACCGAAAATGGCAACTGTTTTTATAGGTCTTAGTAAATCATCAATTTGCATAGGGAACTCCTTCATTCGATAGAAAAGTAAATAATTTTTTTTAGCAGGTCGAGTTGGTTTCTATATTTTGCGCGATGAAACTCTTATTTACTGATTTAGACGGTACGCTCCTCGACGACGAAAAGAATATTAGCCAAGCGGACATGGCTTCAATACAGGCTATGATTGATGCTGGACACAAGTTCGTGATGACGACGGGCCGTCCACTCACAAGCGTAAAGCACATTGCCGAAAAGTACGGCTTCTTGAAGCCGGGATATTTTCTGGTGAGCTTTAATGGCGGGCTCATTTACGACTGCGGAACGGAGCAGCCGATTTTGACGCGCCGCATCGCTGTGGATCAGGTGAAGTTCATCATGGACGAGGCGCACAAGCGCGGGATGCATGCGCACACGTATGCGGGGGACTTGGTTGTTTCGGAATACGAGACGGAACAGCTCAAGACGTATTGCCGCTTGATGAAAATGGATTATGTTGTTGTAGATGATATCCGCAATTATTATGGTGGGGTTAATTGCAATGACGGTCCAATCAATGTGGTGGTCAAGCCGCCAATCAAGGTGAACGTCATTACGCCGTTTGAACATTCGAGTCTCGTGGATTTCCGCGCCGAGATGCGGACTTTTACGGCGGGCAAGCTGTTCGATGTTTTCAGCAAGCCCGAAATGCTCGAGTTCTCGCACATGCTTTCGAACAAAGGTGCTGCCGTGCGCTTCATGGCGGACTTCTATCACGAACCGATCGAGAATACGATTGCCGTGGGCGATGAAGAAAACGATTGCCCGATGATCGAGGCGGCTGGCGTTGGTGTGGCGATGGCTAATGCGTCACCGGCGGCGAAGGCTGTTGCCAATTACGTAACAGAACGCGACAACAACCACTCTGGAATTACGGAAGTTATCGAGAAATTTGTGCTGTAGGGCTTTGGGCTATGGGGTCGCCTTGCTTTGCAAGGCTTTGAGCGTTTCTAATTACAATAATCTCAAAGGAACTCATCGGCGACCGTGCCCAAACCTCAGACCTGAAAGGGCCGTAGGCCCGTGCTCATACCCCATACCTACATTACTTTCTTAAGTCCCGCAATAATCTCTTCCACGTCCGTGAAGGCGCAGAAGGGGAGGCTTACGACTTTTTGGGAGGCCTCGGTGGCGTTGGTATTTCCGCGCGCTTGGACCTGTTCCTTGAAGCACGGTTGCTCGTGCAGCGGCTTGGGATAGTGGATGCAGTACGGAATTTCCGTGGCGTCTAGTTTTTCGATAAATGATTTGCGGTCTTCGACGAGCAGCGTGTATTGCGCGTACGTGTTCGTGTTGCCGTCTGCGATTTTTTGTGGCGCGATTCCCGGAATTGCACCGAAAAACTCGTTGTATTTGCTTGCGTTCTCGCTGCGCTTTTTCAGTTCGTCCTTGAAATGGCGGAGCTTCACGCGGAGGACTGCAGCGTGTATTGCGTCGAGCCTGCTGTTCATACCGCAGATTTCGTGAACGTAGCGTGTGCAGCTTCCGTGGTTTGCGATGAGGCGAATTTTTTGTGCGAGTTCATCGTTTACGGTGAAAAGTGCACCACCGTCTCCGTAGCAGCCGAGCGGCTTTGCCGGGTAAAAGCTCGTGATGGAAATGTCCCCGAATGTGCATGCGTTTTGCCCGCATTGCGTAGCCCCGAATGCTTGTGCGGAATCCTCGATCAGCCATAGCCCGTGGGCTTTGGCGACTTTCTGGATTTCCCGATAGGGGGCGCACTGGCCGAACAAATTGACAGCGATGATTCCGCGCGTTTTTTCTCCGATTAAGGTTTCAACGCTTTCTGCGCTAATCTGGAGCGTTCCGGCATCGATGTCCGCAAATTTAGGGATGCCACCGAGACGCATCACGCATTCGGCGGGGGCGATAAAAGTAAAGTCAGGGACGATGACTTCGTCGCCTGGTTCAAGCCCGAGCGCTAAAAGCGCGATGGTGATGGCGTCCGTTCCGCTTCCGCAGGTAACAACGTTATTTGCTTCTGTAAATGCGGCAAGTTCCGCTTCGAATCTCTGGATCACCGGACCGCCGATGTAGCACCCGCTGTCGAGTACATCTTGTTCGGCTTGTAAAAATTCGGATTTATAGGCTTCGCGCTGCGCACGTACATTGATGAACGGAATCATGCGGGTAAATATAGAACTTAGAGCTTAGAACTTAGAACTTGGAACTTAGAACTTGGAACTTAGAACTTAGAGCTTAGAACTTAGAACTTGGAACCTAGAACTTGGAACTTAGAACTTAGAACTTAGAGCTTAGAACTTAGAGCTTAGAACTTGGAACTTAGAGCTTAGAACTTGGAACTTAGAGTTTAGAACTTAGAGCTTAGAACTTAGAACTTGGAACTTAGAGCTTAGAACTTAGAACTTAGAACTTAGAACTTGGAACTTAGAACTTAGAACTTGGAACTTAGAGCTTAGAACTTAGAACTTAGAACTTAGAACTTGGAACTTAGAGCTTAGAACTTAGAACTTAGAACTTAGAACTTGGAACTTAGAACTTGGAACTTAGAACTATCTCTTCTCTCTAAAAGAAAAAAAACTAAGTTCTAAGAGCGAAGCGGGCTAAGTTCTGCCAACTAAAATCTGCCAACTGCGGCTTTGCCGCACCCCTTGACAACTTCCAAACTTTTACTATCTTTGTGCTAACATTTTTTAAGTAGGTTTTCACCCGGAGATTTTAAGGTGCCTCAACACAAGTCTTGCAAAAAGCGTTTGCTCCAGGCCGAAAAGGCCAACGCAATGAACCGTTCCACTCGTAGCGCTATCCGTGCTAGCCTCAAGGTTATCCGCACTGCTGCTACGAAAGCCGCTGCCCTCGAAGAAATGCCGAAGCTTTTCAGCATGCTCGACAAGGCTGCCGTTTCTCACCGTGCAGGTTTCTGCGCCAACCGTGCTGCCAACTACAAGGCCAAGGTTGCCAAGGTCATTAACGGCCTCGCTTAATTAAGAACTTCTTACAGTTTTTAGACAATATGGTGCCGATATGCGAAAGTATATCGGTCTGTTTTGTTATTTAAAACTAGTGATAAAATTATATTGAAATGCCGTCGGGAGCGTTTTTAGGCGGCAATTTAGCGAAAAAATTGTGATTTTACTTAAAAAAAGCCCAAAAAAGAAAATTTTTTTTTGATTACGAAACTTTTTTACTAGATTAAGTATTGGGTTTCAAGGATTTATAATGTCGTCTATTAATTTTGCTACTAGAGAAATAAGTTGTAAGGTCGTTTACTATGGTCCTGGTCTAAGTGGTAAAACCACGAATCTTCAGGTAATTCACCAGAAAATGCCTCAAGACAAGCGCACTGACATGGTGTCGCTTGCGACTGAAGGTGATCGAACCTTGTTTTTTGACTTCTTGCCTCTGAACTTGGGCGACATCAAGGGTTTCAAGACTCGTTTCCAGCTTTACACTGTTCCTGGTCAGGTCTATTACAACAGCACCCGCAAGCTCGTTCTTCGAGGTGTAGATGGAATTGTCTTTGTGGCTGATTCCCAACGTTCCCGTCAGGCCGAAAATTTGGAAAGCCTCCAGAACTTGCGCCAGAACTTGATGGATTACGGCATGAACTTGGATGATATCCCGTTTGTGTTACAGTACAACAAGCGCGATATGGAAAACGTCTTTACTCTGGATGAGATGAACGAGCAACTCAATCCCGACAAGAAAATCCAGTTTTTCCCAGCGACCG
Source organism: Fibrobacter succinogenes (assembly GCA_902762795.1). Lineage (GTDB taxonomy): Bacteria > Fibrobacterota > Fibrobacteria > Fibrobacterales > Fibrobacteraceae > Fibrobacter > Fibrobacter succinogenes_E. The sequence continues at coordinate 86,661 of CACWPM010000012.1, read as the reverse complement.
CCCACAACGGGAAAGGCGTTGTGACAACGCTCAAGACGATTGCCATGCTGGTCATCGAAAAGTTCAATGTGAAGCAGGGATTCTTGCGCAAGGCGGCCGGTAATGCAAGTGCCGCGGCCCCGGCACCGACTGAAGCTCCTGTCGAAAATGCAGAGGTGGGCAAACCGCAGAATGAGGCTACCGCTCCGCAGCAGCCGTCATCTCCGTTCCGTATGCCGTCGTTTGCTGCAAAGCCTCAAGCGAATATGGCTAATTCCGGCGGTGCTGGTTCAGGCTTGTTCCAGAAGGGCGCCATGTCGTCGCCGTTCGCGCGTCCGCGCGTGTCGACCGCTGTTCCTAGAATGCCGACATTCGGTCGCGCTGTTGACAAACCGGCTGAATCGGATGACGATGAAATTGTCTTGCGTCCGTACAAGCCGAAAGGATAAGTAGTTCTATAAAGGTTCGTAGTGTAATATGAGCGATTATACAATTTATTCTGATGATGCAAACAAAGTGCGTCGCTTGATGGCTGCATACCAGGCAAGTGTCAAGTGCGAATATGTTGTTCTTTGCCATCGCGATGGAAACATTATTGCCGAAGTCGGTTCCCTTGGTTCCGATCTTGATGCAACGCCTCTTGCTGTTTTGAGTATTGCTGCATTTGATTCATCGCGTCAGATAGGCGTCATGCTTGGTGGCGAGAAGTTCCAGTCTGTTTCTTTTACGGGTGAAAATCGTTCAGTCTATATTTCTCCTGTAGACCAGTCTCTCTTGCTTGTTCAGGTGTTTAACGGGGGGCGTCTCCCGAACCGCATTGAAGATTTTAACCGCTTGCTAGTGGAAAAGCTGGAGGACGCCGTTCCTGCATTTACGCAGAATACGAGCAGTCTCGTCCGCTAGGAGGTGCTTGTGGCAGGCCGGTTTCCGCCACTGAGAAATTTGCGTAAGACGACCCTTTTAGCGATAGTCGTCTTTCTCGGTTTCTTTGCGCACCGCTTTGTCATGTTCTTTATTGATGACGAAGTTCGTTTTACCGACAATTCCGACATCGAGCTCTCTCCTGCGAATAGCGTGGTTTGCCGACATATTGTGAATGGAGAACCCTTTGGTTCCGATAGCGTTTTCGAAGAAAATACGAGACTTTATGTGTTTTCGTCTATTACAAATTCTGCACGTTATCAAGAAGACACGCTTGTCCATATCTGGTTTTTAGGAATCGATACGATTTTTGTCGAACCTTGCAACCTTACTGGAGACGTTTGCAGTTCGAAGCTTGCGTCGGATCTGGTCGAACTCGGTGAATGGAGTGTCGATTTGGTGGCTGGCCGCAAATTGCTTGCCAGTAGGCAGTTCCGCGTAGTGTCTCCTTCCCGGTAGTTCTGTATGCGGTCTATTCTTGGTCTGGGCCTGCTGTTTGTCGGCTTAGCCTTTGCTTTGGATATCGATTCGCTCCCTGTTTGGAATCCTTCCATTCTTGAAAAAAATGCTTTAGAAAATGCGCCGGAAACGGCGGATCTTGTCGCAACAACGGATGCGTCCGATTCATCGCATGCCGAAATCGAAACTCACGGCTATAAAACGATGCAAGTGACTGTGGGCGATGGCGGAACCCAAGTCGATCAGGAACTGCGTCTTTCGATACAAGGGCGCCTTTCGGACAGCGTTTACATTGATGCTCTTTTGTCGGATGTGGACCGCAAGGCGGGGGAGCAGACGACAGCAACGCTTCAGGAGGTGGATCAAGTATATTTCCGCGTAGAGTCTCCATTTGCGATGCTCCATTTGGGCGATTTTTCTTGGAATGACAATTCCATGATGCTTTCGTCGTTTAGCCGTTCGACGCTCGGTGCTATGGCGAGCCTGCGTTACGGTGGGGCCGAAATAAGCGGTGCGTGGGGAACAGACGAGGTCACTCGCTATTCGCGTTCGTTTAGCGGTGTGCAGGGGCAGCGCGAGGGCTATTACCTGGACGAAACGGGTAGCTTTATTTCAATTGTGCCGAATTCCGAAAAAGTCTGGTTGAATGGTGTTGAACTTGTCCGTAATCGCGATTACGAAGTGAATTATGCCGGTGGTCTTTTGAATTTTAAAAATGGAATTATTCCGGGGACGGACGATGTCATTTCGGTTGAGTACGATGCTTACTTGAACGATGATATTTATACGATGTATGCCGTTCGCGGTAGCTTGCGTTTTGAAAATGTGTTCTTTGACGTGTCCGGTTTCCATTTGGAAAATGATGTGGACCGCATGCGAAAAAGTTCGCTTGACAGTGCTGATTACGAGCGCTTGAAAAACGATCGCGGTGAAAATTTACGTGATTCGTCTTCGCTTCGCGAATTGCATCGTCCGAAAATGTCGGAACGCTTGGGGCTTAGGCTCCGCCTGCAGGCGGAGCACTGCTTCTATGCCGATGTAGAACTGGGGCTCAATCGCATGGATTCGAATACAGTTTCGAATAACGTTGACGGCCCGAGCGGACGAGCTTTTAGGTGGTATGTGACAACGGACTCGACGCAAGAAATGCGCTCGTTCCCGGTTGCGTTCTCGGTGTACGGGAACTTTATTCAAAACGGTTTTGCTGTTTCGCAATTCACAGGGAGTGAACGGGACTGGGATGCTTATACGCTTAGAAATGAATGGGATCTGGATAGCGCGCTTTTGAAAGGTCTCTTGCGTCACGACGAACTTGCTCTCCGGATTAAGCTGGGTAAAGACTGGTTTGGCGTGGCAAAATGGGGCTACCGCCGTGGGGATGGCGAACGTTGGAATTCTTCGCGGTCAGAACTGTCTTTTGTGCATCGCGTGCCGGATGCGACGAGTGAATTTATGGCATCGTATGTTTCGAGTTCGCAAAAGGTGGACCAGAAACGTTACCAGGGGGCTTTTTCATCGATGTTCTTGCGGGGGTTCTTTAGGCCGTTCGGTAGCGGCGATGTGCGCTATTCTGTCCGCGATTCACTGGGCTCTAAGACGGAGCGCATTTATGCGAAGACATCTGCCGGTGCTACGTTGAACGGTGAGCTGTGGAACATGAAGGAAACCATCGGGACGCTTACCGTGCGCCATTCCCATGATGATCGTTGGCGCGATTCCGTAAATCTTGTGACGTGGACACAATCGGCCGAAGCCTCTTTTCGCAAGTTTAATTTGTCTCACCTTTTACAATATTCCCATGCGGTGGCGGATTCGCTTGGCGCCTCGGATTCGTGGGTGGGTGATTTGAACATGGATTTTGGCGATGAAGATTTGGGCGTGCAAGGTTCTATCGCTTATCGTTTCGGGATGACTTCGGAGCAGACTTATACGACGATTTACAAGGCTGTGGCAAAAGGCACCGGCGATGTGCGTTACGATAGCCTTACAGGAACTTTTATCGAAGGCGTGGATAATGGAGATTTTGTCTATGAAGGCATGGGACGCAATGATTCCGTGGGCGCCGTACTTTCGTCAAATGCCTCGTTCGAAGCTTCGCTAGAATGGAATCCCGGTGTTTCGTTGGGAATTACTCAAGGCCTGTTACGCGATATAACGCTAAGCGCTTCGTATCGTTCCGAAGCTGAAGATACGACTGGAAAAAAAATCTATTTCCCTCCGGTCATTCCATCGGGATTAAAGGCTGTGACTGCGGGAACCGTCTCGTGGGAGGCTAGCCTTATCTGGGAACATCCTTCCGGATTGTCGGCGGAATATAGTCCGAGTGCAAGCTACGAAAAGAAAATGTCTTCTACCGGATATTATCAAGATAAATTTGATCATAAAATTACAGCCGGATTTAAAATAAATGAAAATCATTACATTGGTATCGATAATGTCCTTGAAACGGTAAACTTGACCGCCTTGCAAAAGCTAGATTGGAATATTTGGGAAATTACGGGGCGGTATTCCTGGAAGTTGCCCTTCGGATTCCGTTTGGAACCGCGCGTGCGTTATAGGGATGGTTCCGGTGAGGACGATTTAAAGTCGGCGTTTGCCGCAAACCTTTGGGAAGAGGAACTTCGTTTGGGGTACGAGAAGGAAGGCGTGGTTGATGGGCATATCTCATTTGCGTCCATACAAATGAAAAAGCGCGATGGCGAAATTCCGTACCAGATGATGTCCGGTTTTGGCGATGGTGTGACGTATAGGCTTGAGGCTATGGCTTCTATGGAAATCAATCATTTTTTATCGTTGTCTATCCGTTATGTTTTGCGTTTTGGCGATGCCGAAGAGAATGTGTTCCAAAAATTGGCGAGCGAGGCGAAGGCGTATTTCTAGTATGAAACATTGGATTCAAAATACTTTATTCTGCGTCTTTGTTGCTATTGCGTTTGGCTTTAGCCTGAGCTTTGCGTCTGTTTGCCGCATTGAACGGATTGAATGGGTTGGCGACCATAGCGAATTTGATGAAATCTCGATGAATGTGCTGGTCGGTGCGCCTTGCGATTCCTGGCATGATGTAAAAAGGAAAATTTTGCGTTATTATGAAGACCATGGATTTCTTGGCGCAAAAATGCAAGTGGACGTTGATAGTGCTGGGGTTATGCGTTGCAAGTTCGAACGTGGAAATGGTTGGGTCTGGGCGGAACCTGAGAATCTGGATTCGGGGACAACGGACTCCGATGTCTTTAGGAAATTGACTGGACTCGAAGTTGGCGGGGACGTGTCGCTTTCTGATTTGGAAAGTTCAGAAAGGATGCTGTCGTGTTTGGGGTATTACGAGATGACATCGAAAGTTCGCTTGTTCAGGGATCCTGTTCGCAATCGTGTGATTCCGGCGTATTCCATGCGGGCCGTCCCGATTTCTGCGGCGGAAGGGTTCCTCTCGTATTCTAGCGACGATAATGTTTGGGAAGGTAAAATTAATCTTGTTTTGTACAACATTTTAGGGACGGGGCGTGATTTGCTATTGGAAGGTTATTCGCAGGAAAGTTCGCGCAGAATTGAAGGCTTGTATCGTGAAAGGTTTATCTTTGGCTCTCTGTGGAATGTTGTTGTGCGCGGGTTCTTTGAAGATGATTCTTTGTCGCGCAATTCGCGGTTTGAACTAGGCGTATCGCGGAATATTGGTTTTAATTTTGAGCTTTCTGTTTTTTTGGGAATTGGCAATGACGAAAAAAGTTCGACTTTTGAACTATCGTATGTTTCGTTTGACCGTCGCGTGTTACCTCGGAGCGGAACTTTGTTGGAAGTATCGCTTTCATGGTTGATGGATCGACCTGATTCGCTTGATAGTTTTTTGCGGTTGGAAACATCGTTTGTGCATTACGTGCCGCTTTGGAAAAACTTTATCGTGCGTTATTCGGCGGCGGCGGGTGCCATGCTCCCATCGGGAGGCTCGTTTGCACGCGATGATTTGTTTGCACTCGGTGGAATCAATTCGTTCAAGGGCATGATGTATGGCTTTATGAGGACGCGCGCGTATGGCTTTTCGCAAGCGGCGTTCCTTTGGCAAGACGGTTACGATTTGTCGATTGAACTTTTCTACCAGCCGGGACTTTATCGACGGATAGCACCTTTCCACGGATGGGCGAGTGAACACGATTATGGCATCGGTTTTACGCAGTACCGCAAGTCGTGGAGCTTTAGCATTTACTATGCGCTTCGCAATGGGGGCGATTATTTGGATGGGGTGCTTGGCTTTGGTGTGAAGACGCTGTTTTAAGAAAAGAGCTTTTGAAAAAGCAAGAAAAGTACGTCATGCGGGCGGGGCGAGAGCTCGGAGTTGACGCTTATGCGTCCGTGGCTGCATTCAGTCATGTGAGTCTGCAAGCAGCCTCCCGCGACACTCATTTTGCGCACTTTTGCGAAGGCCGCACGGGCCCCTCCCTGCACCCTCCCCATCCTTGGCCGACGCTATATTCTCTCTCTGTTAATCATTCATTTTTTTTGATAGAATATCTCACTAACAGTAAAATCAAGGCTGTTAATAGGTGCTGGGCTTGTGGGTGGTCGTTACTAGATACTAGTTAATAGTTACTTCGCCCTTCGGGCTAGTTAATAGAATTCATTATATGAAATTCTCTAGTAACTCTGAACTAGTAACTGTTATACCCAAAACCACTTCCTACTGTCTACCGCCTACTGCCTACTGCCAACTACAACCTCGGAACGCGCACTTTATCGCCTACGTTGAGATGCTCGAGCATGATGCCTGGGTTTACTGATTGTAGTGCCGAAAGCACGTAAAAACGGGGGAGGTTCTGTGTGCCTGCGCCGTATGTTCTGCGGAGTAGCTTGAACAAGTCTTCGCCGTCGTTTGCGGTGACGACCTTGTATAGACTCTTGTTGGACGGATCGGATTGCAATGCTGAGAGCGCGTTCGTGAACTTGCCGACGAAATTTTCGGCATTGTTGCTTGGTTTGGCCGGCTCCGCAACTTGCCTGACGGACTTGCCTTGCTTTTCGGACTTTGGTTTGTGGCTTGTGCTCTTTGCTCCTGTCACGGATGGCGGAAGCTTGAACGTGGGGGCCTTGAATGCGTTCATCTTGAGGTTTACATCGGCGGTGTCTTTGCCTTTTTTGACTGGCTCGAGCGCCAAAATAGAGTCTAACGAGGCGATATAATTGCTATCAGGCCATTCTTCGAGAACCATACGCTTGTCGATCTCGATGATCTTAATGGTCGGATGGTCGTTTCCGCAAGCGAACAAAAATAATGTGATGAGCATCAATAAAAATTTCATGTTATAAAAATACTAAAAATGATGTTGCAACTTGCCAAAATCCTAAAAAACAACTAAATTTAGACTCTCAACAATTACTTCACAGGAAGTTTTATAATGAAAGAAGGTATCCACCCTAATTATCAACCTCCACGAAGTCTTCCGCCGAAAAGAAGACTATCGATGGTGTTGAATATAGCGTAATTTCCTTGGAAATTACGGCTGATACCCATCCGTTCTGGACGGGTAAGCAGCATCGCGTGGATACGGCTGGCCGTATCGACAGCTTCAACAAGCGCTATGGCGGCGGTGCTAACATCACCTCTGCAAAGCGTAAGACTCGTAAGGCTGCTCCGGTCAAGACTGAAGAAGAAGCTTAATCTTCTTAAAGTTTAGGGCCTCCCTAATTAGGGAGGCTTTTGTCTTATTAACCCTAGAGGACGCAAAATGAAAAAGAAACTTAGCATTTGTGCCGCTGCCATCATTGCTCTCGCTATGACTGCTTGTGATAGCGGTAAAACTGGTACTATCGAAGGTGAAGTTTGCGATGCTTTCACCGGTAAGCCGTTGGAAATGCCTACCGTCGGTATGGATTCCACGATTTACACCACTCTTTCCAAGAAGTACGAATTCAACCAGGAACTCCGCAAGGGTAAGTTCAAGTTTGTCAAGGTTCCGGTTGGTTCCTATAGAGTTTATGCAGGTCGCTCCAAGTACGTGAAGACCCGTATGCGCATCGAAACGACTGAACAGAATCCGAATGCAACGCTTCGTCTTTACATTTACAGCGCCCAGGTCGATCCGGGTCTTTATCAGGGCACTTCGGAAGGCCCGCTCAAGATTGATAACAAGTGGGTTGTCTATTCTACGAACTGCAATGAATCCATTGCCGGTTACCGTTTGACAATGCCGCAGCAGAGTGGAAATTCTACTGCAAGTATTGCCGAAAAGATTGGCGTTCCGCAGAAGGGTAAGAAAGGCAAGAAGGCTAAGAAGGCCGTTGCTCAGGTTGCCGCTCAGGTCACGAACCTCCCGGAACCGCGCGTGGTCGATAGCAAGCTTGAAGTGTTCTTCCGCAATGCATCTTCCGTGACGACTCCGCTTATTGCTAAGACTTATCCGGCAGTCGTTGCTCCGATTGCATCTCACAAGGACTGCAAGGGCTTTGGCGCAGGCGAAACGAACGGTGTGTTCCCGGTCAAGGACAAGGCAACCGATCTCAAGGTCGAATACGTTGCTGAAAACCTCTTCAAGATTACGGGCACCCTTCCGAAGGGCAAGCAGATTATCCAGCTCTCCCAGGATGGAAAGACTGTCCAGACTTACTATTTCGAAGCCAAGTAACTTCTCGAATATAGTTTAAAATAAAAGACGCTCGGTTCTTTGTGAACCGGGCGCTTTTTTTTGCTCGTTGTTTGGTAAGTTCTGGGTCCGCTTCGGAGAAATATCGCTAATCTTCGGACTTGTAAGGACATTCGATGGTGGGTCTGCATCCTCCGCTACGGCGCCCTTGCTTGTCCACCTTATCCACGCAAAGAGGAGTTCCGTTGAAGTTGCAGTTTTTGCCTTCGACGCCTTGGTATGGTTCGCTCCACAGAATGTCGTTGGGAAGTTTTTCTTTTACGTTATCCGAGTAAACGCGGTAATTTTTAAGGAATCTCCTTCCGTTGTCGCATTCGAAAATATCATAAGAAGTGCCTTTGCTATCTTTTACGGAGGTGGTGTAGCAATCGACGGGCATGATGCCGTATTCGGTTGCTGACATACGCGGAATACCTTCGCTAGAGCTTGACGTTACAGAGCTGCTGGATGCTACAGAACTGCTAGATTCGACGGAACTGCTGGAACTTTCGTTTGGAGCTTGAACGACTCCATACATGGGCTGCGCATCGTCGGTGCACCCCGCCCAAAGGAAAGAGGCAAGGGCGAAAGCCAGGTTTCCCCAATGCTTGCGGATAAATGAAATCATAAATAAACTTCTCCTTTTTGTTTAGGACTTGACTGGATACTTTTCCTTCGAACTTAAGAATTTACGCTCCAGCAGCTTCTAATCTCGCTACATGGCAGTAAGCTAATTCCTTCGTCTTTTCATCACGGAGGTGCAAGCTGGAGCCTTCGCAGTAGCGCCAGTATTTGCATTTTTTGCAGTCGCCGATTTTAGCCCAACTGTGGTCGCGCATCACCTGGTAGCGGTTCTGCCATACATCCCACAGGTCGTCTTTGTAGATGTTACCCTGGATGTAGTCGCCGCGCAGGCTCGGGCATGCCGAGATGCTGCCATCGCAAAGCACAGAGGATACGTTCACGCCGGCACGGCAGAAGAACGGGTAGTTGCGAGCGTCTTTTTCGTAGCTGCCGAGGAAGCCTTCGCAGCCGTAGTTCACGTTAATGACGTTCAGCTTTTTCACTTCACGGATGAAGTCGAACACTTGACGGAATTCCTGGTTTGTCATCTGGAACAGAGGATTGTCTTTCGCACGTCCTTTCGGAAACACGGTCGCGACACGCCAACGTTTCACGCCGATTTTCAAAAGCAAGTCGAGAATTTTCGGAAGTTCCTTCAGGTTTTCTCGGTTTACGCAAGTCATCACGTCGAAAGTGAGGCCATCGGTATGGGCGGCCATGTCGATGGCGCGGAGGGCGCGTTCAAAGCTATGCGGGTCGCCACGGAAATGGTTGTGGTTCGCTTCGAGGCCGTCGAGGCTGATGGTGAGCGAACGCAGCCCTGCGTTCAGGAGTCGCGTGTAGCGTTCGGGCGTCATTGCAAGTCCGTTCGTGACCATGCCCCAGGGATAGCCGCGTTTCTTGATTTCTTGACCGCATTCTTCGAGGTCGGGGCGCATGAGTGGTTCGCCGCCGGTAATCACCACGATGAAGCGTTTGGGGTCAATGTGCGGGGCGAGCTTGTCGAGTACGTTCATGAAGTCTTCGCGGGGCATGTCCGGGATGGCATCTTTCACGCAGTCGCTACCGCAGTGCAGGCAGTGCAAATTGCAGCGCAGCGTACATTCCCAGAAAAAGTAAGTCAGCGGGTGCGCCTTGATTTCGTTGTGGCGGTAAAGGCGGTAAGCTTCGAGAGCGAGTTTCTTTTTGAGAGAGAGTTTCATAATAGGTTATAGGGCTTAGGTAATAGGTTGTAGTGGATAAGGGTGGTTGGTGGTTTGTGTTTAGTGGCTAGGATTGCGATAAGAACGTTCCTTTTACATTCCTGTTTACTAACCACTTTCATTGACTATTGACTAATAACTAAACTAGTAACGGTTTTCCTCATAATAATTCTTTTCGAATTCCTCTTGGGTAATTTGGTTGCCTTGAGCATCGATGCATCTCATAATTGTTTCATTATCGTATGTTGTACAGGTGGCCCCATCTTCACATTCGTAATAATTGGAGCATGGGTCACGAGGAGTGAATGTACATTTTTTGTTCATGTCTGGGGATTGGTAATCTTCTGGATTTTCGCAATAGTAGAAATCAACTCCATATTCGGGACAAACTCCTACCTTAAGGGAGCATGCGTATTTTACGTCACTCGATGACGAGTTGTCGCTACAGCCGTTCCAAAAGAATGCTGCGATTGCAAGTGCGATTTTTTTCCAGTGCTTGTACATAATTAGGTTGTAGGTTTTAGGTAATAGGTTTTAGGTGGTAGGTGGTGGGGAGTGGTTGGTGGTTAGTGATTAGATAGAATGCATATTTTTTCGCCTGAAGCCAATTTTTCGCAGTATCCGTTTTGCGTCGAATATTTAGTATAAAATTCTTCTACGGTGTAAGAAGTTTTATGGCCTTGTTTATCTGTGCAATAAATTTTGCTGTCGCATTCTGGAGTATGGCTACATTCAAATCCGTCATCGCAATTGAAATAATTATAGGTTGTCGAGTAGTGACCGCACTCGATGGTGTCGAAAATCATGGTGCTAAGCATACACTCTATTGGTTCTTTGCTGGAACTTGATGAAGTCGGAGTTGAACTTGAACTGGATTCTTCGGGTACTTCGACTCCGTATTCGCAGAGAGCTGAATCATTTGGCGTCGATGAAGAATCATCGCAACCGTTCCAAAAGAATGCTGCGATTGCAAGTGCGATTTTTTTCCAGTGCTTGTACATAATTAGGTTGTAGGTTTTAGGTAATAGGTTGTAGGGGTGTGGACCAATGACTATTGACTAATAACGGCATTTCGTATAATATTTCTTTTCGAATTCCTCTTGGGTGTATTTGAAATTTTCGCCTTGCTTGTTGCTGCAATTCAAATCGCGTTCGCCTTCAGTTCTTCGACATGAAAGACCGTCATTGCAGCTGTATTTATAAGTGCATTTAGAATCTACGCCGTATTCGGGGCACATCGCGCTGATATCACATGCGATTTGTTCTATTTTTGAATATTCTATACATTTGTCGATTATTTTTTTTACCGATGCTTTGAGTGAGTCGAGTTCCTGTTGATAGCGCGGATTCACGACTGTTTCGCCGTCGCAGGTTTGCTTTTTAGCAATAACATCTGTGGATGGAGACCAATAAGTGCGTTCTACGCGGTCAAGGCAAATAGAGTCTTTTTCTGCAAGGTTTGTTCCGAGTTCTTTCTTGGCGATGTCTAAAAGCTCTTTTTTGTCATCTTCCCACGCTTTATTGAAATCGGCTTCTGTGGTAAAATCGCTTTTTTGACAAAGCGGAGATGGAGGCGTGGCGCTGCTGCTGGATTCCGGCTCCGAACTTGAACTGGATTGATATTTTTCAGGAAATTGTGCTCTGTGTTCTTCTTTTGTATAGAGAATATGATTGTCGTAATCGGTTACTAATGTACTGGCTTCATGGCTTTTGTTGTTTGAACAATTATATACCAACGTTCCAGGATCTACATGTGTACAATGAGATTTGGGTGTTCTATACGCTTTATAGTCAGCATCAAGCCATTCTTTTAGATTTGCGTTTATTTTTTCTTCGAGTGAGTCGAGCTGTTTCAATGTCAGAGTCTGGTTTTCTTCAACTGTTTTTTTGTACTCGTCGATTTTTCTTTGAATTGCTTCTTTGTTGCTTTTGGCGTCATCATCGTCGAGGCATTTGCCTCCATTGATATAGCTTGATGTGCAAGTGACGCTTGGATTGCTTGCAAGTCTGTAGACGTTAGGATTTAAACTACTGGAACTGGGCTCAGCAGCGCTGTTGGAACTTGGGGCTTTGGTTTCGGATGAACTGCTTTCGGCTGCGTTTTCGCTAGAACTTTCGATATTGCTGTCGGAACTTGCTCCGGGATCAACAGCGGGTGGCGTGTCCTGACCGATTGTCGGGAACGTGCTGTCGTTTTCGCTTGTGCAGTTTGCCCAAAAGAGGGCCGTCGTCGTGAGCAAGAGGTTTTTCCAGTGCTTGCGGATGTTCATAATTAAAGTCGGAAGTAGGAAGTTGTCGGTAGGAAGTGATTTGTGATTAGGCTATAGGTTTTAGGTGGTAGGTGTTTGGTTGTATGTTTAAGTTCTGGCTGTTATTGTCCCAAGCAATCATTGATTTTTTTGTTGAATTTTTCGGTCTCTTCTTTGTAAACCTCATTGTATTTTTCGTCGTATTGAGGCTTTTTCTTTGCTTGTTCTTCGTCAAATTTCTGCTGTTCGAGGTATTCCTTTGTTGGGCGCGTAGTGCCGTCGCTGCATGTGTATTGACTTGGGATAGGTGTGCCCGGGGCTCCATATAATGCAACAAAACTTCTTTCGAGAGAGTCTTGCATGTCTTGAAGGCATTGGGGGACTCCTTTTGACTTAAGGTCGTTTTGGATCATTAATCCGATTTTTTTAGCAGCGTCCCATTGGACTTGTGTGGTTGCATGGGAAATCGCTTGACTTTCTGTGTATTTTTCGCTTCTGTCCTTGTAAAAGAACGAGTTTCCGTCAATCATGCAAGATACTTGACTGCTGGAACTTTCTGCTGCGGAACTAGACGATTCTTCTGGATTGATAACTTGCGTAAACTCGCTGCTGGAACTTGGCGCATTGGCTTCGGAAGAACTGCTTTCGGCTGCGTTTTCGCTAGAGCTTTCGATATTGCTGTCGGAACTTGCTCCGTGATCAACAGCGGGCGGCGTGTCCTGACCGATAGTCGGAAACGTGCTGTCGTTTTCGCTCGAGCAGCTAGCCCAGAAGAGGGCTGTAGTCGTGAGCAAAAGATTTTTTAAGTGCTTGCGGATGTTCATTTTTAGGTGTTAGGAAGTGGTTGGTGGTTAGTGGTTAGGAATTATAATCGCGGCTTTACCGCCCTGTTTACTAATAACTAATTGCTTTATTAATTTTTATAATGCTTCTTAAACGTGTTTTCATCGTAGGTGATGCCATCGCTGCATTCGTATTTTGTGTCACTGTAATATATGACTCCGTAATCAGGGCAGACTTCTATAATTCCTCTTTTTTCTTTTTCAGGATCGTGGGTTAGGCAAGGGTGACCTTCGTAATCGGGATTGAGTCGTAATGTTACTTTTTTTGTGCAGGTGTTGCCGTTTTCGCATGTAATCGTGGAATCCTGTTCCGAGACGACTTCGCAATGCATTTCGACTCCGTAGGCGGGCATAGGCATTGGCTCAGAACTGCTTGAAATTTTATCTTCGCTGCTGGAGCTTTGTGCCTGATTGCTTGAAGATGATTTTGCGGTCGTTTCGCTGGAACTCGATTCTATCGCACTGGATACTGGAGCTGCTGAACTGCTGGAAATGTCGGGCTGCACTCCGTAAAGGGGCGGTTCCGTGGTAGTCGCGTTGTTACAGCTGGACCAAAAAAATGCGGTCAAAGCAAGCGATATCTTTTTCCAGTGTTTGTAAAACATTTTTAACTCCCGCAAGGTCTAATAAAGAACTCTCCAACTTAATATAAATAAAATAAGGATCTGATTTGTAATGAATTCTTGAAAAAAAAATTCAAAGTAGCTGTTTTTACCCCAAAATTTAAATTTGGAAAAGTGCGGTGTATTATATAGAATTTTTGGAAATTTTTATTTCGTAAAACTTACATGTTTAGCTCATATATCATACCGTAGTTATTTTTACATTACTAATTATCGTTACCTGTTTTTATGTATTAGTTTTCTTCTGAATATAATTACAGGAATGGGTAATGAAAAAGAACCAGGGTTTCTTCTCCTATTATGGCCTTGCTTTTACTCAAGTGGCCATTTCTACAATAATTATCGGAACAATGGAATTGGCTTTTAGCCGTATGGGACTTACGGCGACCGGTTCCTGGCAATTTTACTTGTTGCATTTGCTTTTCTTATTGCCTTGCATTTTGCTTTTAACGCCTGCGGGTTTTTTCTCGGATAAGTATCCCAAGGAAAAAGTGCTATTATACACGACGTTGTTGTCTATTCCTGTGCTTGGGCTATTCTGTTTTGGAACTTACGATAAAAGCGTTCCGCTGGTGCTTGCATCGGTGGGACTTTTCTTTATTTTGCAGGCATTCCAGTCTCCGGCGCGTGGTGGTTACCTCAAGGAATTGATGGGTGTGAGAAACCTCGCTTATGGGACGGGAATCCTCATGATCGTGAGTTTTTGCGCATTTGTGTTGACGGGGCTTGGACTTGCTTTTGCGAGTTTGTACAATGTGTGCTGGCCCGTTCTTGTCGCAGTGGGCGTATTGCAGTTGCTCGGGATTTTTTTTGCGTTGCGCCTTCCGGCAATTGGTGGTTACGATCGTGATTTGAAGTTCCCGTGGGAGCGTTACTGGAACCTCGTTTTTGCGCGTCGCAAGTTCTCGAAGGCGTGGAGCAACCGCGGCATCCGTCAGTCCATTATCGGACTTTCGATGTTCTGGGTCTTGATTTTCCTTATGGTTTTTGTCATACAGGACCAATTCTGTTCGGGTTCGCTTTTCGGCTTGGATGCTCTGGTGAATTACGCGATTCTGGGAGCTGCTATTGGGTTGATTGGCGGCTTTACGTTTGCCATGCGCATGTCGAACAACTTTATAGAGACCGGGCTTGTGCCGATGGGGACGGCGGGGTCTGCTATTTTGATTTATCTGATACCTTTTATCCCGAGGCCTTATAATGCGATTGCGTTTGCGTTGCTCGGCTTTTGCGCGGGCATGTACATGCTTCCGATGTTTGCGTTGCTCCTGTACAATTCGAAGCCGAGGTCTGCGGGCCATGTGCTAGCTGTGAACAACATGGTGCAGAACGTATGCGTAATTGCGTTCGACGTGTTTGCGATTTTGTCGATGCGGTTGCTTGGACTGGACCGCATGGACTTGTTCTTTGTGCTTGGAATTTTCTGCACGGGTGCTACGATTTGGGCGTTGTGGATTATGCCGCAGTCGCTGTTGCGCCAGTTGCTCCGCACCACGCTTTCGCTCCATTATAAGTTTATCGTCAACGGTCTCAAGAATTTGCCGTGGGAAGGCCCTGTTTTCCTTGTCAGTAACCATATATCCTACATCGACTGGGCTCTTATTCAGATGGCTAGTCCGCGACCGCTCCGCTTTGTGTTGAGCCGCCGTTCGTACGAAAAATGGTATGTGCGTTTGATTCTTTCGCAGATGAATGTCATCGACCTGGACCTGGCGCACCCCGAAAGAGCTATGCAGGAGGCTCATGAGTCGCTTTTACGCGGCGAGGCTATCGTGGTTTTCCCCGAAAATGCGCTTTCCCCGACGGGCAATGTGAACCGCTTCCGTATGGATTATAGTTCCGCAATCAAGGATGTGCCGAACCTTGTGCTTCTTCCTTTGTACGTGCAAGGCTTGTGGGGAAGTTCTTATTCCATGGCAAGCGCAGGCTATCAAGATACGGTGCACAGCGGTGGTCGCATTGTTTCGGTTGCGTTTGGAATGCCCATGCCTGTCGATTGCGGCAATGTGCAGATGATGCGCGCTATTCAGGAACTCTCGATTACGGCTTGGGAAGCGTATATCCGTAGGCTTCGTCCGGTTGCAAGTAGCTGGATCCGGGCCGCCAAGCGCAGGAAAAGTTCACCGGTGGTGTTTAGTCCGGATGGAAAACATTTTTCGGGATATTCGCTTGCAACGGCAGCGCTCACGTTTGCCAATATTTTTGACAAACTTTTAGGCAGGGATGAAAAGTGCGTCGGAATTTTGATTCCTCCTTCTGGGCCTGGAATTTTTACGAACCTCGCGATGCTTATCAAGGCTAAGACCGTTTGCAACCTGAATTATTCCAGTTCGCCGGAGACGATGGATTATTGTTGCAAGGTCGCTCACGTCAGGACTATTGTGACCGCCCATGCGTTTGTAGATAAGTTAAAACAGAAAGGCGTGGATCTCGAAGGGAAACTGCTATGCAACTATAAGGTTTATTATATGGAAGATTTGGGCAAGCAGTATGTGAAAAAGCCCAAGCTTATTCTGAACTTCTTGCGTGTGATGTTGCTCCCCGCTTGGTATCTCGAAAGGAGATTCTTCAAGAAAGTGAACCTTGACGATGTGGCGACGATTATATTCAGTTCGGGGTCCGAAGGAACACCTAAGGGCGTGGAGCTCACGCATTTCAATTTGATGGGTAACATCAAACAATGTGCAAGCGTTATCAACGTGGGGCCGGAAGATGTGTTCCTCGGGCTTTTGCCGATGTTCCATGCGTTTGGTTTTTCGATTACGACGATGCTTTGCATGGTCGAAGGCATTCCGGTAGCAACGTGCCCGGACCCGACGGATATCCGCCTGATCGGCCGCATGGCCGCGGAATTCAAGGTGACGATTATGGTTGCGACAGGGACGTTCCTTCGCATGTGGGGCACGAGCCGCTATATCCATCCACTGATGTTTGAACATGTGCGCTGCATTTTTGCGGGTGCCGAAAAGATCCGCGAGGATATTCGCAATTTGTACAGAACCAAGTTTAAACTTGAAATTTTCGAAGGCTTTGGTTGTACCGAAACGACTCCGGTGGCTTCCGTCAATACAAAGGATTTCTTGCTTGATGATTTTAAAACTGTTGTAGTTGGTAATAAGCCTGGAACGGTGGGCGTGCCTATGCCGGGGTGTCAGTTCCGCATTGTGGATCCGGATACTCTCGAAGAACTCCCGCTTGGGACGGATGGCTTGATTTTGATCGGTGGCGCACAGATCATGAAGGGGTATTTGAACGATCCGGAACGCACTCAAAATGCAATCGCCATGTTCAATGGACGCCGCTGGTACAAGACGGGCGACAAGGGACATATCGACGAAGACGGCTTTTTGACAATCGTGGACCGTTATAGCCGATTTGCAAAACTCGGCGGTGAAATGGTGAGCCTCGGTGCCGTTGATTTCAAAATTTCGGAAAATCCTTTATTCGATGAAATCGACCATTTTGCGGTCGCGGTCCCGGACGGAACGAAAGGCGAAAAAATCGTACTTCTTTATTCGGGAGATAAACCTGAAGACGATGTCAAGACCATGCTACGTCAAATTGGGCTCCCGGCATTGATGATTCCTGGTGCTGTTCTCAAGCTAGATGAACTCCCGAAACTTGGTTCTGGTAAATTTGACGTACAAACTGGCAAAAAAATCGCGAAGGAACGCCTTGGAGTTTCTGCATAAAGTTATATTTAGCGTACTATGAAAAATGAACAGTTTGGAAGGGTTGATGTGAAGCCTAAGTCTTTGCGTCAATCCTTTATGGAATGGAAAAGTACCCTTCAGTGGGATAAACCTCAGAATATTATGTTGGCGGTTACGATGTTTGTACTCGTATCCGCTTTCCTTATCTTCAACAACTTGTCCGTATCTTACGCGCGTCACTGGGATATAGAGTGGGGTTACTACTCTATCCTTCTCACGTTCTTGCTGCTCGTGGCAGGTGCTGTTGTCAATGCGCCATTTGTGGCAAAACATATCCGGGAATTTTTACCGAGCGGAAAAAGCTTTTGCGGGCTTGCGCTTTTGCTTATCGTCTTCTCGGTATTCATCTTTGGAAACATCGGCAATACGCACCGAGTCTTGAGCGACGAGACGAGCTGGGAATCGATGGGACTCCAGATGTATTTCCAGCATTCGGGCGGTGTCTGTAACGAGGGCGTTTGGACGGATGGCGTCCTGGACTGCAAGACCGAAGTGAACAACTTCAAGGGCAAGGCGTTAGGGTTTGTCTATTCGCTTGTGTTCAACTTCATGGCGCCTAATCGCGATACGGCTTTGATGGTGAACTATCCGTTCTATATCTTGAGCTTGATTGCGTTTTTTCTCGCTCTCTCGAAATGGTTCAAGAGCGATAAGCTTGCGCTTGCGGCAACGGCGTTCCTGGGGGGCATGCCGATTTATTTGTTGCAGTCGCGATCGGCCTCGACTGAAGTCCTCTACATACTCTTACTTGCGGTTCTCATGGCGTGGTACGCTTTTGTGCCGACGAACAAGGTCACCTGGAAGCATTTCCTCTTGACTGTTCCGCTGCTTGGATTTTTTGCCCAGACTCGCCAAGAAACGGTGTTTGCGTTTATCCCGTTTGCGCTTTTCTATTACCGTTATTTCCTTGAAAAGCCTTACCGTTTGCCGGCATTTGTCGCTTCTGCGATTGCGGTGAGTTGGCCTTCTATCAATACGATGGCTGCGTACCGTGGGTATGATTTCCAGGGCGGAACCCATGCGGCGCACTCGCTTGAAAATTTTTGGTTCAACCTCAAGACGAATATCGAAGTCATGATGAATCTTAAGACGGATGCTTCGTTTGGCGGCATCATGGAAAATCCGTTCTATACGACGTTCACCGTGATTTTGCTCCTTTCAACGGTGTGGCTCCTGTTCCGCATGATATATTCTCACCGTTATGTGCGCGGGTTTGTTCTAGGAATTACGTTCTGCTTACAGATTTTTGTAATCCTCTTGAACGTGTCGGGAACGTTTACGATTGATATCAACCAACGCTATGTACTTGTTGCACTTCCTTTGTTTGCACTTTTGATGGCTCTTGGACTTTACGACGCGCTTGTCTTTACGACGAAGATGAAAGATGATGCTGCTGCAAAAATCGTCATGGGAGTCGCTTGTGCATTGTCTGTCGGCCTTATGCTTTACCATGCCCCGAGCTACAAGGCGAACATGCTCTATTATAAGAATAAACTATTGGCCGAAGAAGATTTCTTGAATACGGAACTTGCAAAATATCCGAAAAATTCCGTATTTATTTATGCAAGACCATGGCAAATGCTTGCTTCCGGGCACACTTCGTTTAGTGAAAGTTCGTTTAAGAGCTGGAGTACGGAAACGTTTGCGGAATGGTTGCAAAAGTCAGGCGGAAATATTTACCTTGTTCGTGGTCAGGACGGCTACGGAAAAGTCAATCGTGCAAGCCGCGTCGTGGGCTTCAAGACAACAGACCAGATTGACGATATCCTTAGTGATTTCAAAAATGAACGCGTGTTGATGGAAGCTCGACTGTTTGGCTATGGGCTTGCCATTTACAAGATTATTTCGAAGAAGGGTGTTTCTCATTACGCACAGAACTTCATGGTGACCGATGAAGATAACGGCATGATTGTCGTGAACAAGCGTTTCCCGGAATCCATTGCCTGCGATTACAAGGTGAACGATAAAAACCAAGGCGAAATGCTAGTCTCGAACAGTGCGGATACGCTGCTGTTGGATTCTGCAAAGATAAGGGCCGGCATGAATCGTGTTGTTCTAAGCTGCTACATGCCTGATGAAGACACGCTCGTGACGTACCGTGATTTTTTTGTCGATGCTCCGAATGTGGCGCTCCTGTCGAAACTCAAGATGCACAAGTTCTTCCAGGAATGGGGAAATCCGCAGATGAACGAGACTGTTGACCATCATAAAATTACTATCGATGGCGAACCGTTCCGCTATGGCATCGGTAGTCATGCAAATTCATCTATCGAATATGCTCTTTCCCGTAGCTATGATTGGCTGAATGTGGTCATTGGACTCGATGACGAGAGCGCTTGTGGCGATGGTGCTTACTTTGCCGTAGAGGCGGATGGCCGTGAAATATACCACTCCAAGAAATTGTATACGACTGACAAGGAGCGCTTGCGATTGAATATCAAGGGTGCAAAGTCTATCAATTTGAGAGTGTTGATGGGCGATGACAAGGATTGTGATCACGGCGACTGGGCTGATGCCTGGCTAGAGGCTGAAAAATGAAAGTCCTTGTAGCTCCGTTAGATTGGGGACTTGGGCATGCAACTCGTTGTGTCCCCGTTATACGTGAGTTCCTGCGGGCCGGTGCCGAGGTGGAAATTGCCGTCGTGAAGGCGAATGCGAATTTCTTCCGCGAAGTGTTTCCGGATCTCAGACAGCGTCTAGCGCCGAGTTATAATATAGTTTATCCAAAGCACGGTTATAACATGGCGCTCTGGTTGCTGAAAAATAGCATCCACCTGAACTCCGTGATGCGCTATGAGCGTCACTTTGCCGAGGAAATGGTAGAGCGCCACGGTTACGACATTCTGTTTTCAGACAACCGTTTTGCTTTTTATTCCAAGAGAGCGTACAATATCTATATGACTCACCAACGTCGGATCGCGTTTCCGCGAGCTTTTTCGGCGTTTGAAGGCATAGGGGTGATGTGGCATGGATTAGTGATGCGCAAGTTTGACGAAGTCTGGGTGCCCGACATTGAATTTTTCCCGGGATATGCGGGGATTCTTTCGCATTCGGGAGCGACCCCGGGCAGTAAACCGCTCCGTTATGTGGGAACTCTTTCGAGATTTTCTGAATGTGCGGGCGAAGAGACCGATGCTGCCGCCTTGAACGCAAAAGCGACCGATGCTTCGGGGTCTGTAAAAAATTCTGGAATGGACGATCTCGACGATAATGTGGATTTGATGAGCGTTTCAGAATTTTTAGCGCGTTCCGCGAGCGTTGAATGGAATGCTTTGGGAAATGTCACGAGATACAAAGTCGCGGCTATAGTATCGGGCGTAGAACCGGCTCGTACTCAGTTTGAACTGCAATTGCGCAATGCGCTTTTAAGTATTCCCGGACGCCATATCATGCTTCTCGGGAAACCTTCGGTGGGACGTAAATGTTGGACGGAAGGGAATATCGAGTACCATACGCACCTTGCCAGTGAAGCTTTTGCGGATATCGTGAAACATAGCGCTTATGTCGTTAGCCGAGGCGGTTATAGCACCGTGATGGATATGGCTGAACTCGGGGCAAAATGTATATTTGTACCGACACCCGGACAGTTTGAACAGGTTTTTCTTGCGCGCGATTTGTCGAAAGCGGGGTATGCGGTTGAAATTCCGGCAGATAAGTTATCTGCGGAAACTCTGACTAAGGCTTTTGAAAATTGTGTCAGGATGCCGAAACTCGGAAACGGGAATTTGCTACGTGCGGCTGTTGAAAATATTGTTCGAAAAATAAAAGAGAGATGAATATGAATCAATTTGTTCTTGCCTTCCCACTTCCTGTTGCTGTTGATGAACCTTTTGTGATTACCGAAAATGTCAAGGTGATGGCCGATACCAAGACGCTGATGATTCCTGGATGCAGCGTGCAGTTTAACATTGTCCGTCAGGGTGCTTCTGCGGATCTCTTGGATATATTCAAGGAACGTAATGATTTGACGGAAGAAGAGGAAAAGGCCATTGTTGGGCATAAATCGCTTCTGTTCCTGCTCGGATGCGTGAAGAGCTTTGATGACGTTGAAATGGTGAATGCTGCTATTTCGAAAATGTTTGCAGCCAAGGCGATAGGCGTTTATATGCAACAGTCTGGTACCGCATGGACAGCCGATGCATTCGAAGAAGAATTTGCAGATGGCGAATACCCGATGGATGCGTGGATCAACATCATCGATTCGGGCGAGACTCTTTATACGCTTGGGCTTGCCGTGTTTGCTTTGCCGGATTTGTGCATCTCGAAAGCGATTGAAGATCCTGAAGAAGCACTCTTGATGGCTGCCGACAGCTTGTTCGGAGATGGCGTTCCGGCGAAGTCGGGGAGTGTTATTGATTGGGGCGATGACGAACGTTATGTGCTTCGTCAAGAATCCAAGACGTTCTTTTCGAAAGACTCGCCCGAATACAATAAACAGGGCGTGCTGAGAATTGTGAAAAAGTGAATGAAGTAGACTGTAAGAAGAAATTGTCAATCCCGATTTAATCGGGAAACCCCTTTTCAAAAAAAGGAATGGGATGTACTCGCTTTCTGGGGCATGACAAAGTCAATAAAAGGGGGGCCTATGGCTAATGTTTTAAAGTTCGAAACGATTGACAATGCCCGACAGCTCGGCGGGATTCCTGCGGGTGGTACTTATGTCAAGCACAACTTGCTTTTCCGTAGTGGGAACTTGTCTAAGGCGTCGGAACATGATTTGCTCCGTTTGCGTGACGATTTTGACGTGCGTTTAGTGATTGATCTGCGTTCGGATTTTGAAAACAAGCAAAAGCCGGATAAGTTCCTTGAAGGAATGTCGATGGTCTCGATTCCTGTTATCGATAAAATCGTGCATGGCGATGTTTTTAATAAATTACAGATTCCTTCTTTGACGGGCATGAATTTTATGGAATTCCTTTTTGGTATTGCTCGCCATCCAGTGGCGTCTCTGCTGAAGGATAAACTCTACAATTATTTTGTCGATAGCGATTATGCGAACAGACAGTACGCGAAAGTTTTTGAAACGATTCTTGCGCAAAAAGGCGCGCCGGTACTATGGCACTGCACTTCGGGTAAGGACCGTGCCGGTTTTTGCTCGGCGTTGATGCTTGCTGCTCTCGGTGCCGATGATAACGCTATTTTAGAAGATTATACGGAATCCGAAAAATCGTACCGCAAACAGCTCGAAGTCATGGTTGAGAAAGGCTGCGAATCGGGGATGACTGAAGAGCAGCTCGAAATTTTGCATTTCTTGGTGAGCGTCAAACGCGAATATCTTGAAATACCTCTCAAGCGCATCAATGCGGAATGTGGTTCGCTTCTGAATTTCATTACACAGCGGATGCATGTGCCCATGGCGACTGTAGATGCGTTGCGGGAATGCTATCTGGAGTGATTTTCGCTTCACGCCTGTTGTTCAAAAGCTCGATTTGCTTTTTTCTCGAGCGTAACAATAGCCTTTTTACGAAAAAGTGCTACTAAAATCTTGAAATGAAGCTTTTTGGTAACACAAATTTTTGACAAATTAAGTACTTTTGAGGGCTGTCGTACGGTTTTCGAGGTGTTTTGTGTTACCAAAAGTGGAAAAAATGCAAATTTGGTAGCACAAAATCGCTGGACCCTTGTAAAAATGGTGTAGATAAAGTAAAAAATGTGTTGCCAAAATTAAAAAAATGCACAATTTGGTAGCACAAAATCGCAAAAAAGTGGTTGACGAGCCTTTGTTTTGTCTATTTTTCCCATATAGATATTGGCTTGGATTGAGTTTGGATGAATTTTTTCAAAACCTCATTGTATGTTTTGTGCGTCTTTTGCTTGGCATGTTCTGATGGCATCAGAACTGTTGAATTAAGCCGCGATTCATTAGGTGAAGAAACTTGGCTCGAAATCGAAAAGAATGATTCTGTGAAGATTTGCTTGGATGTGAAAGTTCACGCATGGGAAACCTCGTTAAAATCAAAAATCCTCAACGACTCGTGTTTGCAAATCCAAGCGCCGATGCTTATTGGTGCCACGACCATTAGCGTGAGATATCCCGACTCCGGCATTTCGCATAAAATCAATTTAGCCGTTGGCATGAAGTTTCTTGATTTCAAGAACGAAGAAGTGCTATTAGGATTTAACAAAAAAGATCCTAAAAGGCTTGCGTACATAACGGGTTCGTTTCTGGTGGATAAATATCCTGTAACAAACTGCGAATTTACGCAACTGATGTGGGATAGCGTTCCAGCACAGACATCTTTTGAATCAATGATTTTACAAGAAATCCATGCAGCGTGGCTGTCCAGAAAACGTACTTCTAGTGAAAAATGCGATGCTCATGATTCCGCCGCAAATACTGTATTCTTGTATCAGGCGATGGAATACGCCAACGCACGAAGCGTACGCGAAGGACTTAAACCGTATTATCTCTTTTCAGAATCAAACGAAAAAGAACAAGGCATTATATCAAAGGGAAAATATGTTATCGGATATTTTGATTTTACAAATCATGACAAGAAATTTATTCAAGTCTCTGTGGATTCGACATCTGATGGTTATCGTCTCCCCTATTATGACGAATGGATGATGTTAGCCCGTGGCGGAGACAAAACAAATAAAGCACCATGGAGTAATTATCCAGCAGATACAAAACTAAAACATGTACTCGATTACGCCTTATTTGGAACGAGTAAAGACCTCTACGATTCAAGTCCTGTTGGTCAATTGTTGCCTAACGGCTATGGTTTATATGACATATTTGGCTTAGTGTGGGAGCATGTTCTTTTTGAAGAAAGAAATCCATTCATAATTTTAAGAAATAGTCCATCTTGTTTAAAAGGTGGTGACAACACAGTTTTATTAAATAAAGATGAGAATAATATTTTTCATGCGACAATTCCCGAATGGAAAGATATAAATTACGGATATTTCAAGTCGAATTACAATGGTGGAGCGAACGCCGGTTTCCGTCTCATCCGCAACATCGGCAAAAATGTTGTGTGGAAAGTAACGGAACCGCAAAAAGTTCGTGCTACTAGGAATTATGATATCTTGGAATGGTGAGGGCTTCTCAACATGACGCGATTGGTATTGCTTTTCGACATGAAAAAAACGCAGGCCCGAAGGTCTGCGCGTTTTTATTATCACATTCTTGCTTATGCGATAGAGTCGAGCGGTCTCCGTGAGCAACAAACGCCTCGTATTAACGAGGCGTGGTTGCGAGAGCGAGGCGAAATCACATTCTTGCTTATGCGATAGAGCCGAGCGGTCTATTAAAGCTCGGGCTGCTTGCCGGTGAGGCGCACGAAGATTTCTTCGTACTTGGCGAGCGTGTTCTTCACGACTTCCGGCGGAATTTCCGGACCCGGATAGGTCTTGCCCCAGTCGAGCGTTTCGAGCCAGTCGCGAACGTACTGCTTGTCGAAGCTTTCCTGGTTCTTGCCCACCTGGTACTTGTCGGCCGGCCAGTAACGGCTGGAGTCCGGCGTGAGCACTTCGTCGATCAGGATGGTTTCGCCATCGATTTCACCGAATTCGAACTTGGTATCGGCGAGGATGATGCCCTTCTCGGCAGCGTAGTCGCGGGCCTTCGTGTAGATGTCGAGGGACATGTCACGGAGAGTCGTTGCGACCTTTTCGCCAACGATATCGAAAGTCTGTTCGAAGCTGATGTTTTCGTCGTGACCCACATCCGGCTTGGTGCTCGGCGTGTAGAGCGGCTTTTCGAGCTTCTGGCAGAGCAGGAGACCTTCGGGGAGGACGTGACCGCAGATCTTGCCGGTCTTCTGGTAGTCCTTCCAGCCGGAGAACAGCGAAAGCTGGTTGAGGATTTTGCCCTTACCAGGGATCGGGGTGGGGAGCACCACGTCAAAAGCGGAAAGACGGTCGCTGGCGACCATCAGGAAGCTGTCGCCCAGGTCGTACATGTCGCGTACTTTGCCCTGGTGGAACAGCGGAACTTCGGTAATGGGAGTTTCAAATTTTAAGCTCATAGTACCTCAAATTTAGCAATTTAGTGGCGGGTGGCTAGGGGTAGAAACTTCATTCCGGCTATGAGCTGGAATGTGAGAATCGAAAAGATTGCTGATTAGGTGGCTTATCAGGTCCGCCGCGCCGAGATGTTGCGTTTCCCATGCGAAACTTGATGAAAACTGAAAGGCAAAAAAGACCTTCGCGTTAGCGAAGGTCTGGTTTCTTAGGATGTATGAGGAGTCACTTTTTGATGAAAAGCACATTTTTGCTGTGCCCTTGAATGCTTGAACGGACTATGTAACGGCCTTTGGGGAGTGAGCTTGTGCTCGTGCCTAGGTATTGCCCGTTCAAATCAAAAATTCTTGTAATTGCATTCTTTTCACTGTAGAATAATACTTTTGTTGCGAGGCGGATTGCATACAGTGGGGCGAGTGCTTCTGCCCACAGGTGGTGCATCGCCTGGCCACCCTTCTTGTCGCCATTCGGGTGGACTCCGTCGCTTGCGAGCTGTTCCGGATGTTTCTTGAAGTAGGTGTAGAAATCGGGTCCTTTTGGCAAGTTGTTGTCTTCTGTCAGCTTGTCGACGGCTTCGAGGAACGCGGGATTCACCTGCCAGCCCGCTTTTGCGGAATCTGTCGCAATGATGCGGGCGATAATCGGGGTGATTCCGTGAGCCTTCGCCGAATCGATGATCGTCTGCATGTTCTTCTTGTATGTAGCGAGGTTCCTGTCGCCACCGCCCCAAGCGTCGTTTGTGCCCATTTCAATAGCCCAGAATTTTACGTTGCCTGCGTATTCCAAGTATTCTTTCAAGTGCTCGACAACCTCGGTGCTGTTGATGCAACCGATGCCTCCTCGTAGCATTGCCGGCGTGTATTCGGGGAACCTTGCGTGTATCAATTGAGCTGTTGTCGAATCGGTGTCCTGCTGCTTGATTCCCATCTGGCTGATGCTTGTGCCCATGAAGAACCAGGTATCGGTACCTCCGTTGCTCATGTCGAACGCTTCTATTTCGAGGAGTTGTCCCACATCGCCTTCGCTCACGAACTTGAACCAGGATTTTCCAGTAAAATCGATATCGACTCCCCGTGCCATTACGGGATTGTTCTTGACGGCTGCAGCCTCTGTCCAATCGCCATTGTTTCCATCGGTAGAATTTGCCGAGGTCAAGATTTTGAAATTCGAGAGCGCTACGCCGGTATGTCCGCAACCGCTCGTGAAGTTGGTCGCCCAGGCGCAATCGCCATAAGATTCCCAGTTTATCCTTAATTTTTGGGGGCCTTCGCCTACGTTCAATGCAATTTCTTTTGCGCTACTGTATTTCCAGTTGGTGAGGAACCCATCGGTCAGGTAATCGGTCGTTGTGCGCCCTGTATAAGCCTTGCTTCCCCCTGAAACAAGCTTGTTTGGAATGATGACGTTTGGAGTGACGATCTTTGCTGAAGGCTTAAAAGCGATTGGAACATAATCGCTAATCTCGATGTAATCCATGCTTGTCCAACCCCAGAATTTTTCGAGAGCGATTGTGTTTTCGCCAGCCTTGAGCGTGACCACTGTGGATGCGTCACTCCAAACGCAATTTTTTTCGAAATAGATGTTTCCGAAACTTGTGCCGTTCACTATGATGTTATGGACTTTGTCATCCGAAGTTTTGTAGTGGATGGTAAGTGTGTATGTGCCTGCTTTGGGAACCTTAACGCTCTTGAAGGTAATGCTGCCTTCATGAATGTTTACATATTTGGTTCCTGACGCTTCCGTGCTGTTGACAATTTTAGCGTTGCCGGAGAGGATTGCGACTTCGCTTTCATATTTGATAGCGTAAGAATTACATCCTAGAGCAAAGCATGCGGCGATGAATATTTTTAGAAAATCCATAATCTATAAACACTGAACTTGTACACTAAAGTATATTGATTATGGTAAAAAGAGTTGTATTTTTTATGAAGCTGTGGACAAAAATGTCAACGCTTCTGTAAAAAAAGTGCGAGAATCACCGAAAAATTTGAAATTTTAATTGATAAAACCTATTTTTAAACTAGGTCGCCTATGCTTGCTAAAAACCGCATCAACATTTATGACTATTCCGATTATCGAAAATTCCTTATGGACTTTTACGAAATCGAAAAATCGCTGGACCCAACGTTCAGTTACCGCGTGTTCGCTACAGCTGTTGCGATGGATGCGAGTTTGCTTTTGAAGATTTTGCAGGGTAAACGGCATGTGTCTCCCAAGTGCATTGAATCGTTTGTACAATTTTTCCGTTTTAAGGAAGGCAAGGCGGAGTATTTTCGTGAAATGGTCGCTTATGGCAAGGCCAAAAACGATGAACAGGTGCGCAAACATTTCGAGGCTTTGCAAAAGATGCGCCCAGCGGCGTGTCGTGAGCTCGACGAGGCTCGTTATCGCTATTTTCAGCAGTGGTATTACCCGATGATCCGTTCGGCGCTAGATGTTTTTGATTATCGCGGTGCCCGACATGCGGCGGCTTTAGGGGAAGCCTGCATCCCGAAACTTACGGCGATCCAGGTACAGAATGCTGTCGAAGCGCTTTTGCAGCTTGGACTTGCGTACGAACGCAAGGACGGTCGGATTGTCCCGACGGAAGCACATCTTAAGACAAAGGAACATTGGCTGAGTGCTTCCATTAGCGATTATCAGGGGAGCATTGCCGAACTTGCCCGCAAGTCGATTGCCGAAACGCCCAAGGAAAAACGCGACATCAGTACGCTTACGATGGCTCTTGATTCCAGCCAGATTGACAAGATTAGGAACATCCTTGCCGAAACGCGCAAGGCCATAGTAAACGTGGTCAACGCGATGCCATCGCAAGTCTGCGATAGCGTTTACCAGTTGAATTTTCAGTTGTTTCCCATGATGAAAAAGGAATGACGATGAAAGATGAATTGAAAATGTTGTTGTGCGGTGCTCTTGTCTTCTCATTGACCGGTTGTTCCGAAAGTAATCCTGAATTTACTGGGGCTACAAGCGAAACGACGAATGGAGTTGCATTAGTTGTTGTCGATGCGGAACGTAAGCCTCTGGCGCAGGCTCGTGTTTCGCTGTATGAAAAATCAGGTACGTCTTTGATTGAAACGTCGGTTTCTGATTCGGCGGGTGTAGCCCGTTTCAGAAAAGATTCTGTGGAATGCGTTGATAAAAGTTGCTTTGTCGAGGGTATTGCAGGTGTCGATTCTTCGCTTATGAGTTGGACTCCGCTTGACATGGCTACAGCCTCTGCAACGGAAATTTCGCTGTTGCCTTCGTCTTCGTTGATGCTGCGCACTGGGGCGGCAGATTCAAGCTGTGAGAACTTATATGAAATACTCCACCTGCAATCGACTCCGTATTTTGCAAATCGTTCTGGGAATGAATATGTATTCGCGCATGTTCCTGCAGGATTGTTTACTGTTGTTGCCGGAGATTCCGCTGTAGCTGACGTATCGCTTGATCCGGGCGCTGTTGCAGACACGCTTGTTCGAATGCCTGGGGTGACGCGTGAATTTGTATTTGAAGATTTTGAAGACGGTGATAGTCTGAACAACATTGCGAAAACTTATATGAATTATGGCTGGTACTATATTGCAGAAAAGGGCGCAACGCTTTTGAAGCCTGATACCGTAAGTGGATTTGCCGCTGCTATTGCTCAAGAAACGGGGCGAGGCAAATTCCTTTCGGTGCTGTTTACTCCAGGGGATTCTGGCTATGTGCTGCTCGGGACGCATCTTGGGCTTGATACGGGCTATTATGATTTGAGCGGGCTCACGGCTATCCGTTTGACCGTAAGCGGTGATTGTGAATTTGACGTGGCGTTGGAACATTACCGTGAAGTGGGGGACAATAATTACCGCAAGTCGCTTTGGAGTGCTCGTGCAACTGATGGCTGGCACGAAGTTGTACTGCGTCCCGGCAAAGAGGTCCTTGACGAAAACACTTTTCAGGTCGCGTGGAGCGAAATTTCGAAAGAAATAGGTTTTTTTAGCGTCTTTATAAAGAGCGGGTCTTATTTGAAAATCGACCAAATTGTGTTCGAGGGGATTGACGGCGTTTCTCCGTAAAAGCTTCTATTGAAATACAGGTTCGTTCTTGTTTATTGAACGCGCTGTTGCATATAGTGGTTTGTTTTTAAATGTTTTTGTAAAACTGCTTAAAAATTGCGAAAAAATAAATATTTTGTTGCGTGAAACGTTGCTTTTGAAAAAAATTAAGTTATATTTATAAATGTTAGAAAATTCTTGGAAGGAGATTTTTATGAAAAAGATTACTTTTGCGGCTACAAAGGCTACCGCGATTTCTGTTGTTTTGGCGACTGTACTTTCATTTTGGGCGTGCAGCGGAGATTCGTCCTTGATCGAACCGAATCCGTCAATGGGTAGCGTGAGCTCGTCTTCTTATGTTGAATCGTCGTTTGTTCCGCCGATGCAGGTCTCGTCGCTTGTCAGGGAGCAGACTCGCTTTGTCATCAAGAATGCTGTTGCTCAATGTGATTCAAAACGTACTCTGGGTGAAACTGCGCAAAATGATTTGTTGCCGGATACCCGTTCAACGCGTCCGACGATTGCTTACCGGTATGCCGGTCAAGATTCCATTAGTTTTTCGATTGAGTATGTCCAGTTGAATTGCGGTGCGGTTGTCGATAGCTTGGAACTTTTGGTGTCGAATGATACGATTGTAGTAAATGCGAAACTTGATATGTCAAACCCGCTGAGGTGCCTCTGCAAATCGAAAATTACGTTCAAAGTTGGCTTGAACTCTGATTTCCTCAGTGCTGGGGTCCTTGTACTGCATCATGATGCCGATCTTAGCTTTGAAAGTATAATGCCGATTGTCGATCTTCATGTTGTGGCTGCCGATCCGACAACGTATGAACAGAAAGCGATAAATGTTTCTGCGGATTGCAATCACGCAAAAAATAGTGCTGCGAATAATGCGACGGAAAAAGCCTTGTTGAATGCCGCTTCGAAAATCGATGCCGTTTTGGTCGATACCATTGCGTCCGTTGATAGAATATCGCCGAGGGCTTTGAAGTTTATTAGCAATAATGGTATGATGAAGATTGTCATTGAAGATATTTATCTTACATGCGGTCTGATTATTGAAAGTATCAATGCGGCTTATTCCGGTGGAAGCACGATTTTTGCGCAGATGAATATCGATCCGTCCAGCCCGCTTGTTGATTGCATTTGCCCGACCCGTGTTTCTTTCGAAATAAAGAACGAACATGGCGTTGCTGATGCAAGCTATGTTCAATTGAATGGCTTTGATCCTATTCCTTTTTCGAATGGCTCGGGAAAAGAAGTAAGATAATTTTTGTAAAAAAGGTTTCTTATGGAAAAGTCTGCACTTTTTACTGCAGCTGTTTCGATGGCTTTCTCTTTAACTTTTTCACTTTCGTTAATGGCATGCGGGGATGAAACTTCTGCAACGTCAGCTACGATCGGAGAACTGTCAAGCAGCGGCTTTGCTCCCGTCAATTCGAGCTCTTCTGATTCGGAACACTTTGTTCGAAGAGGCTTTAGTACGGGAGTGTGCAAGGCTAATGTTTATGATGGCGTACTTGCGAAAGAATCATCGGCGAGCGAACGCTTAAAAGCTTTTTTCGTTGAAGATTCCACGGGTGCTTATCATATCTTTTTACCTGATGTAAAAGACCACTGTAGTTATTACGGTGAGCAGATTGCTTCTAAAGAACGTTCTGGCGATACCTTATTTATCAAGATCAATCGTGAAAAAACATATCCGTCGGCATGCATGTGCTATATGGATTATTGGTTCGATGTTGATGAAGCCGATATTGGCGTCAAATATGTTCAATTTGGTGATATCTATGATGTTGAGTCAGGACCATTTCCTGCATCCTCGTCTAGCACCGAATCGTCTTCATCGGAGTCTCTTTTGCGTCAACAGGCGAGTAACATCGTGGCAGAATGTCAAAGTGCTTCGAATAACATCCAATCCAAAAAAGCTTCTTCGCTTGTTGTCAATGTAATGGATACGGACGATTCTGCTAATAGAACAGCTCCAGTGGCAAGGAAATATGTTGGTGTTAATGGAGTAACATCAATTATTGTTGATAAATTAAATTTTCCTTGCGGAGTCCTATTTAAAAAGATTGAAGTCATATCGTCTAGTGACACGCTTTATGTGAAACCGGAAGTTGATCCTGATAGTCCTATAGTTAATTGCATTTGCCCGACCAGGATATCTTTCGATATCAAGAATGAAACGGAATTTTCCCAAGCACATTATGTCAAAATAGATGGTTTTGACGTTTTCCAACTTGTCAATGGAACATATGAAAAATCGGTTCTTCTAAAAAAAGGCTTTGCAAAAGGTCAATGTAATAATGATGTGGTTCCGTCTCTAGAAAATATCAATGGTGCTACGAATGTGTCTCCTTCGAATCAGCTTCCGATAGCTACTTTATACTATTCGGATTCTGACGGAACGAACGTTATTGATGTCAACAATGCTGTAGATTATTGCGATGTTGATGCGAAAATTTCACAGAAATTTAGGAATGATACTTTGTTTGTTAAATATGCGGATGTCGGTGCTTCTTCCGATTGTATTTGTACCTTTAATGTCATCCGTTTTGCAATATCGCAGGAAAATCTTGATGCAAAATACTTCTCGTTCAATGGCGTTGTGTATCAAATTGCGATGTTGATGATTGATTGATTGTTATCTATCAGGAGTGGGGATAGAAAAAAAAAGGCTTGTCCAGCAATGGACAAGCTATTTTATTATTGTTTTATATAAACTATTTTTCGATACACCTGACAGAAAATGCGTTGTTTTCTTCGATAGCGCGTTCCGCATAACGTTCGTTGTAACCGCCGATGGTCACGAAGTTTGCGATGTAGGTTGTTTCTTCGGTTGCTGTCCAGAAGAATGCGGACTTGTCCATGTCTTCATAAGCGAAGTGGGTGTCTTTTTCGCCCGGAACGCCGAAGGACTTGGTGCTTTCGCAGTAAGGACTCCACATTTCGTTTTGACCGAAGCAAATTCTTTGCCCTGCTTGCTTGACTCTAAAACCATTGCGCTTGCTTGAACCGAGGTACTTGCTTAAAAAATTCCAATCTTTACGGTCGGGAAGTCTCCAGCCGGTAGGGCAAGCTTTCATCGCCGCTTTCCAAGTGTAAAGGCGGCCGTACTTGTGGCAGTTCGTCTTGTCGTCGTTGTAGCAGTAGCTGCCTTTCGTTGTCTTATAAGTGAGGTTTTCGGCAAGCCAGTTGTGATTACCTATCTTGACAATCTTGTATGTGTGACCGTCACGGGGATCCTTGAATTTCTTTGCGGATGCATTTTTTGCAGACGCGCTTTTGGACGGCGCGGCAACTGCGATGCTTGTTATCAAAAGAGCTATAATTAAACCAAATCTCATAATAGACAAATCTATAAATTTTTTTATTTTGTGACTAGGTGAGGTCTTAAAAGTTGCTGATTGAAAATGTAAAAAAATCCATTATCGAAGCGGGCTTTCGCGATGGTGACAAAATGCCTTCCGTGCGTAAAATGGCGGAACGTTTGGGTCTTTCTGTCAATACGGTTCATCGAG
This sequence comes from Fibrobacter succinogenes, assembly GCA_902762795.1. Taxonomy (GTDB): domain Bacteria; phylum Fibrobacterota; class Fibrobacteria; order Fibrobacterales; family Fibrobacteraceae; genus Fibrobacter; species Fibrobacter succinogenes_E. Next base: position 53,990 of record CACWPM010000012.1, on the reverse strand, counting down.
TGTATAAGGTTTTGGCGAAAGAAAATCGTGTGCAGTTGATTCATGGCAAAGGTTGTTTCTGGGGCGCGGCACCTTCGTTTGAAGTTACTTCCGAAGAGAGTGTATATTCGGTCATTGAACGATTGTTCCAAAAGGATTTGGAATGTGGCTATTTGAATGCCTTTGATGCCTTGCCCTCTTGTAAGGAACTTTCTAATCGTTATGACGTCTCGTTATACATAGTAAAAAAGTACTTGATGCAAAAATGTTCGCAAGGAATTTTGCGTCATATAGGTCATCGTTTTTTCTTTAGTGAAGAACGTCCCGTTGAAAAATTGAATTTTATTTTGTTTGTTCATCGTTCGGATGAATTTGGACATTTGAAAATAGAGTCGGAACGTGAGTCGGATGTTTTTCGTACGTTTGCACAGATTGCTGCAGAACAAAAAATAGCTGTGAAGTTTATTGGGTATCACGAGGCTTCAAATAAATTTTATTTGTCAAATGGTGAAAGTTATGTTGTAAAAAATGATTCGCATTGCTTAGGTGTATTTCTTTCAACATGGCTTGTATATGATGCAGCAAAGCTTTTCGCACATTTTGCATCGTTCAAGAATCCGATTTCGGTCTGGTGGGAATATTCTCCAGATGTTGTGCCGGTGATTGCTCGCAACAAAAAGAAGTGGGCTTTTTACAATGTTGCATTTGGTAAAGATGCAGGCGTGATTGTTGGACGCTACCTCAAGAGTAAAAATGTGGAACAAGTGCATTATTTATCGCCGTACCATGCAAGCTTTTGGTCTAAGGCTCGTTTGCAGGGACTGATTGAAGCCGGAACGGACGTGATTCCCTTAGTCGATGACCGTTTTGCATCTCCGTTCGATTTGGCAGATGCTGCTAAACGGGATGGCGTTGAGCGTCAGGTGCTTTTGGATAACATCCTTGAAACGCTTTTGAAAAATGCGACTTTGGATAAATTTGTATGTTCGAACGATTGGGTGGCGGCTTCGCTTATCGATTATTTCAAGGCTAGAAATTTGTCTGCACCATACGTTATCGGGTTTGACGATACGATTGAAAGTTATCGTTATGTTTTTGATTCGTTTGCTTTCAACGTCGGGACAATGGTGAAAGAAGCGATTTACCACATTGTCGCGCCAACCATATATGCAGAACAGCGGCGCCAGATGCAGACACCGCTAGGAAGAGTTGTCGAGAAACACTAAACGATTTTTGTCGCATTATGGCTGACAAGATTCCGGGTCAAGCCCGGAATGACGTTGAAGTAAAATTTCTAGGTAAGCCCGGAATGACGATGTTTGCTTTTTATACATCAAACTTCCCGGAGCAGGCGAGGAGTCCTAGCGTATAGAGTAGTCCGTCATAATAGCGCCAAAGCCCTGTTGGAATCTCCATGTTCCAAAGGTCTTCGGCGAACGGCTTGATGAGGGGGTCTCCGGCAGGGAGTGCTATTGTCGCTGCGGCATTCATTGCGATGAGTCCCCCGGTTGCAGGTCTTGCCTCGCGCGGGAATGCACTCCCATCGACTCGCATGTCGGCGAGGTATGGGCGACGCCCGTGGAGATAACCGAGAATCTTCTTGACTGCAGAAACTTCCCATTCGCTCACGTCTGCGCGTTTGCCTTTGTCTTGCAAATTAGCGGCGTCAAGCCCGATGTTCCATACAACACGCCATGCGTCTCCGCTGAAACAGCCACTTACGGGATGCCATGGTGTGATTTTGGGAGTCCCGTCAAATTCGCTGTAGTCGGCGGCAAGTCCCGTGACCGGATGACAGGCTTTTTTCAAATAGGCAACACTGTTGTTTGCTATGTTGTCCCAAATTTCATCACCGCTTGCTTCTCCGAACATTCTGTAGAACGCGACTGTGTTATAGCTTGGATCGGTGAAGTCGTTGCCTTTCATGGGGGAGAAGCGCACAAGTCCTGCGTTCACGTCCATCATCGTATAGACATCGCCTGTTTGCGGTTTGTGGGCCATGTCGTTGATGAGTTCTATGGCGTCACGCTTATAATCGTCGCATTTGAAAATCTTTGCTGCGTAAAGGAGCGCTGCTGCAAAGTACTCTTCGCCATCCGGGGCGGCCCCCGGGTCCATCATCGAAAAGTCGGCGGTCGAAACTTGCCACGCGTAATAGCCGGCAAGATCGCCCTCGGTATTTTTCATGTGCTTCTTGGCAAATTTCCAGAGCTTGTCAAAAAGGTCTCGCTTGCCGAGGAGTGCGGCAACTGTCATGCCATAGCTCATGCCTTCGGAGCGGATGTCGTTGTGACCGATATCCACGATGTACGCCATGTCATCGCCCTTGTCGAAGCAAATCCGTTCGTTTTTGCTGTCGCCTTCAAAGAGCTGGGCAAAAGCCTTGTTCAGTTTTGCCTCGATTTCGGCGGGAGTCTTACCAATTTCTTCAAAGATATTTCTCATGGCATCTAAAATAGAAATGTATTGGGGCGGGGTCTTGTTTACGAGATGAAATATTGAAAAAGTGTTGTGAGTGTTTCTCTCGATGCTTATAAAAATTCAAATAAAATTGAAAATGTCATGATTTGACATTCTATGATTCTATATTCATTAAAAATGGATAATCCCGTTTTTTTTTGCATGTAGGCGGGAAAGGAGAAAAATGAAGAATGTATTAAATTGCTGTGTTGATATATGGCTGGATGAATTACTTCCGTGTCTCAAGGATTTGGAAACCGGATTGATTGAAGAAACTTTCGTTTTTAAAATAGAAAGCCGTTCTGTTCTTAAAAAGTATAATTCGTCCAATGGTTGGGGAATTGATTGGGTTAAAGTTCCTTTAAATATTGATGTATTTGCCCTAGCATTAAAGAGAAATAATGAAATACAGGGGCTTGTTGCTCTAAAAAAGGATTCTGATATTCGAGCCGTGTATTTGCATTGGGCTTGTACGGCTCCTAGAAATAACATATATTTATTTGGAAAGAAGAAGTATAGTGGTGTAGGTGGTCATCTTTTTGCTATTGCTGCAGATATGTTTTTTAAATGGGGATTTGATGGCTTTGTGTATGGCTTCGCACTTAACAAAGAACTTCTAAATCACTATATTGAGTTTCTCGGATGTTCTTTCGTTGGTATTCTTCATCCGTATCATTTTTTGATAGAACCTAGTGCGGCCCAAAAGCTTTTGGAGAAATACACTTATGAGTGGAATTGATAAAAAGACCATGAATTTAGCGGATATTCAAAGCGAATATTTGGGTTTTCCGAATCCCTATGAAGATGCTCCTTCTTGTAAGTATGATCATCGGGCGCTTGTTGCGTATGCCAAAAAAGTAGGCAAGTCTATAAATGACTTGTCTTACGATGAAAAACTTGCATTTTTGATAAAGTAAACTAAAAACGCCCGCGTTGCTGCGAGCGTCTTTAAAAGCTTGAGTCTTTGCAACTCGAGTCGGGTTACCTGGAGTAGTATTCCACGACGAGCTGTTCTTCGAGCTTGACCGGGATCTGGTCGCGGAGCGGAAGCTTCACGAGAGTACCCTGCATCTTGCCGAGATCGACAGACAAGTATTCCGGAGCGGCGGCAGCAGAAGCGATTGCTTCCTTGATCTGCACGTGTTCCTTGGACTGTTCACGAACGGCAACCACGTCGCCAGCCTTGATGAGGCGGCTCGGAGAGAAGCTACGAACACCGTTCACAGTGAAGTGACCGTGTGCAACGTACTGACGGGCAGCGAAAATCGTACGGGCAAAACCCATGCGGAAGACGACTGCGTCAAGACGAGTTTCGAGCAAGATCATCAGGTTATCACCTGCAGAACCTTCACGACGGTTAGCTTCCTTGTATGCCTTGGCAAGCTGAGCTTCGGAAATGTTGTAGGTGAAACGAAGACGCTGCTTTTCGACCAACTGCTGCTTGTAAACGGAAGCAGACTTCTTGCGGGTCTGACCATGCTGGCCAGGTGCGAAGTTGCGGCGGTCGAGAGCCTTTTGAGTCTTCTGAGAAACGGCAACGCCGAGAGAGCGTGCTACTTTACCTTTAGGTCCGCGGAAGGAGGACATGTTATACCTCTTTGAGGAAGCTCTTTGGTTACGCTTGCAAATTGGCAGAGCTTGGCACAACTTGCAAGATTTGGAGTCCCAAATTTAGTCATTTGCTTTTAGGCTGTCAACAAGAGCGGCGGGTTCAGCTGGCGCTGCAGGATCGACCGGCGTGACGGGTTCCTGGCACTTTTCGAAGACGAACGGGTTGTGGTCGCCCTGGACTTTGAAAATGCGGCGGTCACGCTCGCATTCGCGTTCCGTGACGGGGTATGCTCTGTCCCAAGCTTCGAAAAGCCTGCGGTCTTGCTTGGAAAGGTTGATGCCGTAAGTCTTTTCCATGTAGAAGTGCACGCGGGCAATCAAGCCTCGGACTTCTTTGCGGGGTTGGACCTTCTTGTCCTTGAAATCGATGATTGTTTCGCACTCGCCGTACATCGGAACAGGGGTGTTCGTCCATTGGCTGAACATGAAATTGCTGCGGTCTCCGTTCACTTCGCCGATGGCGGGGTAGAGGTTGTGGAGGTCGCCTTCCATGATTTTAAACGTAGTGTCGTTCGCGCTGCAGTTCTTGCGGCCGCCGTCGCGCCAGCAGGGGAGGTGCTGGCCCATGTTGTGGGCGGTGACTATGTGTTCCCATTCAATGCGCTCGGCTCGCTTGAAACTTTTGCGTTTTTCATTTTCGCGGGGTTTGAAGTTGCAACTGCTGAAATCGACGGTCTTTTTGTCGATGTACCGGCAATCGCAGTAGAGCGTCCGCTGGAGATCTCCGTAATAGATGCGTCTCATTTGCTTGCCTGCATCGCGGTAGTTGTAGTGCTGGGGGGCTGCTTCGGGATTCACCTTTGCGAACGAGAACGCAGCGAAAATGCAGAAAATCAAAGCGACAGCGCTTGCTGATACTTTCATATAAATAACCCTTGATTTTAATGTGTGTGTGTAAAAAATTAGTCTTTTTTTGAACGAATATTTTGTTTGTTACGTACTTGAGGTGGTTTTAAGGGGCTTTTAGTACGTAAAAAAGCCTTTTTTTGCATGTAAATTAACTGCTCGATGGTTGATTTTACGTACTGAACGCTATATTTTTTGCCTTTTAGTACGTAAATACGGCAAAAAACATGGGTTAATACAAATTAACACCCCTTGGATTACGTACTAACAGCTCGTTTGGAGTCCGAAAAGTACGTAAAATTCGCAAAAAAACTCAAAATGACCCGAGATTTCCCTCAATGACTGTTATAGCGTGTTTTGGCGGCTTTCTAAATGTTTGGGGAATGTGTTTATTCTTCTATGATTTCGTAAGGTACGTTACCGAGGCTGGCGGCGTATTTTGGAAAGTTTGACGGGTATGTCTTGTATTCGCTATTGCGGTAAAGCTTGGCTTTTGCCGCTTTTGAAATCAGGAAAAACTCCGTGAATGCTTTCAAGTAATCCGTTACTTTTTTGGATCCGTTGAAGTCTATGTGGATGCTATTGCCTTTGACCGTGACAACGTTTGGCAGCTTTTCTGCTTCGGCAAGGAACATGGGACTGTCCGCTGTTACGAGTGTGCTAGAAGCATTTGGTTTTACCATGTCCATTTGGCTAGAGCCTATCTCGACTTCGTTCCCGGATGTAGGAATTGCTTTCTCGTTGTTAAGAGAAATCTCTCGTTTAAGCATTTCTAATGACGCTTTCATCAGTTTCTGCTTGTCCTTTTCCGGCAATTCCTTGAATGTGAATTCCTTGAAATCACCAAGCTTGTTCTGAAAGCGAAATGAAATGGAAATGTAGTTTGTTCCTAAAATCTTGTTGTAGCGCGAAAGTTCCTGCATTAATAGAGGCGACGGCTTAAATAAAATATTAAAGTATTCAGAAAATTTTTTACCAACGGAATCTACGCATGAATAGAGGTGAAACTGCTGATGGCTAGAATCGAGTTGCCGTTCTAAGGCTGAAACGTTGTCGAAATCTTCTCTATAAAGCAATGCTGGTTTGGCAACGTTACTGTCGTAGCTTATTTCATGTTTGTCAATAATCCAATTTACTTTGTTCGGCTCTAAAATTTCTTGCAATAAAAACGGTGATGTGTGAAATATCTTAAAGTCGAGATTATGCTCGACTGCGAACTTATACGCACTAGTCATTCCGCGCAGTCTGTCCGTAAGTCCGCCGTGCATCCATTTGCCGTCTGCCATGAATACAAGCGTCTGGCGAAAAGGGCGTTTGCCACAGGCTTTCTCGGTAAAAAGCCCGTTGCTTGGCTCGTGATTTTCGCTAGTTTCTAAATTTTTATACCCGTCCTTCAAATGTCTTAGTTCAATTCCACGTTTAATCAAATAATCGTGAACGCGCGCTTCACCGAGAATGCGCCGCGCAATATGGATAATGACTTCTTTAGGCGAGAGAGGATGCACTAGAGACCTTTTTTCAATAGCTTGAAAAATAGTGGGCGGGGAAGGTACGAAAGTATGATGGCCATGCGGTTTCGCATTCGAATTTTCAAATCAAAGAATGTACCAAGACGGTATTTCCGGATGTGCGTGAGTGCTTTTTTGCGGGCATTCGCAAATTCTTCAGAATCGCTGGTGCGCATCAGAATGCTGAAACAAGCGCTGACTAACATGCTGCGAGCAGCCTTGTAAAGTGGTTTTGACTCAAACTTCATTTTTTCGAATACTTTTTCGGCCGTTTCCGTCAGCGCAAGTTTTGAAATGTTGAATGGCGTGGCCAGTGCGCTGCCAGAACGTTTGCGGTAAAAATAAAGTTTGGATTTTGTTATGGTGACTTTGTTTGCTGAAAGTAAAATTTCTGGAACTACGGCGAGATCTTCAAAAATTTGTCCGGCCGGGAAAAATTTGTCTTTCCAAAGGCTTGCTTTGTATAATTTATTCCAAGCGGAATAGTCCGGCAGTGAATCTTGGTATAGCGAAATTCGGGTAGCGTCTTTTGCGCTAAGAATTTTGGAAATATCTGTGTCGGGAGCTCTTCCGTCTGTTTTGTATGCTTCATCGATATTCTTGAAGGAACAGCAGGCGACATCGGCTTGGTGCAATTGGGCTATGAAGTATAACGTTTCAAGAAAATTTGGCGCAACGCAATCATCGCTATCGATAAAAGTGACGTAATCGCCTTGCATTATCTTGAGCCCTGTGTTGCGTGCTTCGGAAGGTCCCTTGTTTGGTTGTCCGATAAGCTTAAAACGGGCATCTGAAGAGGCGTAACTGGCTACAATTCTTGCGCTTTCATCGGTAGAACCGTCGTCAATAATGATTGCCTCAAAATCCGTGAAAGTCTGGGCAACGAGACTGTCGAGGCAATCCTTGATGTATGCCTCAGTGTTGAACATTGGAATGATGACGCTTATAGCCGGCATTAGGCGCCTTCTGTTTCTGTTACGAAACCCTTGAGCATTTCAACCCAACCAAGGCGGACAAACTCGCCTGCCTTGACAAGTTCATTTTGTGCTTTTTCGTATGCTTTGAGTATGTTGTTGTACTCTGATACATCGCGCATCATCTTGACATCGTGATGGAGCTTCTTTTCGAGCATGTCCTGTTTCCACTGGGCGACATCGGCGAGGCATTTACAAGAAATGTCGAAACTTTCCAAGTAGGCTGGCAAAACATCGAGGAACATCTTCTCAAAAGGCTTCGCCTTGGTTTTTGCTTCTTTTACGAGCGCTTTTTGCGAAACAACGTTCTTCCGCAGTTCGCCCATGAGTCTCACGATACGGACGAAATCAACTTGTGGCCAAATTAGGCTGAACGGCCACATTTTTTTCCAATGAAATTTAAAAATGGACTCGTGTGCGGTGTTTTTGGCACGGACTAGTTCTTTAAGATTATTATAGATGATTTGGGACGGTAATTTGTTGATGTCTTCGCTCATATACAGAGAATATAAAAAATAGGTGGGTAAGTTCTCTATTTTTACTTTAAATTTGCTTGTTTTTTTTAAATTAAAGTTTAGATTGTTTTTGAAACGTCTTTTTTTTAAAGGAATACTATGGATAAAAAGAAAATGAAGATTCTTGTTGTGGTCGAGGTCGTTGTCCTCGTCGCTCTCATCGTAGTCTTGATGATGCTCAAGGGGGGCTATGAAGAAACTGCCAAGAGATCCTCGAATGAACAGGTGAAAAACTACTTGGATAAGAATACACAGGTTCTCGTGGACCAGTGGCGTGCCGTGGATCAGTACAGCATGGCCTGGAAACTCGTCCATACCGTGCTCTCCGGTGCAAAGACCGAAGCCGCTTTCAATACGAGCCTTGCCGCTATCCAGGCTGACAAGGATGCCCGCTTCAAGCAGATTTCCCACCTTTATTCTAGCGTGGGCATCAACGCCGATGTGCAGAACGGCATCTTCAAAAAGGCAGGGCTTGTCGAAGAATCTATCCTTCTCAAGAACGAAAAGACCTCTAAGGAAGTCGCTTGCGGTCAAAATTGTGTCGTGAAGTTCAACTTTGTAAAGGGCAAACTCAAGAACGTCGATTACAGCGCTCTTATCCAGTACAACCTTGCAAACAGCCTCAAAATTGAAAAACCGGCAGAATTCCGTTTCGAATAAGGGAGATTATCATGAATTTAAAGAATATTTTCATCGCTCTTACTGTTCTCGTTTTTGGCGTGATTGCATTGTTCTTTATGCAGAAGTCTGGTTATGCGGATCAGGCCAAGGCTAATTACGAAAAAAATACGAATGCATCGTACAAAGGCAATTCCATGGTCTTTGATCTTGTCAATACGGCCATTGAAACGAACAAGGGCACTTGGGCTATTGCTTGCGAAGCGCTCCAGACTGTCAAGAATACGCAGGACATGGCAAAACTCGAAGCCAAGTTCTTCCCGGCCACAAAGGGCTCCATGAGCATCACGAATAAGACTCGTCGCTTTGAAGCGAATTCTTCGAACGTCATTGTTTCGAATTTTGCCAAGGTCGAAGAAAACAAGACGACCGGTGTGAAGAGTCTCGCGGGTCTCCTGTCTGTTGACGTGAGTGTCTTGCTCGGTAACGTCGTCGCCGCCGCTGAATCCGAAGAAGGTTCTGAGGAAGGCGAAGAAGAATAATTGTTATGGAGTTCTTTCTGACTTAGCCGTACTCGCCCTTACCGTCTTCGGTGCGACTTTCCAGGGTGATCTGGAACGTTGGAAAATCTATAATTTCTAGTAAGAAGAACCTCGCACACTGTTGCGAGGGCTTTTTTGTATGAATTGAAAAATTTTGAATAAGATTGTTGACTTTTGTTTCGTTTTTGCTTATTATAATGTTACGTCCTGTGGGGTGGTTTTAAATAAAGGAGTTGTACATGGATTCATTTTTGCTTTTAACCCTTATTGGCTGGGGTGTACTTGTTTTTTTCGTAGTTGCGGGTTCTATATGGATTTATTCCGATGTAAAGGAGTATTGTTGTTCTCCAAAACGAGAGGACGAAGACAAAAAAGATTCTTTTAATGAACTTTTGAAAAGTCTTCCGTTAGTTTATCCAAGCAAGGATGCTGCTTCTGATTGTAAACGAGAGGATTTTGATAAATTTGGTGACATGTTGCTTGAGGAATCTCGCAGGAATTTGCAGTTCTCGTTTGATTTGAGAAACCAGGAAAATCAGTCCAATTTATCGATGACAGCGATTATCATAACCCTGGTGACTGCGGGATTTTATCTTGGCAAGCATCTTTTCAATATCGTGGATGGTAGGGTGTATGCATTCTTTTTCTGCCTGCTTGTTGTTTTGTTTGCTTCCATATTAGTGTCCGTTGTTGCTTTATTGCTTTCTTTATCGTTGGAGTATCGTGGTTATATAGCTAAGGATGAAAAGATTAGGAGTATTATTGAGAAATACAAGGCTCATGACGAAAAACCGTTTGATTACAGATCTTTAAACAAGGAAATTAAAGAATACTATATATCGAAAAATGGAAACAATGCGGAATGGAATAATAAGTCGAACCGGAAAAAAATGTTTTTAGGAAATTTTTCCCGTAAGTGTATTGTTTTTGCTTCTGTAAATCTCTTGTTGATGCTTGCAACCTTGGGCTTTTATAGAGTTATTCTTAATTCCATGATATGCGGCTGTTCTTGAAAATTGCTTTTATCGAAGCATAGAACGCTCCTCGCGAAGGGTGCGTTTTTATGGGCTTTTTTTATTTTTAGTGTTTCTTTGGGCTAGAATTGTTTATATTAGTTGCCTGAGCAATGATAAAACTTTTTACTAAAGGAGATAATTTAATGTTTCAGCCCAAAAATGGAAAATTTGAAATGCCCGCGTTGCCGTACGGAGCCGCCGATCTTGCACCTGCATTAAGCCAAGAGTCTATCCTTTTTCATTTTGGCAAGCATTTGCAGACTTATGTGAACAATCTCAATGCCGCTCTTCCGGGAAGCGCTTATGAGGGAAAATCTATCGAGGATATAGTGAAAAATTCAGAAGGCGGCGTGTTTAATAATGCTGGGCAAATTTTGAATCATGCCATGTATTTTTTGCAGTTTAAGGCTCCCTCGATGAACAATGTGCCGTCGGGCAAGATTGCAGAAGCGATTGTACGGGATTTTGGCTCGTTCGAGAAATTCCAGGAAGAATTCCAGGCGAAGGGGGTTGCGCTTTTTGGTTCTGGATGGGTTTGGCTTTCTGTCGATGCTGGTGGAAAGTTGGTAATTACGCAAGAGGGTAACGCCCAGAATCCGATGACCAAAGGTCTCAAGCCTTTACTGACGTTTGACGTGTGGGAACATGCCTATTACATAGATTACCGCAACCGTCGCCTTGATTATCTCAAGGCTCTTTGGAGCATTGTCAATTGGGGCGTTGTGAACGAACGGCTTGGATGACGAATAAATGCACGGACAGATCTGTGCGCTTTTAAAGTGTTCCTTGAACATTCCGTTCCGTCTGTCGACTATAAACAAAAAGACATTGGCTTCGCCAATGTCTTTAATTTACTTAAAACTTGAAAATTAGTCCATTTCGTCAAGTTCAGCGTATGCCTTTTCAGCAGCGGCGCGGATCTTTTCGGCTTCTTCCTTCTTTTCCTGCTGTTCGAGCATCTTGATGTATTCGGAGACGAGGTCAGAGTCGAGCGTCATGACACCGTAGACCTTGAACTTGCCGTCGGCGGTGGTTTCAACCTTGACATCGTTGAGCGTAGCACCGTTCAAACGCTGGTTCACAGAGGTCTTGGACGTGCTCTGGAAGTGTTCTGCAATTTCATCGCTAACGTCTTCCTTGAAGTTCTTGACCAATGCCTTGGTTTGGGCATCGATAGACCTGGCGAGGTCTACGCGGGCGTTCTGGTCGGCTTTTTCGTAAGCAATCTGTTCGTCCGCAGATTCACCGATACCGATACCGGCCGGGATGTGCTGCTTGAGGTAGTTTTTCTTCTGCATCTGCATTTCGATGAGAAGGCTTGCTTGCTTTTCTTGCGGAGTCTGCGGAGGATTGCTGGAGCAACCTGCGAACATTGCTGCAAGGGCGAGACATGCGATGAGTTTTTTCATTGTTTTCTCCTTGGAATAAAAATCCATTAGTACTGTTTTGTGATTTTAATATACAAAAAATATGATGCAAAAAAGTGAATTTGCGTCAATTGTCGAAAAAAGTGTTGTTAAACGATTGTGTTTTACTTTTTATAGTGCTTTTTTGTATTATAATATAGTTCGTGAATTTTGTAAAAATTTTTTGGAGGTTGTCTTGAACAATACAGTACCAGTCTTGCAGATGATTGCCCAGTCCGATATTGTTACCATGATTATTCTCGGGATTCTGGCCTTTATGTCGCTTGGTTCCTGGGGTATTATCATCGTGAAGTTCTTTAAGCATAAGTCGAATTTGCATTCGAATGCAAAATTTTTTAAGGACTTTTGCAAGCTTAAACATTTTTCGGAACTTCAAAGACTTTGCTCCGTTTCTAAAGACAGCGCACTCCGTTTATTGAGTGTCGAGGTATTGAACGAAGTGTCCAAGTTCAAGGGAAAAGTGAACTACGAATCGATTCAGCACAGGGCGTCGTTGCTCGAAGACGCTATCCAGCGTTCGATTGAAGGGCTTCGGATGCGCGAAGATCGCTACTTGACGTTCCTTGCTACGAGCTCGAACTTGGCGCCGTTCTTTGGCTTGCTTGGCACCGTCTGGGGAATTATGATTGCGTTTTTCCAGATTGGACATCACGGTTCTGCGGACTTGACTGTTGTAGCACCTGGAATTGCCATGGCGCTTATCACGACTGTGGCAGGCCTTGTGGTTGCAATTCCTGCGTCTGCCGGATATAATTACTTTATATCGAATAACGGACGCAATGAAACGTCTTATTACAACTTTGGATCGCAAGTGCTGAGTTTGTTCAAAAGAGGGGACTTGCTTGCTGTTGAAGGAATCGGTGAGGAGGACGCTTGAAACGTAGCCGTCGTAAGGATTTAAAGCAAGAGTTGAATCTCACGAACATGATTGACATTGTGTTCGCTATCTTGATTGTATTTATTTTGTGTGCACCGTTGATGAGCCAGGGCGTGAAGGTCAATCTACCGCAGGTAAAGGCCCCGACGATGGAACAGCAAAAGCTCCTTAAAGTTTCTATCACCAAGAATCTTGAAATATTCATTGCCGACATGCAGGTGGATATGGAGAGCTTCGAAAGCATTTTCAAGTCGCTGTGGAATGGCGAAATGGCTGTGGTCATCAATTCGGACGAAGCGGTTAGCTATGGCTTTGTGATGAAGGTCGTGACCCTAGTGCAAAAACTTGGTGTGACGAAGCTAGGCTTCTTGACGATGACCCCTAAAGATGAATTGGTAAATGAAAAGAAATAGGGACCAAATCCAGTATTTCGAAATGGAAGACGATGGAACGCTGATTAAAATCATCGTGTGTGCCGTTGTTTTTCATTTGGCGGTTGTCGGAACGTTAGTCGCTTTGCATAACATTGACTTGAGTAAGCCTGCCGAAGAAATCCCTGTATTCGAAATGGTGCAAGTAGACGCGCCTGTAAAACAGCCTTCGGCGCCCGCGCCCGTGCCGGAACCGGAACCGCAACAGGCGCCCAAAGAGGATATTCCGCCGGAAGCACCGCCCGCGCCCGTTCCTGAAGTTGCTCCGGAACCTGAACCTGTTCCAAATCCCGAACCTGCCAAGACTCTGGAACCTGATGCCCCGAAAATTCCTGAAGATCATGCGCCAGAAATGAAGCCGGATACGCCGGAACCCGTGCCTGTTCCAAAAGAAGCTCCGCAGCCCGAAGAGCCGAAAAAGGTGGAGCCTGAAAAGCCGAAACCGGTCGAGAAACCCGTCGAAAAGCCTGTAGAAAGGATTGCAAAGAAAACTGTAGAAAAGAAAAAGACGGAATCGAAGCCTGCGAAGAAGCCGAAGAAGGACGAGGATGACTTTAACATCGATGATTTGAATTTGCAGAAGTCTTTCGAGATGCCGAGCCTCAAGACGGTGAATCCGATTGATATGGACCCGTTGATGCAGGTTTTCCTGGAACGCGCGAAGGCAAAAATCATGAGCAATTTCAATCCTCCGAACGGTCTTTCTATCCCGCGTGACGCGAAGACGACTGTGCAGTTTTCTGTGGAACGCTCGGGTGCGATTACTGGAGTGTTGCTGAAACGCTCCTCATCGAATACCGCCTGGGATCATTTGTCGATGCGTGCCGTGAAAATTTCGAAATTGCCGGAACTTCCACCGACGTACAATGGTTCGAGTCTTGTGTTGCAGTTTAACTTTACGCCGAACTAGAGGAGATGCCCGCGCGGGGCGGGCGTGACAATGCTACTATGAATAAAATAAAATTGCTTTTTTTGTTTGTTGCGATGGCGCTCAGTGCGCCAACGTTTGCGGCGATTGACACGATTGCCGTGGATGTGGGTATTTCTGTTTTCCAGACGATGCCGATTGGTATTGTGCCTTTTGAAGAAGAAACGGCAATCAAGTGGTCGAGCGAGGCTCCGCATAAGATTTTGGCACGCGATGCGAATCTCTCCGGGCGTTTCGAAGCGGTTCCTTCGGACCATTTTGACTTGGTGCTTTTCAGCAAGAAGCGCGCCCGCCAGTACGTGACTGGAAATGCGACCAAACTTTCTAATGGAAAAATCAAGTTGGATTGTTTCTTGTATGCCGCGGAAACAAAGGACCTGTTGCTTGGCGAAAGCTATACCGTGAAGCCACAAGATGTGCGTCAGGCTGTTCATTCTTTTTTCGATAAAGTTGTTTATCGCCTGTTCGGGGAACGTGGAATCGCGACGACGAAACTTGCCTACGTTTCTAAAATCAATGGCTTGAAACAGGTGATGGTTGCTGATTACGATGGATTTTCACGCCGACAGATTACGCGAGATTCTTCAATTAACATAATGCCTGTTTGGCAAAAAAATAATAACGGTTTAGTATATGTGAACTTTAGGCGGAATCGCCCGAACCTTTATGCGATAACGTTTGGCGGCAAGGAAACACCGCTTTTTACCCAGTTCGCACAGACATTTAGCCCAGCCGTGAATCCGAAAACAGGAGAACTCCTTTTTTCAGTGACGGAAAATGGAAAAACTGAAATTTACCGCGGCGACATGAAAAATGGTTCTGCGCAAAAGTTCTTGCATTTGAAATCGAACCAGGTGAGTCCTTCTTGGAGCCCGTTTGCAAGTGAAGTCCTGTTTACGAGCGACCGTGGCGGTTCCCCGCAAGTGTATGCCGTGGGCAAGGATGGTACGGACGTGCGTCGCATTACGTTCATGGGACACTACAATGAACGTGCAAGCTGGTCTCCGGAAGGGGACCGCATCGTTTACACTTCGATGGACGACGGCAAGATGAATATTTATACGTGCGCTCTTGATGGGACGGATATTATCCAGTTGACATCGAACGCCGGGAATAACGAACACCCGTCTTGGTCGCCCGATGGCAAGTTAATTGCGTTTAGCAGTGACCGCGGTGGCAGTTATCAAATTTATATTATGCGTAAGGACGGCAGTAGCGTGACGCGAATTACGAACGGCAACGAGAATACTTCGCCGACATGGTCTTGGTTCTTTGACGAGAAAAAAGTGAAATAGAGGAATGTTGAATATGGACAGAATTTTTAAACTCGCTTTGATGGGGACGGCTATTGTTTTTTTAGTTTGGGGATGCAGCAAGGAAAAACCGGAGACGGACCCAGTTCCGAAAACGGCGCCTGAAGCTCCAGTAGATTCGACGCTTAATCTCGATGCGCTTATTGCGGACACGTTGAGCGCGGATTCTTTAGCTCGCTTGGAGGCGGAACGCCTAGAAGCAGACCGAGCTCGTTTGGAAGAATTGATTAACCGCATTATGATGGAAGATGTTTACTTCGACTATGACCGCTCGGATTTGACGGAAAACGCAAAGCGCTTGCTTGCTCAAGTGGCTGAAATATTGGTCAATGAAAACCGCTTTACCGTTATAGTTGAAGGGCATACTGATGCCCGCGGGACTGAGGATTACAATATTTCTTTGGGAGCGCGTCGTTCGACGATTGTGAGGGATTTCTTGATAGCGTATGGGGTCGATGGTCGTAGGCTTGTTCCGGTGAGCTATGGCAAGGAGCGTCCGAAAGTCCAAGGAAATGATGAAAGCGCTTATTCGAAAAACCGTAGAGCGCATTTCCGTGTAACGATTGAATAGGAGTTGAATTGTGAATTTGAAAAACGTTTCTCTTGGTGTCGTTCTTACTTCGTTTGTACTTTCTGGTTGTAGCAGTATTACGATATTGCGTACAAAAGAAATGAGGGCCGTGGGCGATGAAATCATGGTGAAAAATGATTCCGCTTACAAGGCGCTTTCTGCTGAAAACGCAACGCTCCGCGCAGAACTGGATAGCGTGAAGGCTCAATTGGATGCTGCCGCGGTGGCTCAAAAACGCTTGCAGGCGGAGGTGACTCTCCTTTCGAATCGCATGAGCGAAGAGACTGTCCGTCGAGACGCTCGTCAAGAAGAAATTGTTTATCGTCTGGATTTGCTGTTGGGCAAGTCCGATAAAATTTTGGCGAAAAAGGTTGTCGTGAGCGGTGGTACCGCTAACGCGGTGATGGAACCGGATGCCAATGCTGAAAAAATGATTGAAGCGGAGACGATGTTCAATACGGCTCATTCGGATTATCATCGTGGAGAATACAAGCTTGCGTATAACGGCTTTAAGCAGGTCTATGAGTTGGTCAAGACGGGCGAAATGGCCGAAGGCGCTCTTTACTGGATGTCTCTTTGCTTGATTGAGGCAAAACAGGTGGCGAAGGCGAAAACGCTTTTGACAAATCTCGTGGATTCCAATCCGCAAGGTTCTAAAGCCTGTGCGGGAATGTTCAAACTCGCATCGATTTATGGCAATGAATGCAATCTTGACCGAAAAAAACAGTACTTGCAGATGATTATATCGAGTAATACATGCGCTTCAACGCCGGAACTGGAGCAGGCGGCGCTTGCCTTGCAAGATATGTTGGACTTCAGGTCGTCTGATGGCCGCTCCGCTACGGAAGTCTGCTTAGAAAAGATGAAGTGAAAGTAGAACGCCTGCTGTTCATGACGAAAAAGCCGCGCTTCTTAGCGCGGCGATTTTCGTAGAAACATGTCGATGAGAAATTAAGAGCAACGGAGCACTTGGCCCGGGCGGATTTTTTCCGACTTGAGATTGTTCAAACGCTTGATCTGTTCGACCGACGTGCCGTATTTGTGTGCGATTTTTCCGAGACAATCGCCGCGGCGCACTTTGTAGAACTTACTCTTGCCAATTTCTTTCTGGTAGGCGGCTTCGACTTCCTGGAGCTTTTCCGTGTCAAGAGTGATGGAAATGTCCTTGAAAGTGCCTTCGGCAAAGTCATAAATCGTTTCCGGATTGATGTATATGCCGTTGTAACGCATTTCAAAGTGCAGATGAGCGCCGAACGATCGTCCGGAGTTGCCCCCAATGCCAAGCGTGTCGCCTGCCTGGAGTTCATCGCCGACTTTTACTTTCCAACGCTCGAGATGTGCGTAAAGAGTGGTGAGTCCGTTGCCATGATCGAGAATCACGTAGCGACCGTAACCCTTGCGGCGGCCCTGGTTTCTGACCTTCACGACTTTACCGGCGAATGCGGCAACGATAGTGCGGTTTTCACCGTGGCAGAGCCCGAGGTCCACTCCGCGATGCATTCTATGTTTGCGCGGTCCGTAATGGCCTGCAACGCGACGGCTTTCTGTCGGGATGATCGAGGTCGTCATGTCAAGGACAAACAGCTTGGCAGGTTCGCCTGTGGACGCGGAATCCGTAGTTGCCTTGATATCTGCATCGGCTTCGGCATATTCGCGAGCGGCTTCCTCTGTGTCGAGGCTATCGCTGTTGATGCCCTCTTCGGTTCCCAAATCATTCGCTTGGGGTTTGTGAACCTTCGGCGTGCTGACCTTGTTCTGCTTTTTGGGCTTGATTTTTTTGCTGGAGAAATTGCTTTCGGTAATGACAAATTTCCCAACGGAAGGATCCTGAGTCTCGATGCTAGCGAGATCACCAAGAGTTTGGGTCAATTCAGTGTTTTTTGAATCAACCAGGCGAGGAACGATTTTTCCGGCCATATCGTCGTCTTTTGCGAAAAGCGCGATAGGCAGGACTCCTGCAATGAGTATAGTTTTGATCTTCATAAAATTTCGTGTATTATATAATGGAGCTAATAATACACATTTTAATCGTTTTTGTCACTAGATTTCGGTCACATTTTAACGAGTTATTAACATAAAGTATTTATGTAAGTTTGTTGTAATAAAAAGAAGCTTTTTATGAGTGTAAAACTCTCATAAAATGGTCTAAATTTCCGATTTTGCGAATGTAAAATATTGTTTGGAAGCCTTATTTCATGCGGAATGCGCGCGATTCCTTGAAAATTTGTTTTTGGTTATAAAAATCTTTGTAACTATCGAAGTATCAACGACTTACGAGAAAAAAAGCAAGATTTGGACCCTGAAAAAACGTTATGGCACCTTGCATTCTTCCATGCCTTGGTTGATTTCTTCCAATTTCTGTCGGATGATGTCGCGGTCATCGAGATCGTTTTGGAGAAGTGCTTTGATGTACCTGTCGTTGACGGTTGCCTTATCGTTGGAGGAATCGCAGGGTGTTACATCGTAGTCTTTTGCAAAAGTTTCATACTGGGATTTTGCGGCTTCGTATTCTGATTTGTAATCGTCAAAAAAGAGCGAATCCGCAAAGAATGAGGGTGGCGGCATGTTTATATATTTTAAGTCATCGTAACAGACGGATATCCCGTACAGGGGCTCATTTTCTATTTCTAGAAATCTTTCTAGGCAGCGATTATTTTGTTTTAAATTGTGTTCACTTTCGAGTTTATTTTTTGCAATGCTGCTTGCGCGGTTTCGTAAACTATAGTAAGATGATCCTCCTGTTTTGACGTTTTCACAATAGGTATACATAGAAACGCATTGTCCTCTTAGTCCTGTTGTGTCCGGTTTGCTTATTTTAGCAAGCTCCTGCTCAATATCGATGAAAGGTTTTTCTTTGTTTGCATCTGCGGTGCCGTTGTCGCATCCGGCCCAAAAGAAAGCTGTACAGGAAAGAAACGCTTTACCCAAAAATTTATGGATCTTGTTAAACATGTTTTCTCCTTTTCATAATAATTTCTTCGCGTTATCCGAAACTTGCAATGACAAACTAATAATCATTGACTAGCTATTCGTAATATAAATTTGGTGATTGTAAATAAATGTAATTTATAGAGACGAAGGAACGTTTTTTCGCGTGTCTTTGTCATTTTATTTCGAGAAATGTATTATATACAGCGTTTTTATGGGAGTGCACGATAAATGTACGTCCGTGGCACTATAACTATCCTGAAATTTCATGGGATGAGGTCTAGGTGTATTTAGTTGAAATGAATGGAAGCGGGCCTGCCGATATAAACGATTACGTGATTCTATGCGATGAAATGGGTGTGCTCGTGTTGAACTACTAGAATTTTTCTAAATTTGCCGCGTATGTTTACGGGTATAATTCAAGCAACTGGCGAAATCATTTCCCTTGAAAACAGGGGAGATGCGCTCTCGATGCGCATGAAGTCGCCGGGATTCTTTAAAAACTGCAAACTGGGTGACAGCATTGCCAATAACGGTGTGTGCCTTTCCGTTGAAAGTTGCACTGATGATATCGCTACGTTCTGTCTCATGCACCAGACCGTGGTGAACACGTCCTTCAGGCAGGCTAAAGTCGGGGATCTCGTAAATCTCGAGTATCCTTGCCGTGCCGATAGCTTTATGGGCGGTCATTTCGTAATGGGCCATGTGGACTCCACTATTGAAGTTTTGCATGTGACTCCGCGCGAGACGGGCGTGGAGGTCGATTTGGCGCTCCCGACAGATTTGCGTCGCTATGTCATCCGTCGTGGATCCATCACCTTGAATGGCATTAGCTTGACTGTTGCCGAAAAAGGGGAGGACTATATCCGCGTTTGCATTATTCCCGAAACGCTAGCCCGAACGAATCTTAGGAACTGGGCGAGCGGAACCGTTGTGAATGTCGAAGTCGATATGCTCGGCAAATATATTGAAAATTATCTAAAGGAACGTGACCTTGCTTAATACGATTGAAGAGGCCCTTGAGGATTTCAAGAATGGAAAATTCTTGATCGTGGTCGATGACGAAGACCGCGAAAATGAGGGCGATTTTATTATCGCCGCCGAAAAGATTACCCCAGAAAAGGTGAATTTCATGCTCCATGAGGGGCGTGGTGTGCTTTGCTGCCCGCTTCCGATTAAGCGTTGTCGCGAATTGAATTTGACTCGTCAGACGGCTGAAAATACGTCTATGCTAGGCACACCGTTCACCATCATGGTGGATAAGCTCGAAGGCTGCACCACGGGCGTTTCTGCCCATGACCGTGCAGCGACGATCCAGGCTTTGGCCGATCCGAATTCCAAGCCCTCGGACTTTGGCCGTCCTGGTCACATTTCTCCGCTGTATGCCCAGGAAGAAGGTGTTCTTCGCCGTGCGGGGCATACCGAAGCTGCAGTGGACCTCGCAAGGCTTGCTGGACTTCGCCCTGCTGCCGCCCTTATCGAGATTATGAACGAAGATGGCACGATGGCCCGAATGCCTCAGTTGCAGGAAGTCGCAAAGAAGTTCGGTCTCAAGATTATTTCGATCCAGGATTTGATTGCCTATCGCCTTCGTACCGAAAAGCTCGTGCAGCGTGTTGCCGCTCCGCATGTGCCGACCAAGTATGGCGAATTTACCGCCTTCGCTTACAAGAGCTCTACCGATGGCGTTGAACACGTGGCTTGGGTTGCCGGAAATCCGGATTTCAGTAAGCCGGTCTATGTGCGTGTTCACAGTGAATGCCTCACAGGTGATATTTTCGGTAGCCTCCGTTGCGATTGCGGCGATCAGCTTCAGGCTGCAATGAAGTTCATTGGCGAACACGGCGGTGTGCTCCTTTACATGCGCGGTCAGGAAGGCCGTGGCATTGGTCTTTGCAACAAGCTCCGCGCTTACGAATTGCAGGAGAAGGGACTTGATACTGTCGAAGCGAACCACCACCTTGGGTTCAAGTCCGACTTGCGCCAGTATGGCACGGGTGCCCAAATTCTTGCGGATCTCGGCGTGAAGCAGATGCGTCTTTTGACGAACAATCCGAGCAAGGTCACGGGTATTTCCGGTTACGGTCTCGAAATTGTGGAACGCGTGCCTATCGAGATCAAGCCGAACAAAATCAACCGTTTTTACCTGCGCACCAAAAAGGAAAAGATGGGCCACGAGCTTCATCTCGACGATTCCGATCATGGTGCCGCCGAAGTTTTAGATGAAGGAAAATAAGATGAAAGAATTCAAAAATTCCCTCAATGGTTCTGGTATGAAGGTCGCGATTGCTGTCGCCCGTTTCAACGAAGTGGTGACAGACCGTCTTCTTGAAGGCGCCGTTCGCGAACTCGAAACGCTCGGCGTCGATAGCGATGATATCGCTGTGGCTCATGTGCCGGGTGCTTTTGAATTGCCTGGCCTGTGCCGCAGGTTCGTGAATTCTGGCAAGTACGATGCGGTGATGGCTCTCGGTGCCGTTATCCGTGGCGAAACGGGACACTACGACGTGGTGGTGAATTCTTCGACGGGGGGCGTTGCCGCTCTTGCTGCCGAAGGCAAGATCCCGGTGATCCTTGGAATTTTAACGACGGACACAGTCGACCAGGCGATGAACCGTGCTGGTCTCAAGGCTGGAAACCTCGGTTGCAACTGGGCAAGAACAGCCGTCGAAATGGTGAACCTTTACAAGCAGATTGGAAAATAATTATGGCACAAGTAAGTTTTAGGCCTGCTCGCGTTTTTGCGATGCAGTTGCTTTATGCAATGGAAATTTCTGGCGGTACGGTTGCAGATGCTCTCCCGGGCGTTTTGGAAGCCCAGCCACTCCAGGACAATATGAAAAAGTACGGCATGAAGCTTGTCGACTTGGTTCTTGCCCACAAGGCCGAACTCGATTCTGAAATCGAAGCGTGCTCCGCCCATTGGGGAATTGAGCGCATGGCGACTCTTGACAGGATAATTCTCCGCATCGCGATGGTGGAACTTTTGTATGTTACCGATGTTCCGTACAAGGTTGTCATTTCCGAAGCGGTCCAGATTGCCGCAAAGTTTAGCACGGATTCTTCAGGTACGTTCGTGAACGGACTTTTGGCAGGATTTATGCAGAAGCGTGGGATGGTTGCTAACTCTACTAAGAAGGATGCTTAATTCTTATGATTAATGAAAAATGGTATAAGCATATTTTTGCCGGTATCGCTGGCTTTATCGCTTTGATCGTCTACATGATGACGATGGCACCGACGGTTTCGTTCTGGGACTGCGGTGAATTCGTCGCTTGCGCCAACACGCTTGGTATTCCGCATCCTCCTGGAACTCCGTTCTTCGTTTTCTTTGCCCGTGCGGTCATTCTCTTCTTGCCGTTCGTGGGCGAAATCGCAAAGCGCGTGAACTATATTTCCGTAATAAGCTCTGCGGCGACTGTTTATGTGACCGCCCTCTTTGCGTGGGAACTTTTGGCAACGGTCCTCAAGACGGATACTCTTGCCCAGAAAATTTCTGAAAAAATGCGCACGTTCGTGCTTGGCACCGCAGCTCTCGTGGCCGGTTTCCTCCTCACGTTCTCCGATACGTTCTGGTTCAACGCTGTCGAAGCCGAAGTCTATGGCGTTGCCATGCTTATCTTGATGCTCGTCTCTTATCTTGGTCTTGTGTGGTACAACAAGCGTGATGAAGCGGGTAGCGATCGCATTCTCATCTTCATTTGCTATATCGCTTTCCTCGGTGTTGGCGCTCATCTTTATACGATGCTCACCATTCCCGCTGTGTTCGTGCTCCTTCTCGTGGCGCAACCGAGAAAGATTGTTGAACGCATCCCCATCTGGATTACGGGTACGGCGCTTTGCTCCGTGATTTACATGGTGTCAAGCTTTATCGGAATCACTTTGGGCTGCCTTTTGATTCTTTCGCTTGTCGTTTTTGTTCCGGCCATTAGGTCTATTTTCCCGGCTCGCGTAAACCACGCTTTCAAGTTGTCTCTCGCTTTTGCGTTCTTTGCTTTGGTGGGCTACAGTACGCATCTTTACATTCCTATTCGTTCGGAACTCAACCCGACGATTGACGAAAACGATCCGGAATTCAATATTCGTGACGAACAAGGCAACCTCCAGCTCAGCAACCTCTTCGATGGCAAGAACTGGGAGGCCTTCAACGCATTTATCGAACGTAAACAGTACGGCTCTGAAAGCATGATTACCCGTGCTTTCTATCGACGTTCCCAGCTTGCCCACCAGGTGCTCTCTTTCCCGAGCATGAGTTATGGTGGCTACCAAATTGCCCAGTACCTGCCGTACAAGGTGGGCGGTGTGAATTATGCGAACGGTGTTTACACGTTTGATGCCGCCGAAAATGAGCCGGTTGAACGCTTTGGCATCACATTCCCGACGCAGATGGCGAAAATGGGAGACAATATTGGAGTCCAGCTCTTCTACTTCTTGATTTTTAACGGCTTGCTCATTGCTGTGTGCGTGTACGTCTACAGGCGCAATAAGCACTTGGGTATTTTTGTTTCGACCCTTTATGCACTTTGTTCTTTTGGACTTCTGTTCTACATCAACTTTGCCGATGGCACACGCATGGAACAGCGTGACCGCGATTATTGGGTCAATGCCATGACTCGTAATGTGGCTGATTTGAACAATGCCGGAGCACGAATTACATCGCTTCCGGATCCTAACGAACTCATCGATCTTCGTCAAAAAATTGAAACATCCAAGTTCATGATTGAAAGACTCCGTATGCGCAATGCTTCGGCATCGGCAATCTCGGAATATGAAAAGAAGATTAGCGATGCTGAAAATACGGTGGCTTGGAAAAACTGGCAGAAGATTGAAGAAAACTTTGCCCGTTTCGGCCAGCGCGCTCCGTTCCCCGAAGCGGTCCACATGGAAGTCCGTGAACGTGACTATTTCTACACGCCGGCATTCATTTTCATGAGCATGATTTACGGCATCGGCGCTGGCATTTTGGTACTGCTTGCCGCAACGTCTGCAACAACGGCTGCATTTGCATCTCCGATCGCAGCCACGCTTGTGCTTGTGTCATTCCTTGTTCCGTGTATTTCGAATTACAAGGAACATGACCGTTCCGGCCTCTGGGTTCCCTGGGATTATGCATACAACCTCCTCAACAGCTGCCGTCCGAACGCAATTCTCTTCACGAATGGCGACAATGACACGTTCCCGTTGTGGTTTGCTCAAGAAGTTGCCGGTGTGCGTAAGGATGTGCGTGTCGTGAACCTCTCCTTGGGCAACACGGACTGGTACATCAAGCAGATGCTTGTGAATGAACCGATCCTCAAGCTTTCTTACACCAAGGAAACCATCGATAATGACTTGGTTCTTGATAATAGCAGTGCTAACAATCCGAACCACCTTGTTTCTACATGGGTTCGCCGTGCCGAAACTCTCAAGCCGAAACTCAAGGAACGCATTGACCAAATGGAAACCGCAGGCAATCTGTCTCAAGCGGATTCTTCGAAGCTCCTCCAGTTCAAGGTGAATTACCAGGTTTGGGATGCTTTCCTGGATTGGGCCAAGAGAAACCGCTCTAGCATGATGCTCACTCAGTACAAGCTTGTTATTGATCTTGCTCTCCAGAACATGGACAAGCCGATTGAAATTTCGACGACTGTCGGAACGTCTAACTTCATGGGCCTCGAAAAATACATGGTCCAGGAAGGTATGGTCTACAACTTTGTGAAGGGTGACCTCAAGCCGAAGCAGAATGCCTTTGATGCACAAAAGACCGCAGCGCTCATTGATAGCGTTTACAAGTTCCGTGGCCTTGGTGACGGTTCTGCATATATCAATTCAGAAACGGAGCGCCTGCTTAGCAGTTATGTTTCGCTCTATTTGCAGATTTCGTTCGATGCCCGTGAAAAGATTGCTGCGCTTGTTTCGAAGAAGCCTTTTACGAAGACAGACAAGGCTGAAGTGGAACGCATTGCAAACGATGCCGCTAAGTATCTAGAACTCGGCATTTACCAGTTCCCGAGAGAATGGCGTAATTATTGGGCGGCCTCTTTTGTTTACGCTTCTGCTGGTATGAAGGCAAAGGCTCTTGATGTTGTCAAACGCGGTCTCGAGAATATTCCTGCTTACGATGCTCCGGGCAAGAGCCGCCTTTCGATGAGCCTACAGCAGATTGAATCGATTACCGATGATGAACTTAAGGTCGATGAAACTCCGGCGCCGTCGCCGGCCGCAGAATCTGTTTCTGCTGTAAATTAATATCGAGGTTCTTGTAATGGATTTGAGCTTGGTGATTCCTGTTAAGGAAGAAAGTGAAAATCTTCCTGAGTTGATGAAGGAAATTTGGGCGGCCATCGAACCGACCGGTATGGAATTTGAAGTTATCGTCATTGATGATGGTAGCCGAGACAATACATGGGAAGTTGTCGAAGGTTTGGCGAAGGAATATAATGCGAAGCAGAATTCTTCGGTGAACGCATTCCGTTTCCAGTTCAACTGCGGCAAGGCCGCTGCGCTTGCCCTTGGATTTTCCAAAGCACGCGGCAAGTATGTCGCCACTCTTGACGGCGACTTGCAGGATGACCCGCTCGAAATCCCGAAGATGATCAAGATTCTCGAATCAGGATATGATCTTGTGTCCGGTTGGAAAATCCGCCGCCTGGATCCGTGGCACAAGACGCTTCCGTCCAAGCTTTTCAACTTGACGGTCTCGATTGTGTGCGGCAAGCGTCTGCACGATTTCAACTGCGGCATCAAGGCTTATCGCAGTTGCGTCGTGCGCTTTATCCAGCTTTATGGAGATTACCACCGCTTTATCCCGGTGATGGCCAAGTGGCAAGGTTTCCGCATTACCGAAATGCCGGTTGCGCATCGTGCCCGCGTTCATGGAGTCTCGAAGTACGGAGTTTCCCGCCTCGTGAGCGGGTTCCTCGATTTGGTTTCCCTCATGTTCATGCGCAGCTTTTCTTCGAAGCCGCTGCATTTCTTTGGTCTCATTGGGCTATTGTTCATGCTTTTCGGCCTTGGTACTTGCGGTTATTTTGGCTATGAATGGATACAGACGGGAGCAATGCATGTGCGACCGCTGTTGTTAGCTGGCGCATTCTCGCTTGTCATGAGTGTTCAGTTTTTCTCGCTTGGGCTTTTGGGCGAGATGATGAATGGCAATAAAAAACGCACGTATCCTGTATCCGAGACGATTGGTGAATTGTAATTTGTGTAGATTTGAGCTATAGTGAGGTATTTAATGGCGTTCCCTAAGAGTTTAGTGATTGTTCCGACTTACAATGAGAAGGAGAATATTCTCCTCATCATGTCTGCGATATTGGAACAAAATGAATGTCTTGAAATTTTGGTGGTGGACGATGGTTCTCCGGATGGAACGGGCGATCTTGTTCAGGCTGAAGCCGACAAGAATCCGAGAATCCATCTGATCCGTCGCAAGGGAAAGATGGGGCTTGGTTCCGCTTACGTGACGGGCTTCAAGTGGGCGCTTGAACGCGATTATGAGCGCGTGTTCGAAATGGATGCCGACTTTAGCCATGCTCCAACGGACTTGAATAGATTCTTGGAAACTGCCGAAGATGCCGACCTCGTGCTTGGTAGCCGTTATCAGGATCACCGCATCAGTGTGGTGAACTGGGACCTTCGCCGTCTTATCTTGAGCTATGGCGCAAACGTCTATACGCGACTTGTGACGGGGCTTCCGATTAGCGATGCAACGGGCGGTTTCAAGTGCTTCCGCCGTGAAGCATTGCAGGCCTTGAACCTTGACAAGATGAAGAGTGACGGTTACTGCTTCCAGATCGAAACAACGTTCAAGATTTGGAAGAAAGGCCTCCGCGTGAAGGAAATCCCCATCATCTTTACGGACCGCACCCGTGGCACCTCCAAGATGAGCGGAGGAATCATCTCCGAAGCATTCTTCCTCGTGCTCAAGCTTCGCCTCGGCCTCGCTTAGACGAAAGACCGCTACGCTGGTAGACGAGAGACGAAAGATTTTATAATGGTGCTTCGCACAAAATATGAAAGTTTTTTGCTTTAAAGAGTTTCTATGCTAAATAGGGTAAATGCTTGTGCTATGAGCCTTGATTGTCTGGTTCAGCAACGGAACTGTGTGCAGCCTTGTTGCTCACGTTTCTCTTGTCGCACTTCTATAGTCTATCGTCTCTCGTCTTTTCTCTTTCGTCTATCGTCTCTCGTCTTTCGTCTCTTATTTCACATCACTCGTCTTTCGTCTGTAGGCGCAAAGCGCCGTTCTTTCGTCTAATATGCATTCCTGTTCTGTCATCATCATTGCCTATAATTCTTGCGATTTCATTCCGGCGTGCTTGAAGTCCGTCCGTGACGCATGCGAAGGAATCGATTCGCAGATTATCGTTTTGGACAACGGTTCCAATGAGCCGATTATTCCCGAAATAAAGAACTTCTTCCCGGAAGTGGAATGGATTGACTCCAAGGAAAATCTGGGCTTTGGTAAAGGCTGCAATCTCGCCGAAAAGCATGCGACCAAGCCGTACCTGTTCTTCATCAATCCGGATACGATCATTTCGAAGAACGCTTTCCGCGAAATGCTCCAATTTATGGAAGAACATCCGGATGCTGGTACTGTCGGTTGCCGTATTCTTAACGAAGACGGAACGCTCCAGTGGGCATGCCGCCGCTCGTTCCCGACGATTGTTTCAGCTGTGTCGAAGACGATTGGTCTTGCAGCACTTTTCCCGAAAAGCAAGATGCTCGCCAGCTATAACATGACGTACGCCGATCCGGACGAGATGATTGAAGTCGATGCCGTGAGTGGCTCGTTCTTCTGCATCCGTCGCGACGTTTACGAAAAGCTGAACGGATTTGACGAAGACTACTTCATGTACGGTGAAGACTTGGACCTCTGTTTCCGCACGAAGCAGATGGGCCTCAAGAACTATTACACGCCGGTCACGAACATTCTGCACTTTAAGGGCCAGAGCTGCCGTACACGCCGTTGGGGTTCCTACGTGGACTTCTACAAGGCTATGCTTATCTTTGTCCGCAAGCACAAGGATCTCTATTTTGTTCCGAACTTCCTCGTGTCTTTCGGTATTTTGTTTGCCGCTTTTGTGGGCATGTTCTCGCGCCTCATCCCGAAGTTCTGGAAGATGTTCCTCGACTTGGGCGTGCTTGTCGTGTGGGCGCTTGTCGGCTTGAACAAAGGGATTGATGTTGCTATTACGGATAGCCCCGTCGAAGGTTTTACTGCCGTGCATGGCATTCTGGACTTGGCTCAATTTGAGGACTGGTGGCTTGTGGGGCTTGTCGTCATTGTGAACCTCGTGTTTCTCATGTTCCGTGGGGAATACACTGTGTCGAGTCTCAAGGGCGAAAAGTTCCTGCGTTACCTGATTCCGCTGAACCTGTTTACGGTGGGCGGGTACGCTGCGTTCCGTTACTTTACCCAGGTTTCCGTTCTTGGAAACAGTGCAAGCTCCTTACCGTATATTGGTAGGGACTGGTTATTTATTACGATTTTCTCCAGCCTCTTTATCCCGTTTGCGCTCCTTGCCTGGCGTCGCGTTGCGTTCTGGATAAACTATTTCTACCGCATCTTTGCGAAAAAGCGTCACCGCTCCATCTTGCTTGGTGGCCGCGAAGATTCCCTCAACAACTGGTTCGACAGCTACAACGTGATTCCGGGCATTGAAATTCTCGGCTGTGTGAGCTCAGAACCCGAAAAGTTGACTGAAGAGAACCGCAAGCACATGTTAGGACCACTTTCTCAGATGGATTCCATTTGTAACCGCACCGGCTGCCGTGAACTTTTGGTCGTCTCCAATTTCTCCGGTTATCGTGAAAATTTTGACATAAATTGGCTCGATAAATTGGGAATGTGCGTGTTTTTGCTCATTGGAAATGGGAAAAATGGCAATTTTGCCCTTGTAAATCTCAAATATCTTCGTTAAAGATCGCCCTTTTTTGTAAAAATGTGTTATTTTTTTTATGAAATAACACATTTAAAAGGTTTTATGCTCGATACTAAATTGTTAAGTATTCTTTGCTGCCCGGAAACTCGCAAGCCTCTTACACAGGCCGGCGAGGATTGCATCGCTCTTTTGAACAGTGCTATTAACGCAGGTTCACTCAAGAACGTTGCCGGCGAAGCTGTATCTGAACTCCTCTCCGAAGCGCTTGTGACTCCTGATGGATCTCGAGTCTATCCGGTTCGTGAAGGAATACCTGTACTTTTGGCGGATGAAGCTATTCTTCTTCCATTGGAGAAATGATGGCTGTAACGTTGGATTCTCTCAGAAAAACGGTAAAAAAGAATAAGGGGCGTTCGCAGGCGATGGCCTGGCTTGCCGATATGGAACGTGCCTCGGGCGACTATGATGCCGCCTTAAAGACAATTGATAGTGCGCTTGCCGCCTCTCCATCTGATGTTCCGGCTATGTTGGTTCGCGCAAAAATCTTGTCAGGAAAGCAAGATTTTGCCGGTAGTATTTCGGAATACAAGAAAGTGCTTGCCAAGGACCCGTTCTGCCTGTCGGCGCACAAGAGGATGGGAGAATCTTACGATAAGCTTGGCAAAGTTGCTGAGCGTAATGCTTGTTTCCGTCGTGTTCATGACATGGACCCTCTGGATTCGTTCTGGAAAGATGAATATGACGTCTTGTCCGAAGAGGAGCAAGCTAACTTGGCTCCGCCACCGATGGACGAAAGTTCGTTCACGATGGATGTTGCAGACGAAACTGAAAATACGGAAGTTCAGGAAGATAACGTTTTTGCAAATCTTGCGGCTTCGCTTTCGAATACGGACGAAGAAGACAATTCCTCGATGGATGCCTTGCGCAACTCATTGGATTCTGCTTCGGATGATTTTTCCAAGAATGCTGCGGGTTCCGAAGCATCGGGCTTTGACGACCAAGTCTTGAATTCGTCGGAAGTGACTTCGGCCATTTCGGGACTTTTGGGCGATAGCGATGATTTTGATATAGCGAGTTCTGCCAAAAAAGCAGGAACCGCAGCAGCAGCTGCGACTGCGGCTTCGTTGTTCTCGAATTTTGTAGATGACGGTGAAAACGAAACCTTGGACGAAGAGCCTAAGTTCGAAGAACCGGGTCAAAAAAAAAACAGTGACGGAGCCGAAGAACAAAAAAAATTCAGCATAGATGATTTAGACGAACCGCTAGAGACAAAAGATATTGCCTCGGATGTGAACGATGCCCTGTCATCGCTTCTTGATGATAACCTTTCGGAAGATGCTTCGGCTGGCACGGCAAGTGCTGCGGCAGAACAGGCCGAACCTCTTGCTGTAGAAAATTCAGAACCGGAAAAGCCGACTGAATCATTGGGTTTACATGAAGAAGAATCTTTAGGTGGACTTTTTGAATCGTTCGCGAAAACTGATATTCCGGCAGAAGAACCTGCTGTGGAAGAGCTTGCTGAAAAAAGCGAAATACCTTCGCAGCACATGGATTTTTTAGATGACAATTCTGGTGCTGAAAATACTGTTTCCGATAAATTTAGTCTAGATGATGAGCCTAAGGCCGCAGATGCGGAAACGAATGTTGATGATGCGTTCGCTTCGCTTCTTGGTGAAGATGAATTGCCTGATGAAAAAACTTTGTCAGAAACAAGTGCCCCTGAAAAGTCGCTTGAAGAATCCGTAGAAGATTCTTTTGGTAATTTATTTGAAAAATCAGCCGATGCGGACTTTAGCATGGATGGGGGCTTGGCCGATACAGCTCCTTCGACTGAACCAATTCCTTCGGAGAGTCCTGCTGAGGAAGAATCTTTTGGAGGCTTATTCGAAAAATCAGCCGATGCTGATTTTAGTATGGATGAAGCTTCGACGAACTTGTCGTCCGATTCTGAAACTTTGTCTACAACGGATGCGCCGGAA
Organism: Fibrobacter succinogenes; assembly: GCA_902762795.1. GTDB lineage: Bacteria > Fibrobacterota > Fibrobacteria > Fibrobacterales > Fibrobacteraceae > Fibrobacter > Fibrobacter succinogenes_E. The sequence continues at coordinate 23,601 of CACWPM010000012.1, read as the reverse complement.
CATGCTTTGGAAAAAGCTCCGGAATTCGTGCCGACAGAAACGGCTGAAATTGAACAGGCCGAAGGGCTTGTTCCTATGTCGCGCATGAGCTTTTCTGAAGATGAAGCTCCCTCGAAGACGGATGACGATTTTGTCCTTAATTTGGATGAAGATACGCCTTCGGAAACGCCTTCTGCGACAGAAACGGCTTCTTTGTCTGCAACCAAACCTGTACAAGCTGTTGCTGACGCACCTGTAGAACTCGCTGAAAAAGCTCCTGCTACAGAAGAATCTGCTGTTGAAGAAGTGGATGACGCTTTTGATGCTCTCTTTGGAAACGAAGCTTCCGAAGAGAAGGCCGATGCGGAAGTTTTGCCCGCATCTACAACAGCGGCTGAAACCGCTCCTGTTGAAAAAGCTCCTGCGGCTCCGGTTGATTTGGCGGTTCCCGCTGAAAATGCTCCCGCGGCTCCTGCCGACAAGGACGATGTCGTTAAGGAAATGGGCGGAGCTTTTGCTTCTATATTTGGTGAGGAAGATGATGCTGCCTTACCTGAAGAAAAATCGGATGCTTTGTCCTCGTCTTTTTCGGCGCCTTCTCCAACTGAAGCGAATAACTTATTTGCAACTGGAAATGAAAAAATTGCCGATGTTCCCGCAACCGAACAATTGAGTCAGGAAGCTACGGGTGCTGAAATCGAGGAAAGTTCAGTTAAGGAAGAAGCTAAGGGCGGCATCAGTGAATCATTCGATAGCATCTTTGGAACGGACGATGACCTGCCTGAAGAAAAGAAAACTTTCGAAGAACCTGCTATGGAACAGGTTGCAAAAGCTGATGTCTCGGCCACTTCGGTGGCTTCGGCTACAGTTGCCGAACAAGCTCCGTCTGCAGAACTGGATTCCATAGATTCCGAAGTATCCAATGCTTTTAAGGGATTGTTCGATGAGGACGATTCTTTGTCGGAAGTTGATGAACCCAGCAACAAGGGTGTTGATTACTTGATGTCGGGTGATTCTGATGATGAAGTCTCGGCAAGTCTCGTGAACAATGTCGAAGCTCCGCTTTCTCGTGGCGCCGCCGATTTGGATGACAGCCTGAATACGCGGACACTTGCTGATATTTACATGGAACAAGGTGTTTACAACAAGGCTCTTGAGATTTATTCGGATTTGGCAAAGAAAAACCCGGATAATGCTGAAATAAAATCTCGACTGGAAGAAATAGAAAAACTCTGCCGCGAAAAATTTGGAGAAGTCTAATATGGCTGAACTTCGCATAGAACAGCTCTTGCGTGAAATGGTGAATCGCAAGGCGTCCGACTTGCATCTGCGTGTTGGCGTTCCGCCGGTTTATCGTATCAATGGTGCTTTGCAAAGACTCTTTGACGTTCGCATTGATGCCGCGATGATGGATGCATTTTTGGATGATATCATGAATCGCGACCAAAAGCAACGTTTTGAAGCCAACAAGGAATGCGACTTTGCCGTGGGTGCCCGCGATATGGGACGTTTCCGTGTGAACGTTTTCCGTCAGCGAGGATCGATCGCGGTTGTAATCCGTCATATCAAGGCAAAAATACCTGCATTCGAGGAACTTCACCTGCCCGAAGTCATTCGCGATTTAGCTCTGACCAAGCGCGGTCTTGTGCTCGTGACGGGTACGACCGGTTCTGGAAAATCCACGACGCTTGCCTCGATGATCGACTACATCAACCAGAAGGAATCCGTAAACGTAATTACGGTTGAAGACCCTATTGAATATTTGTATAAGGATAACGTAGCGATTATTTCGCAGCGTGAAATTGGCGTGGATACGCTTTCTTACGCGAATGCCCTGCGTGCTGCACTTCGTCAAGATCCCGATGTGCTTCTTGTGGGTGAAATTCGCGATCTTGAAACGATGCAGATTGCGCTTACAGCTGCAGATACAGGCCACATGGTTTTTGCGACCATCCATACGACAAATGCCGTGGAAACAATCCATCGTGTGCTTTCTATGTATCCGCCGCATCAGCATGACGAAGTGCGCCTATTGTTGGCTGAAGTTTTGGCAGGTATTATTTCTTTGCGTCTTTTGCCGACAAAGGATGGCAAGGGGCGAGTTCCTGCTGCTGAGATCCTTGTGAATACGGGCGCTATCAAAGAATATATCCAGGACAAGAACAAGATCGACATGGTGGAGCAGGCGGTTGCCGAAGGCCACATTCAATACCATAGCCAAACGTTCGACCAGGCGCTTCTGGAACTTTACCAGAACGAGCAGATTTCGCTTGAAACGGCTATGAACGCTGCGACGAACCGCGATGACTTCGATCTTAAGATTCGTGGTATTTCCGGTACATCTGACCGTGGCTGGATGTAATTAGTAGACAGTGGTTAGTCAATAGTGGTTAGTAGACAGTAGGCCGTAGACAGAAAATTGCAATAAGAAATTTTTTGTCTTTTCGGATTAATACGGCTTAAGTATTTAAAAAAGACGAGCGTCGCGTCTACAGTCATCCTCCGCTAGGAGACTCCCTTCAAGGCGAACGTCGCAGCCACGGTCATCCTCCGATAGGAGACTCCCTTCAAGGCGAACGTCGCATTCATAGTCATCCTCCGTTAGGAGGATCCATACAATTCTAATCGCTCTTGTATGAACATGACTGAGCCAATGGGGAGGGGCTTTGCCCCATCCATAAATTCTTGAGGTACAATGTATGGATTCCCTCCTTCGCTACGTTCCGTCGAGAATGATTTTTTTTGAGAACCTCTAGTAACTACAAACTATTAACTACAAAATGCTTAGAACGTAGACGATGGGCTATGGGCACGCTCGTAAACTCGCTTTGGGGTCGCCTAGCTCTGCACGGCTTTGGGGCTTTTCTTATTACATTTAGCCCATACCTCAAAGGCACGTAGTGCCGAGCCCATACCTAGCATTTACTTCCAACTTCCTACTTCGTATAAACGCATCTGTCAGCGCTGTCGCCGAAGCATGTTTTGTTCATGCCGCTTACGCTGTTCACGACAGCGGGCTGGCCTACGTTAGAAACCATCTTGCTTCCGGAGAAGCTGGGCTTGAATGCAATTTCGGAAGTCCCATAGTAATTGTCGGCGGTGAAGCTTACGCTATATTGCTTGCCTTCTTCGGAATTGTTCGTGCCGAAGCCGAGCAACTTTCCTCCGGTGATGCTTGTCGTGCCGTCGGAATCGACCATGCCGCCCATACCGCCATTCATGCGGCATTCCACCACGATGACGCCACCGGTGATGTCGATGCTGCCGTTACTGTCGATGCCGTCCGTGTCACCTGTTCCTACATAAATGTAGTGGTACCCGCCGGTAACCTTGAGTTTGCCGCTGCTTCCTCCGCCAGGACCGCCCGGGAATCCGCCGCCACCGCCTGGGCCGCCTCTGCCACCTAGATTGCCGCCAGTTGTCGTACTGGTGCCGCCCGCAGCGTTCCAGCCGTCATCCGTGGTGATGACGCTCGTGATACCGCCTTCGAAATTCATGTCTGGCGATTCCATGCCCTCGTACGCCATCGTTACGCTTACGTTTGCATTGTCCTTGACATAGAGCGCCTTGTCTGCATGGACGCCGTCATCGTCCGTCTTGATCGTTATTTTTCCGCCAGTGAGGGTGACGGTGCCGCCGCTGTGAATGCCGTCGTCACGGCTGCTGATTTCGATTATGCCGTCGCTAATAACGATGCTGGAATCGCTCTTGATGCCCTTCATGCTGGAGTCGGGTGCGCATGAATTGCCGCCGCCAAATCCTCCGCGACCGCCATTTCCGCCTCCGCCACTGGTGCTTTGACCAAGACAGTTCTGCCCGCCACCGGTCGTAATCTTGATGGTCGGGGCCTTGTTTTCTCCGTTTGATTCGTTGACGGCTTTATCTTTGGATTCTTTGGCGATGGTGACGACGTTGTTGGCCGTGATGCCGTCAAATGCGGACGAGATGGTGATTTCGCCACCCGTGATTTCGATGGAGCCCTTGCCGTTTGCTAAATCTGTCGCATCGCTGGCATCGCTTTTGATTCCATCGCCAGCGGTTGTCGTGATGTTGATTGTGCCTCCGCTAATTGCTACGGAACCTTTGCCTTTGAGACCGTTGTTTTTAGAGTTGACCGTGATGAGGCCGTTTTTAACTCTCAAGTCGTTTGTTGAGTGTACTCCGTTATTGTAGTTTGCTTTTACGATCAGCTCGCCTTCACCTTTGAGGGTGAGGTCATCCTTGGAGTAAATGCAGGCGCTAGTCGTGTCGGTTTTGGGGGCACCGGCATCGTTCGTGTAAGTGTGCGTCTTATTTCTTGTCGATGCATCGGTGAACGTGTTGGTGGTTCCTTTTTTGGCAACGACGAACGCCTTGTCTGCCTTCTGGATGTAAATAGGGGCGTCGGCTGTGTTGGTGAGTGTCAGCCCCTTCATGTTCAGATAGACTGTCGTGTCCGTCTTTGCTGTCGCAACGAAAATCTGTGCATCGTTCCCGCTGTAGGTTCCGCTAAAATCGTATTCTCCTCCGCAAGTAATCTTAACGGTTCCGCCTTCGACCACAACGCAGTTCCCGGCATTTGTGACGGTCGCGCCGCTTGCGGCGTAAGTGATGACGGGGCGGTCTTTGGAGTCGTCGTTCTCGTTAGTTGAGGAAGAAATTCCGCTCGAGGAACTTTGCGTGATAGGGATGCTGCTCGAATAGACAACGCTTGTTTCTTGGCTTGAACTGCCGGTTTTTCCCTGCGGTTCTGTCATGGAGCTGCTAGAAACTTCTCCATTGAAATTTCCATCTTTTGTCGAGGAACTGTATTCGTTGAAAACTGAAGATGACGATTCTTCGTTTGTGCCATCTAGGTTTTCACCCGATGCTGAAGTCGAATCGGAGCAGCTTGCGAGCAAGGCTAGAGATGCTGCCGTTAAAGTACTTCGCAGAAAAAAAATTTTTTTGTCCATGCTCATAAATATATACTCCCATTCATTTTTTTATAAACGTAGGTTTCTGGAGATGTCCAGGAAACTGTTAAAAAACTGATATAATTTTTTTTGAAAAAAATTAGTGGTGTGAAAAGTTCCGTATGGGACAAAAGTCCTCAAAAAAAACATCTTGATGATGATTTTTCATGAAAATGCTAAATTTTTGCAATGACTTTTAAAAAGATTATTTCTGTCTTGTCTGGCCTGCTTTTGTTTACGGGCTTAGGCAAAACCATGGCGGCATCGCCAGTGATTGAGCCGGAACATTCCCGCAATTTGCGAACTTTGGAAACGGCTCCGATGCTTTTTGAATACCATCGGCAGACGGTTGGGGACGAACGCCAATACTTTACTTACCCGCGTAGGGATACGACTTTCCGTAAGAATTTTTTCAAGACGGATGGTAATGCGCTTCTTTATTTCGATAATGCGCGCGGTCCGGGCATTTTAGGGAAGGGGCTTCAAACTCTTGAAAATGCATCGCCGCGAGTGGCCATTGCCGCTAGTATTGTTGGCGGAATCGATTATCGTGGCGGAAAAGCGCTTGTTGATACGAATGTCATCGGTGGGTATGATTATCGCGGCGGCAAATCGTTCGGCGATACGATTTGGCCGGGATTAGACGGGGGACTTTATCTACGTGGCTTTGTGGATTCTGTAGATTTCGTCTTGGATGCCCGTATTTATAGTGAGGGCCATTCCTCGAGAACGCCGAAATCTTTTGACCGTGAATTTTTGGAAAAGCAGAAAAAAGAGGACAATTCCGGTGTTGAGTACACAAGCTATGCGCGTTACCGTACGCATTTTGCGTTCAACCATGATTGGTTGCGCTTGGACTTTGGTCGCGATGTGATGCACTGGGGACCCGGCTACTATAACAACTTGACGTTGAACCAGTTTGCGCTCCCGTACAACATGATGAGTCTCGACTTGATGATTGGACCTCTCCGTGTGATGAGTTTTTATGCGGATTTGCGAATTTTCAGCAATAGCATGAGCGATGAAAACAAGGATAATACGCGTAACCTCTTTGGGCACCGTTATGAACTAGCTGTGGGTAATGCGACCTTTGGCATTAGCGAACTTCAGGTGCTTTATGACAACATGAAACCTTGGCTCTTTGTTCCGACGGCGCCGCTGTTCATGGAAAAGGGCAATTATTCGGAAATCAGCAATAATGGTTCTCTGTCGTTTGATTTTAACTACCGCCTGTTTAATACGGTGCGTTTTTATACGGAGTTCTTCCTGGACGATATGGAATCCCCGATTAGCCTTATCAGAAACGATAATATCGAAGCGAAGTGGGCTTGGATGGCCGGTTTCCAGGCGGGGCATGATTTTTATTACAAAGGGCACAAAATTGAAGCGGGAACTATTTTTGAATACGCCCGAGTCGAGCCTTATGTCTATTCGCATTTCATGAAGAATACCGCGCAGGTTGCTCATTTGGGGTATCCGCTAGGGAACCAGGGGGGGCCGAATAGTCGAACGATAGACTGGAATATTTTTGCACGCTTGGATGGACACATATTTGCTTCGATTAGGCAGACGTGGTTTTGGAAGGGGACCGATTACGGTAGCGCCGTGAATGATACGACTCCGGAAGGGCATTTGAAAATCCCAAAGAAGTTCCTCGGTGGAGCGAAACTCCAGTATTCGCTCACGCCTGCGGTTAGCTATGAAGGGCAGCGATTCTCGTTCATGGGGGAACTGACGTTGATCGATGACCGAAAAGTGTTTATCCGCGCCGGATTCAAGTTCTAGACGAAAGAACGGCTCTGCGAGCCTATAGACGAGAGAGGTAATAGGTAACAGGTGTTAGGCTTTAGTATGTATAATCACGGTTTTCCCGCCGACCCACAAAAAAATTAAAGAGATCGTTCTAACACCTAATCCTTAAGACCTACAACCTATAACCTAAAACCAAGAAAAACTAACAATGATTAAACCTGAACTTTTAGCACCTGCGGGTGACCTCGTGAGAATGAAGTATGCGTTTGCTTACGGCGCAGATGCTGTGTATGCTGGGCAACCGGCTTTCTCGCTGCGTGCTCGCGAAAACGGTTTCAAGAACCTGGACGACCTTGCCGAAGGCATTGCGTATGCGCATGAGCATGGCAAGAAGTTCTACCTCACGAGTAACGTGATTCCACGTAACGTGAAGGTCGATGCTTTCCAGAAGGCTTTGAATGCTGCTTTGGAGCTCAAACCCGATGCATTGATTGTTGCAGATCCTGGTTTTGTGGGCTGGTTGTTGAAAGAACATCCCGAAACGGAAGTCCATTTGTCCGTGCAGGCGAATACGACCAACTATTTGGCTGCTTCGTTCTGGAAAAACTTGGGTGTTCGCCGCATTATTTTAAGCCGTGAACTTCGGTTATCTGAAATTTTGGAGATAAAGAAACGTGTTCCTGAATTGGAACTGGAAGTGTTCGTTCACGGCGCCGTCTGCATGGCGATGTCCGGCCGTTGTATGCTTTCGAACTGGGTGACGCACCGTGATGCTAACCAGGGCGCTTGCGATAACAGCTGCCGTATGCCATACCGATTGTACGCGAATTCTGGTCCCCAGGTTGAAGACTACCGCGAACACGAAGGCTTGTTTACCTTGCAGCGTACAGATCGCCCGGAACTGGATCCGATAGCGCTCGACGAAGATACTTGGGGAACTTATTTTATGAGCAGCCGAGACCTTTGCGCCTTGGATGTAATCCCGGAGCTTGTGGCCGGTGGTCTCGATTCCTTCAAGATCGAAGGGCGCACTCGCTCGGTTTACTACTTGAGCCAGGTCGTTCGTGCTTACCGCATGGCGATTGACGCCGTTGCTGCCGGAAATCCTGTACCCGAAGAAAGCCGTCGTGCCATTCGTTTTGTCGATGGGAGAGGCTTTATGCCGGGATTTCTACGCGGACCGCTTCCACAGAATTACGAAGCGACTCATGTGGACGCTGAAGGCGGCTGTGTAGCGGCTCAGGTCAAGGATTTCGATGTAGCTACAGGAGCGTGCCTTGTAAACGTGAAAAACCCGTTTTCTATGGACGATTCTTTGGAGCTCATGACTCCCGATGGAATGCAACCTTGCGAGGTCGAAGAACTGCTCGATTTTCGCGGCGCTGCGGCTGATCGATTGAATCCGGGGACGGAAGGACGCGTTTTTCTGGGAAAAAGCACCTTAAATAACGAAAAAAAAGCCAAATTTGGCTTCCTTGTCAAGCGTTCTAAAACATTGTAACTTGTTAAAAAAATAGATTTGGAATATGGCTGTCGATGAAGCGACAAAAAAGCAGGACGAGTTAGAACTTTATCAAATCGATGATAAGGCCATCGTTCCATTCTTCCAGAAGCATCTGGAAGAGTTACGGCAGTTCATTCATGATCATCAGCACGATCACTTGGGACTGCTTGTGCTTTTGAAACAATTTATTCGTACTTACCGTATGCCGTTCAATATGCAGCGCTATATGGAAGTCCAAAGAACTTTTATCCAGCGTTCCTTGCATGATAAAATTCAGGACCGCCAGCAGGCGGTCAGTCACTGGATTCAAGAATATGCCGGTCGCCACCGTAACCGCATGATTCAGTTGCAATGCCTTTATTTGGACAGAGTGAAAGATCGCTTGCTTCCAGAGATAGAGAAGTTGCTGGAAAACCGGATTGAACACTTGCAAGAAAAAATTGAAAACCAAGGTGGAAACGATAATGAACAAAGTAATTATCCTGCGCCGCCTCCAAATCCGTAAGTCGTTCAAGTCTGCTATTGAATTTTTACGTTTTGATAGAATCCTTTGACGTGAACGCGTCTTGTTGAATTCATGAAATCTTGAAAAACGGGCGAGATTTTGCTTGTTTTTAATTCGTATTCAATTTGACGATTGTCGGGGCGCTTGCAATGAATGTCGGCGGCTAAAGTTACGTTTATGTTTCTAAAACGCTATATCTAAAAGTGCGCTTATTTCGTGGTGCTTGCCTAGTGCTTTACGCCTTTTTGAAACACCGCTTAGGATGATTTGAAATGTACAAGGAGTCTATTAAATTCGATTTTTGATTCAGCTGTTTGTTGATGCTCAATCTTTCTATATTTTACGCATGATTAAAAACGGATTGGAATACTTGAATTCCCGACTCATTTTCGGAATGATGCCTGGGCTCGCCTCAACACGTAAACTTTGTGAAGTCCTTGGAAATCCTCAAAAAAAATTCAAGAAAATACATGTAGTCGGAACAAACGGCAAAGGTTCCACGAGCTATTATCTGTCCGGTATTTTACAGGCGCACGGTTTCAAGACTGGACTTTATACGAGTCCGCATTTGGTAAATTTGCGTGAACGCATCCGTGTTGATGATTTGCCTATCAGCGACGAAACGTTGGATCGCTTGATTATGAGGGTGAAAACAGCTGCCGAAGAAACGGGTGTAGAACCGACGTTCTTTGAGGTGCTGACGATTGTCGCCTTTCTCTATTATGCCGAACAGAATATTGATGTTGCTGTTCTTGAAGCGGGCATGGGAGGTCGCTTGGACAGCACCGCCGTTGCTGATGGCGAACTGATTGTGCTCACAAGTATTGGATTGGAACATACCGAGGTTCTCGGAAATACCGAAAGTGCCATTCTCAAGGAAAAGATGGGGGTTGCGGGTTCTGCGCAAAATATTCTCTCCAATGGTCGTGGCAAGACTTTTGTACTTGGTGGACTGAACGCAGCCTTGATCGCAGAAGCCAAAATTTATGCAGCTTCTCGTGGCAGCTCGTGCGTTGTCCCTGAAATCCGCAAAGATATCGTTCTTCCTAATTTAGGACAACATTATATCGAAAATGCGAGCCTTTCCATGAAGGCCGCCGAACTTTTCATTCAGGGGCTGCGAGATTTGCCTCCGACGGAAGTTGATGTAAATAATAAATTTGTTTGTTATGACGAAGCCCTTGCATTGAAAACGTTATCGACACGTTCATGGGCGGGACGTATGCAGAAGTTGATGGATTGCAGTGGAAAAACGCAATTTATCTTGGATGGGGCTCATAATTCTCATGCTGTTCTTCGTTTGGTCGAAACTCTTGACAAGTATTATCCGGGGCAAAAGTTTCACTGCGTATTTGGAGCGCTTCGCGACAAGGATGTGCGCGAAATGCTTAGACTCATGGCACCGCATGTTAGCCATTGGCATATAACGCGTACGCCGTATCCGCGTTTCCGGGAACTTTCTGATTTGCAAGAAGAACTAGAAAAGTTAGGACTTTGTGTGGCGAGTGCGGGTGAATTTTCGCGCGATTATTTGAATGATGTTTGCGCTAGCGTCGTTGACGGATCGCCGATACTCATAACGGGAAGCCTTTATATGATTGGCGCAACCGTGCAGGTACTCAAGGACGATTTTGATGGACTCCGTTTTTTCCGCGGGATGGATCCGACGACGAATGAGCATCGTTAAATTTCTTTGGCATTACCAGTTTCATGATAATTGGAATGCTGACGAATATCAACACCTGAGCCACGACAAAGCAAACGATTTGCGAGTGAATGAACATGGGCAAGAACGGAGGCTTGTGCCCGGTAGGTATCATGGTGAAATATACGAACGATACCATCGCTGTTGTTATGAGTGGCGTGTATATCAGATTTGAGGCAAGGGATTCTACGAAGTGAGCCTTTAATGTGCGGGGCTGCAGGTGAAATTTTTTTGCGAGGGCTGCATTCACTTTGGGAATGGGGACAAATAAGCCAATGGCAAGGCTAATCACAAAACTCAAGATGAAGCATTCTAGAAAGCCGATGATAATGGGGGCCAAGGGCGTTTCGGGTGGACGTCTCGCGAATAAATTTCCTGTGAGTGAAAGAGCAAAGCTCATCAATATCGCCATGATAAAAGCAATTTTCATTCCCACTTTTCTCATTTGCTTTTCAAATTCGGCTTGTTTGGAGCGCTGTTCATCCATGTTTTTCTCCCTCTTTAGTTTTGCAAATGCAGCTTGTCATGCCTGCTGACGCACATTTTTGTTGTTTGGCGTACCCTCCATCGAGCTCACAGACCACTTAGTACTGAATCTTGTGTGTGCATGATTCGCGTATGGAGAGGGCTTCTCCATTGAAAAATGTTTCTTTTAATATATCTTATTATTTGAAATTGTCCTTTTTTTTTATAAAAATGTAAGGAATATCAAATGCGACTTGCGAAAAATAGAATGGATAATATAATTTAGAGATGTATTAAGGAGTGGCTTATGGATAACGAACTCAAACTGTTGATTGGCGATGACGAAAAGATCATTTATGCCGGCAAGCCCAATAAGAAGTGTTTTATCTTTGAAAGCATTTTTAATCCGTTACTCCCGTTTGCGCTCCTTTGGGGACTCATCGACTTTGGTGTTATCGGGTTTTCGATGACGTCTAAAGACGAAAAAGCTGTGTTTTTCTTGGTTCCCTTTATGTTGCTGCACCTGATGCCGGTCTGGATTTATCTCGGGGGCGCGCTGTTGTCGTTTAGGCGGTACCAGAATACGAACTATATCGTAACAGACAAGGCGATATACGCGTCCGGAGGCGTCTTTAGCAGACATTATAATACAAAACCGTTTGCGGAACTTTCGCATGTCGATTTGCACCGTGGCATTTTCGACCAGTGGTTTGGCGTGGGCGACATTGTTACGACCTCTGCGCAGGCAAATCCCGCAACGCGAAACGGAAGAATGACTTCCTCAAATGCGGGCATTTCCATAGACAGCATTTCGAACTACATCGAAGTCTATAACATCGTGAAAAAGCTGCAACAGGATATCTACACCGATGTGATGTACCCGAACGACTTGCGTCCCAAGACCAATCACGGATACAGTACAAAGTATCGTGGATAGAATACGGTAATTGTCATTGTTTCATCATGAAGTGGGTCGTTATTTCAACCGAATCCCTAGCTTCGTACAAGTCCTTGTAATAGGCTGTCCAAGTGACAGTCGTGTCGCTGATTGGTTTGGACACCATTAAATAAATTTGAAATTTGAGCTCCTTGAGTGTTGACGGATAATAAGTGGTGTATGTATCCTCGCAGTAATATTCAAGATCGTCTAGACAATATCCTCTCCAGTTTGTATAACTGTCGGCATCTATGTGGACCCAATCGGGTAACCCGTTGGCAGTCCATTCTTCGAATTCATAGGGACTCATGTATTTGGCATTGCCTGCGTAATACGAATTTATTTCATTGTATTGAAGAAGGTGGTACTCTACGGTGACTGTATCCATGGCTGCCCGCAATTCATCTACATTTAATTTGGGTGTTTCTATATAGGGCATGATGTAGTCCATCAGCCGCTGTTTGCCATAATTGATATAAGTCGTATCAACGCGTTTGATGTTGATTTTCAAGTGCTTTAAAGAATCTGCTTCGATTACGATTTTAGGTGGAGTTATATAGTCTTTATCGATCCGTTCATTCGTTGTGGAATCTGTGCTTCTGTATCTTTCTTCCAATTTGCAGGAAAACGTATTTTCGTCAATGTTGCAGGACATGTCTGTTGCAGAGGCTGTTACCGTATCTATTTTCTTTGGACCGGAATAATAGATAAAACTGTATGCTTTCTTGTCGACATAGGTTGTGTCGCAGATAAGGCTGTCAGGGTAAGGATCCTGAAGCTTTGTGCTTGAACTGGAATTTTCTTCGTTTGAACTTGACGAAGTTTCGCTAAAATCCGAAGGGAATATATTTGGGTTTTCATCACTGCAGGCCGTTATGGCATAAGTTGCGATGAAAATCGCAAAGAACGGAATTGCGAAATGTTTTTTTGACATATATTCTCCAATGTATTTTACCATTATGAATATAGCATTATTTTGTAATGCGTTCCATTGCGTGGTTATTCGAAATAATTATATTGAAAAAATGGAGGTCTGACTTATGAACATAGCTTCTGTTTCCCGTATGTTTTACTATGGAGCCGTTATCGCTTCCGTGGCGCTTGCCTTTGCGCTTTCCGCCTGTTCCGATTCGAATTCTGATTCGGGGGCAAATTCGGAGGAACCTGTCGGTGGTTCTGCGAAGTGTACGGACGTTTCCGACGATGCGTTCTGCGACCCTCGTGACGGACAAGTTTACAGGACCGTGGAAATCGATAGCATGGTGTGGACTGCCCAGAACATGAATTACTACATGGTCGGTAGCTACTGTTATGATGATAAGGACTCCAACTGCACCAAGTACGGAAAACTCTACGACAAGTCAACGATTTTCCTTATCTGTAAAGACGGTTGGCATGTACCCAGCAAGGACGAATATGAAAAGTTGTTGAAGTTCCTGAACCGTCATCGGGATTACGTTCGCGTGTTCAAACCGTTATCGGCGGGCTTTCGCAAGACGGGCGGAACTTATAGCCTCATGGAAGAAAAAGCGTATTTCTGGGTCTCGACGGAAGTCATCGGTCAAGGCGAGTGCTATGTGGAATTCTCTGATGAGGACGAAACCGGTAAGTTGATTTGTGGCGGTATGGAACGCGGGGATGCCCTTTCGCTCCGCTGCGTCAAGGACGATTAATCTAGCTTGTCAAAGAAAATCTCGCCGTCTTGCTGGACGATGGTGATGGTGTGCGTTCCTTTGTTGCCCATGTCGTTGTAATGGACGAGGTATTTGCCATCGCCTAGAGGTTCGATCTTTTCGACTTCCTGGATGTCCTCGCCATCCTGCGCGTTGCTGCGGAACTTCCAGACGGCGTAGCCGCCGCCGTCGATGAATTCGTTGTCGTAGGCTTTTGAAAGTTCTTGGGCGAGCCCTTTCGTGCAATACTTTGCAATGACGGAATCGTTCGCGAACTCGTTCCCGAAAATATGTCTGCTGTAGAACGTCTGGATTTTTTCTATGGCCTTGGAGTCTGCGTTGTTGCTTGTGTTCTTTTTCGTTTCTTCTGGCAAAAAGCCGTGATTCTTGAAAATTTTGAAAATCTTGATGTATCGCTCGTCTTTATGTTTGCCGGGCACAATGAAAAAACGGTTCAGGCGCTTGTCGTCTGAAACTTCAACAGAAACGCTGACAAGGGAGAATGAAGCGGAAGGGTATATTCCCAGTCGAACGCCTAAATTTTCACCTAAAGGTCGCGATTCAACGGACTTTAAGTTGAAAACATCCAAAGCGGTAAATTCATCGTAGATGGTTTTGGCTTCGTGTGAAGCAATCGGCTCGACTGTTTTTTGTATATCGTCGCCAAGGCTGTTCTTGTTGGAAACTGTCTTATTGCATTTTGAAAAATCGGGCGTTTCGCAAGTGAAATCGAGGGCATATCCGCCCATGGCGTCTGCATCGAGAGAATACCTTATGGAGAAAAATTTTCCTGCGGACATGGGCCAAAGCTTGAGTTCTCCTAAATTTATTGCTAAACTGTGTTCGTCATCATCGTTGAATTCATGAAGCGAATCGACGATGATTCCCGTATCATCTAGTTTATGTAAAATTTTTTCGTGAAAGACTATTAAAGCTATGACACATAGAGCAAGAGAACAATAAACTGCAATCCAAATGTTTTTTTTCATAACGAATGATCCTTAACATAAAAGGTCGTAGTAAAATTAACGTTTTTTATGGAAGTTATTCTTCCTTGCAGAGCGAATTTTGCGATTTTGTGGTACCAAATCCCTGTTTTTTGATGCTTTGGTAACATGTTTTTTACTTTGTTTGATGAAATTTCAGTTGTACGGACGGTTTATGTGTTACTGAATTTACTTTTTTTACCAGTTTGGTCGCATAATCTGCGGTATGATTTCAAATTTTTTGAGAAAAATACTTATTTTGTGTGTAAAATGTGCTACCGAACAAAGATTTTTTTAGCATTTGGTAGCACATTTTCGCATTTTGCCCCTTTTTGCGAGCAAAAGAACAACATTCCCATTTGGCTCAATCGTGAATTTTACGGTAATAGAACCTTCAAAGTATGCTTTGTTTTTTAAATGTTTGTAATAGATGTGGCGGAAGTTTGGAGCTCGCTGACGAATATATCGTATGACATGGCGGGCTTTACGAAATGCTCATCTCTTTTTTTACAAGTATTTATTCTACGTTGTATATGATATAATACAAAAAACGCCCAGACTTTTAACCTGGACGCTTTTGAAAAGGGGTATGGGTTCCTCCCTAGAATCTGCTACATCCTGCATATTTTTTTCAGATTGTCTTTATCATCTGGGCAAGATGCCATGATTTGGCAGGCTTCATCTTTCTTGTTTTCGCGGAAAAGCTGGTAGGCGTAAATGCAGGCGGCTTTTTCGTTGCCTGCTTCGATTTCGCTTTTGAACAGGTTGTCCGCTTCGGCGAGTTTTTCGCTGTTGTTTTCGGCCTTGGCTTGTTCGCGGAGCACGATGGCGTATTCCGGATTCAGAATTTTGGTATCGCCTCCGTGGTTAAGAGCTTTCTCGTAATAATGCTTAGATGTTTCGAGGTTGTTCAGACGGCCTTCGGCGGCGGCAAAACCCCAGTAGGACTCGTAGCGGGTAGAATCGATGAGCCATGCCTGGTTGAAGCGCTTGATGGCGGTCCCGATATCGCCACGTTTGAAAAAGGACCATCCTACATTCATCATGTAGTCAAAAGATTCTTTTTCCTTGCCTTTGACGGTGTTTAAAAATTGCTGGTCTGCTTGCTGCAATTCCTGGCTCTTGGGCTGATTGCCGTATTCCGGGATTTCGTTGATGCTGCGTTGACGGGGGCCGCTTGCGCAGCCGATAAGTGTGATGATGCTCAGTGTAGAAATAACAGTTGAAATTTTCATGATAAATCCTTTGTACCCGAATATAGTTTTTTTTTGACAATCGTGAACGTGCATAATAAAAATGCCCAAACTTTTAACTTGGACTTTTTTGAAAAGGGAAAGCGTTGCTCTTTCGCTTCGCTCAAGTCCCAATACGCCTTTGTCATTGCGCAAAGCGCTTGGCGGCTTAGGCTCGGTAATAACTTGCTAGTGGTCCAGTCTTTTTGCTTGTGCCGATATTAAAAAGAAGCGCCGAATTCTTGCCCATTGAAATTCTGTACGTCTCGACAACATTATTACCGTGACGCAAGTGCTTTTTGCTGTTCGCTATATGAAGGGGGCTCAGTAGGGTTCTGGAAAAATTTTTGTTGACTCCTTTCTAATATGAAAAAGATTATATTTTAATTACAAATCTATTATCAAAAAGAGGGCTCATATGAAAACAAGAAAAGCTTTATTGGCGATGGCGGTCGTGACTGCTGTCAGTTTCGCATTCTACGGCTGCGATGACAGTGCCTCTTCTGGGTCTGATGGGACAGGATCCGGTAGCGTCGTTTCATGCTATGTGGAATTGCCTGGTGGGAACGGTTCCGCGTCTTGTTCCGAGGTTCCGACATCTTATAAGACTACGGATAAATTCAAGGAAACCTGTGATGCGCAAAATATAGAAGGCGTCTCTAAGGCCACTTTGGGCTCGGGATGTCCCGCCGGAGGAAAAAAGTGCAACCAGGGCGGCGGTATAGTTGCCTATTACTATGGAGCGGCCGCTGAAGTCAATTCCTGCTTGGATGAATAAAGCGAAGTGAGCGCTGCTTTATTCCTCACTTTTCTGTCCCCCTTTTGGGGGACTTTTTAAATTTCATTTTGAATTTAACGGAACGCATTTCCTTGTTGCATTCATCGCAAATAACTTCCCAATTTTCTGTTATATGTTTTTCAAATGAGTCTATTTGGGGCGTGGATTTGATTGAAAAGTGCGAGACGAACTGATTGTTGACTGTCATTTCTATTTCGCAGTCCATGTCTAGTTGAATTTTTTGTTGAACACTGAATTGCGCATAGAAAAGCAAATATTTCTGTTTTACTCGTTCTGCAAATTCTTGATAAACGGAATCGGGTAATGATTGTCCGGTAGAGTCGTATAGTTGTACATCTTCGATTTCTATGGAGCGGCAGGGTGTACCGCAGTCCTCTTTGGGCCAGTGCATCTGTCGGCATCCCCAGGGAATTCTTTGAATTTTACGAGACTCGAAAAAAACTTTTGCCTTAGACGTGTCGGTAAAATAGTAGTTATATCCGTTCTTTTTAAAACCGTGCTTAGAAACCGTTGCGTAAATTTCTGTCGTGTCAATTGGTGTTCCGTTACGATAAAGTTCTACATAATATGCAGGCCATTGCTTGTCCCAACAAATTCCACGGCATTCTTTTTTCTCTTTGAAAGCCATTGCTTTGGCAAATTCGTCAAAGTCTTTTTTTAAGCGCGATGCGAAAGATGGCTCAGGATCGCCGCAAGAAAAAACAGCCATCGAATCTGCGGAGGCAATATAGTCGGCAAGGAGCAAGTCCTTAGACGGAGTAAAATCCTTGCTGGCTTCTTTCAGCTGGTTTGGGTTGTCGCAAGCCGCCAAGATGATGAAAAATGTTGCAAATAAAATCTTCTTAATCATTTGGTTTTATCTCGTTTTCTAACAAATATTTGTTCTGCTACATTGCATATAATATAATACAAAAAAGGCTTTTAACCAGGATGCCTTTTTTTGAAATTGGAAAGTGGGAGGGCTCAAAGGACAAGTGTCCAAAGGTCGCTGTAGCTGCATCGTCATGGTGGCCTTGAGCCGCCATCTCCTAGTATCTTCCGTTACCCCTTCGCCGAGGGCTCCGCCCTAAAACCCGGCATTCTAAGGCTTGATGGTTATCGGCGTGCCGTCTTTGACGGCTTCGTAAATTTCCAGTCTTTCCACTTGTGCCAGAATTTAAAGAGGAATGCGGGAACCTTGTTCGGGTAGCCGTGGATCATGATGTCGCCACCGGGCTCGTAGTTGCCTTTTTTCGCGGCCTTGATTTGCTCCGCGTTTGGGTACGAAACCTTCAGCGATAAATGGAATTTGCTTTTGGGGTTGTGCTTTTCGATGGTATAATTGCCCTCGGGCGTCTTGTTGTCGCCGGATTTGACCTTCGCTCCCACAGGATTCTTGCCCAATGAAATTCTGTACGTCTTGACAACACTCTCGCCGTTGCGCAAGTGCATTTGGCGCTTCGCCTTTTCTACGAGAATGTTGTCAATGGGTGAGGTGAGCATGGGCTGAAATGTTTAATGGGTTGTAAGCAGTGAAAAGGTGTGCTTTAGGCGAATCTGATTTCCAATTTTTTCCCGAGTGCCGCTGCGATTTTATAGAGCGTTTCTACAGTAGGGGTGCCTTTGGGAGTTTCAAAACGCTGGTACGCTTGAGGTGTGAATCCGGCTGCTTTTGCAACTTCTGCTTTTGTTTTGCCACGGCGGGCTTCGAAAATTTTGTATGCAACTTCAATTCTTGGGGATAGCTGGATGGCGACAAGGTCTTTGTCTGCATCAGGCATCGTCTTTGGATATACGAACGAATAGCCCATATCAAGATCGCATTCCATAGCTCCATCGAGTGCGTCCTTAGCTTGCCTAATTGCTTCTTCGCGAGTCTTGCCAAATGCGTTTACGTTCGGTAGGTCCGGGAACGAAACCACGTATCCCATGTTTTTGTCTTTTTCGATTTTTGCTGCGTAATCCATGACGTCCTCCCGATTAGTCGAATTGCTTTAAAATGCGTTTCAAGTATGTGCCCTCGATTTCGTGCCTGTTTCTTTGTATCGGCACGGATCGTCTTCCGGGCTTGGTGTAGATGTAGTGGTCGCCAGAAACTCTAGCTTTAACCCATCCACGATCTTCGGCGTATTTGCATATTTCTCTAAATTTCATAATAAAAATACAACCTTTTTGTTGATTTGTCAATATATTTGTTTATCTTTCGCGGCTAAAAAAGGTGACAATAATTTTTTTTTGAATGTAAATAAAAAGAATGTCGTATTTTGACATCCTTGTTTTTTTGAAAAATGCTGGAAGTGTGTACGAAGGAGGAGGGCTTGTTGTTGAATAGAAAATAACTTATATCCTGAGGAGTATGAAAAATAAACTTGAAGTTAATATAGCCCAATTCAATATGCAATCTGAGAAAATGCTGAAAACTATGCAGCAACTCTCTGCTGATGCGGTTCATGCAGGCGCCTTCGAAATGTCTTTGGATGAAATCAATGCTGAAATCGATGCTGCAAGGAATGGTCGATGAAGCGTTATTCTAAGGCTTGATGGTTATCGGTCCAGTCTTTCCACTTGTGCCAGAATTTAAAGAGGAATGCGGGAACCTTGTTCGGGTAGCCGTGGATCATGATGTCGCCACCGGGCTCGTAGTTGCCTTCTTTCGCGGCCTTGATTTGCTCCGCGTTCGGGTACGAAACCTTCAGCGATAGATGAAAAGCGCTTTTGGGGTTGTGAAGCACGATGGTGTATTCGCCTTCGGGCGTCTTGTTGTCGCCGGACTTGACTTTCGCTCCCACAGGATTCTTGCCCAAAGAAATTTTGTAAGTCTTGACAACACTCTCGCCGTTGCGCAAGTGCATTTGGCGCTTCGCCTTTTCTACGAGAATGTTGTCAATGGGTGAGGTTAGCATGACTTTGGGGGATTCCTTTTCCGATGAGCAAGAGAACAAAAGAAACGTTAGTAAAAGTAGGAGGTGTGTGCGTTTGATCGACATCAGGTGTTCTTTGAAAAAAAATATTTTTTAACCTTTATAAAACTCGTAGCCAACTTTTTCTAAATCGTCGTGCAGTTGCTCTTCGACCATTTTCAATACTCTGACGGAACCTTCGGCGAGAGACCCGTGTTCAGCAACATCGCTAATAACGTATTGCTTTAAGCCGTTTACGGTTTCTATTAATTTTTCTTCATAAGCGGGGTTGTTTGTTTGCTTCAAGAAAAGCATTGCTGCTGCGTGTGGTCCAGCGTAGGCGATGTCGAAAGGTAATTCATCTATCTTTTTAGATGCGATTTCTTTAGCGACTTCTTCAATATTGGAGTATTGGTCGATGTATGGCCAAATTTTCTCGTTCAATATACATTGAATCTTGTTTACCAGAATGTCAATGTGCTCTGGCTGTGAAATTCTTAGCTCACACCCCTCCAATTCTTTCATAAAAGAATGCGTAAGAGTTGACACTGTGTTTCCGCCGACGATATGGTATTTGTTCAACAATGGACATCGAGCGCTTTCTATAGATTTAAAATAGAGGGAAGCGAAAAAAGAATTGATATGAAAATTATCGTAGCCTTCGTTATAGCCTAAAATTATGGAAACCTTAACGCCTTTTTTCCGGTCTGACTTGAAAAATTCAAAACCGTGCCAAATCTTTTTCTTGTGGAAGTCTCTTACATCAAGACGTTCCATTCCGTTTTTAAAATTGTCTAACGAAATAGGCATAATCAGGTGTCTCTGAGTTTTTGAAAATTGTAGTAGTTTATAATATACTTTATTTGTTGGCCGCTCATTCATGTATTGGGTTGAAATGTAAATTTTTTTCTCCCCCCTTGCCACGGTTGTAAAATATAGATACAATTACTGCATCCCCGAACGCATCTCGTCTAAGAAAGGCGAGGTGCGTTCTTTATTATTTGGGTTTTCCGGCCCTTTGCGAAAGAACGCCTCTAAAAATCAACCGGTCGCAAAATGCGACCATAACAACGGAGGCTATATGAAGTCTAATGAAATCAAGGAACTGTTCAACAAGTTTGAACAAATTGCATGCGAATACGAAGGCATTGAATGCTGGAGCGCTCGCGAACTTGCTGTATTGCTTGGGTATAGCAAGTGGGAAAAAATTTTTGAATGTGGTTGACAAGGCAAAAGAAGCCTGTGATAATGCGGGAGAACTTTCTGAGGATCATTTTCCCCGCGTGGGGAAAATGATCAATCTTGCTAAGGGTGCAAGGCGTGAAGTAGATGATTACATGCTTTCTCGCTATGCTTGTTATTTGATTGCGCAGAACGGTGATTCCCGCAAGCCAGAAATTTCCTTTGTACAGAATTATTTTGCTGTTCAGACCCGTGTTGCTGAAATTGTAGAAACTCGTATCCATGAACTTGAACGCGTTCAGGCTCGTGCAAAACTTGCACAGACAGAGAAGATTCTTTCTGGAGTCTTGTTTGAACGCGGCGTAGATAGCAAGGGGTTCGCTATTATTCGTTCGAAGGGTGATCAAGCTTTGTTCAATATTGATACGAATTTGCTTAAGCGCAAGTATAATGTTCCTGCAAGTCGTCCGTTGGCAGATTTTTTGCCGACAGTCAGTATCAAGGCCAAGGACCTTGCTGCTGAAATGACGTCTGTCAAAACGCAAACCAAAAATCTTTTTGGACAGAAGAAAATTGAAAAGGAACATGTGGACAACAATCGTGCAGTCCGCAAGATGTTGCTTGATCGCGGCATCGTTCCTGAAAAGTTGCCGGCAGGCGAGGATGTCAAAAAGGTTGAAAGACGATTGAAAAAGACTGCTGAAGTAAAGTCCGTTCGGAAATAGTAATAAAGAAAAGACTTTGAATAAAGTTAGAAAAGTAAAAAAGATGGACTGGTTATATCTTATTTTTGCTGTGTTATGATTTATCAAATATAAGATTGAGATGATGTTGCTTTGATTTAAATCTTGAAAAAAAATATGAAGTTGCTAATTTTTCCTTTTATTAAAGGAATGCTTACTATGCGATTAATCATTGTTGGAAATGGATTTGATTTACATCATGGCATGAAAACTCGAGCAAAGGATTATTGTGAGTATTTAAAGTCTTATAATCCAAGGGCTTTGGAGAGTATAATAAATAGCCCATATTTTAATGGCTGTTGTCGAGATATACTAGATGGAGATGATGTATTTTGGAGCGATGTGGAAAGTAATTTGTCGTTTGATTATGAAAAAATAATTGATGATATGCTATGCTTTGTTGATACATCAATGATGTCAAATGATGAAGATTATGCTGATGATTATTCTTATGATGATGGTATTGCTCTTTTGAAAAAATTGGATGAGATTTATACTTCGTTTACATCTAGTTTGTTGGATGATTGGATTAATCATATAGAACTTTTTGATGAAAAACCTTTGAATAAGGTTCTTTTAGAATCCGATGATTTGTTTGTTAGCTTGAATTACACGAGAACTTTGGAGGAAGTTTATCATATTTCCAATGATAGAATACTACATTTACATGGATGTCATGGATCGAATTCTGAAGGTCTTTTGCAATTTGGAAATACGCAGCAAACAGCAGGAAAAATTCGTGAAATATATAATGAAAAACTATCTAAAGATGTTCGCTTTGAGCGTATTAGTGAATCGGAAATAGAAGAATTAGAAGACTTTGCGGAGTCGATGTCTAAGAATTTGGAAAGAAACATACCTAATTTGATGCGTTTCCTTGAAAAAAAGAAAATTACAGAAGTTGTAATTATGGGGCATTCCTATCTAAAAAGTGATTGGCTTTATTATGAAAAAGTTTTTCTACCCAAATATTCTTCTGCCAAATGGACGATATATTGTTATGCACCTAATGAGTATGATGATGCTAAGGATTTTTTTTCCAGAAATAAATTAGATGGAAAAATTAAGTGTTGGTGATGACAGTTTGTATTGATGTTGCCGCATTTGTATTTTATGCTTTGCTGATAGTAATATGTTTTATTGAAGAACTGAATAACAAAAAAACACCCGGCTTTAAACCGGGCGCTTTTCGTATAGGAAATTCCCGCTTTCGTGGGGATGACATTTCGTGAGAGATCCTTCGACTTCGGGCTAGCGCCCTTCGCTCAGGATGACACTTCGTCGTAAGAGCACTTCGGCAAGCTCAGTGACCTTACTAACCACAGCCTACTTCCTACAGGCAAAAACATCTCTCGTCTCTCGTCTGTAGGCCCGTAGGGCCGTCCTCCTCAAAGAGGATAACTCTACTATGGTGCTTAAGCACCAAGTATCGTATATCTCGTCTATTTAAAGAACTGCATGTACGGCAGCTTGCTTGCAAGTTCCTGCACCTTGTCGGCGTTGGCCATGAGGGCGGAGCGTGCGTGCCAGGAGCCGTCGAGGAACTGGCCGCGGGGGCCGTCGGCAACCGCGGGGGCCGTCGGCAAGCGTGAGCTCGATGGTTTCGTCACCCATCTTGAGCGTGCGGCTTTCGGTGCTGGTGACGAGTTCTTCGCTCGGGTGTGCTTCGATCCAAGCGAGGATCTTGTCGGCCACTTCGTGGCTCACCTTGTAGCAGGGCACGCCGATAGCGACGCAGTTACCGAAGAAGATTTCGGAGTAGCTTTCGGCGATGATGGCTCGGATGCCCCAGCGCTTGAGAGCTTGCGGAGCGTGTTCACGGCTGGAACCGCAACCGAAGTTCTGGTTCGAAACGAGGATGGAGCCATTCTTGTAAGCCGGATCGCGGAACGGGTGAACCTTGCCCTGAGCGGCGAGGCCAGCGATATCGTCGGCAAAGGCGTTGTCGCCGAGGCCTTCGAAGGTGACGCACTTGAGGAAGCGTGCCGGGATGATACGGTCAGTGTCGATATCGTTTCCGCGAACAGGAACGCCGGAACCTTTAACAATGTCGATAGAATTCATTTTATAAATCTCCTTAGCGTTACTTGATGTACTTGCGGACGTCGGTGACACAGCCTTCGATGGCGGCGGCGGCCACCATGGCGGGGCTCATGAGGATGGTGCGGCCCGACGGGCTGCCCTGACGGCCCTTGAAGTTACGGTTGCTGGAGCTTGCGCTCACCTGGCGGCCCTTGAGCTTGTCCGGGTTCATGGCGAGGCAGAGCGAGCAGCCTGCTTCGCGCCATTCGGCACCGGCTTCCTTGAAAATCTTGTCGAGACCGAG
>CACWPM010000011.1 GCA_902762795.1 Fibrobacter succinogenes | reverse complement strand
TTTTACCTTTTAGGTATCCCTATTCTTGCTTATAATATTTATCAGTATAACGTTCACAAGAATCACGCTATCAAGCGAGATGAATATCTTGACGCCTTAACGCGATACTACTTGAAAAAACAGCTTGGTGAAGATGGCGTTCAGCTTATATTGGTTCCGTCCGTCGATCTGGTCGGTGCCCGTATTGGCGCGAACGCTATTTTGCGTTTTTAAATGTTTTTAAAAGTTCGACAGCTGTTCGGGGCGGAATTCTTCGGCGCGGCTCCATACCTTTTCAAGGGGTGCGGCTTGTCCGTGATAAATTTTTGCCTTAGACGCTTGTCGCTACATATATGTCTCCGTTCTAAAGGCTTTTTCCTTCCTATTTCCTACTTCCTCCTTCCTACTTTTTAGTATCTTATACCCTGTATGTTCAAGAAGTTTCTTTCGTTCGCACTGACTGTTGGTTCCCTTGCTGTTGCAGGGGAGTATTGGCATTTGGATCCGGGCGGTGTTACGATGAAGTTCCTTTCGATGCAGGTTTCGCCTCGTGCAGCTGCACTTTCGGGCGCTGGTGTCGCTGATCCGGGTCGCGTGTCCGAGGTTTCGCGTAATCCGCTTGCGATGAGTGTCGCAAACGAAGCTGAATTTGGACTCAGCCAGGTAATTTTTGGCGAAGGCGGAGCCGATAATTTTGTTTCTGCTTATTACGGACTGCCTGTTGCGGATAAGTTTACTCTAGCTTTCGCGGTGGACTTTTTAGGTTACGACAACATTGAAGGCCGTGACGAGAACGGTCTCAAGACTTCGGAATATGGCTCTTATGCCTGGTCGCTTTTGGCCGGTTTCGGCAGTCGTTCTAAAATTTTTAATTGGGCGGCCTCGGCGCGCTTTGCAACGCAGACGATTGATGACGAGACGGGTTTCTTGTTCACGGTCGATGCAGGCGGTTCTTTCCGCGTGAACGATTATTTTGCATTCGGTGCGAACTTTACGAACCTTGGTTTTGCAAGCAAGTATGAATCCGAGAAAGAGGCTGCTCCGCTTGCTCTTCAGGCGGGCGTGACGGGATTCATTCCGGTTCTTGACCGCTGGATGATTCATCTGTCTGTAGATGCGTATCGCCGTGCCGATACGAAGGCGCAGCTTTTGCTTGGCGGTGAAGTTGTTTACTTTGACATGCTTCATTTCCGCATGGGTTACGCATTCCGCCCGGATACCGAGGATGCTGTCAGTGGCGGTCTCGGCGTTTCGTTTGGCATGGTTGTGTTCGATTACGCTTACAGCCCGCGTCCGGCGTTCGAAGGCGGCAACCATTACATCGCTCTTGGCTTGAAGTTCTAGGCGAGTCCTAAAGAATCTCCCAGGTTTGCGCGCGAGTCCCAGTTCTGGAACTCGTGCTTTTTTATTTGGTAACATAGGCAGCCGCGGCTGATTTTCAAGGCTTTGGCAGCTCGGCTTTTATTCCCGTCGTTTTCGCTGAGGGCTTTTTGAATAAACGGCCATTGCGGTGCCGATGCGCGGACCTGGTACATGAAGCATTCGTCAGTGTCCCTAATGGCTTTTCTTGAGAATTCTTCGGAGAGAATTTCCTCGAGCGAGATGTCGTGCTCTTTCAAAAGCGCGTAGCGTTGAAGTACGTTTTTTAATTGCCTGATATTGCCGGGCCACTTGTAATTGGATAGTGCTTTGATTTCCCAGTCTTGAAGCGGGAACTGTTCTGCAAAAGTTTTTTCGGTTATGTCATTCCATACAGTTGTCGCGATTTCTGCAAAGTCAGTCCTCTTTCGGAGAGGCGGGATGACAATGGGGAATGCGCTTAATCTGAAGTACAAGTCCTTGCGGAAATTTCCGTTCTTGATCTCGGTTTGCAAATCTCGGTTTGTTGCGCACACGAGTCTGAAATCGACGGGTTCATTTTGCGTGGCCCCGAGCGGGAGCACGGAATGTTCCTGCAATATGCGCAAAAGCTTGCTTTGCATGTCGAATGGCATTTCCCCGATTTCGTCGAGAAAGAGCGTACCGCCATTTGCTGCTTGTACGATGCCTTTGTGATCGTTGGATGCTCCGGTGTAAGCCCCCTTTTTGGAGCCTTCCAAAAGGCTTTCGGCGAGGTTCCGTGCGATGGCGCCGCAGTTGAGCGCGATGAACGGTCCCCTGCTCCGTGGGCTGTTCTTGTGGATGAATCTAGCTGCGATTTCCTTGCCGACTCCGGATTCCCCTTGCAAAAGAACTGGAATGTTGGATTGGGCGGCGATAAGCATCAATTTTTCGTGTTTTTTCATAGACCCTCTACTATATAAACACGCTTTTTTTGCCGATTTGTCCTGTAAATTTTTGTTAAGTAGTGGTCAGAAAACAGTGTTTAGTAAACAGGGTTACGGAATAAGTTGGGATGATGCTAACCTCTCACTGCTCTATTTAACAGGGCTTGGGGCAGGGACATTCGTGATGGGTAATGCAATGCTGCTAAGGCATTCCAAGAACTGTTCGTGGTCGGTGTTCTCGTAATGTAATACCGATAAGTACTTGTGGCCATCGTCGTCTTCATTGAAACTGGTAGTGAAATATTGGAGGTTTTCTGTTTTGCAGAGATTCTGGTCCACCGTCTTGTAGATGGCGTAACTGCTGCAGGTCGTGGTGCCGTCAGTTACTTCGACAACGGCTTCCCTGTTGGCGCGGCCTGTGTAGTGGAGGGTCGTTTCTGCCTTCTTGACGGTCACGGTGTATGTCTTGTCGCCAATCTTAAAGGTTTGGTTTGTCTTTGTGCTTTCGATAATTTGAACGCCGTTTTCTTCGATGCTTCTCGAGACTCTGGTTGCTTGATCTTCGTTGGCCGTAATGCTGATAACATCTTTTAGATAGCTTCTGCTGGTCAAGTAACTATACAAATCAGCCATAAAGCCAGATTCCATATAGCCTCTTGCCTGTTCGTCGGCAACATAAAGATCCATGTGGTATTCAACTTTGTATGTTACTTTCCCTGAAGAGTAACTGTAGGTTCGAGTGCCATAGCGAGTATTTGTATAGCATTCTGTTTCGCCTGTTTGGCTTTCGCGGTTGCATCCGGTATGGGTCCATGTTCCGTAGATGTTGCCTGCGGTGCCACCTATGAATACAACTCCATAGGAAGCGGGTTCTCCTTCGTTAATTTCGTAAAGGACGAGAGTGTCGCCAATGAATTCGTATTTGGAAGAATCGGAATCGGGAGTTCGCTTTATGGTTTTCCAGACTAAGCTGTTATTTTCTAGGACGCATAGGTCTCTGCTCGTTTCGTAAGGTGTCATCACAATTAAGTGCCGTGATTCATCGACGTAAAGGGAACCCGCTGTGGATATGGAGTTTGTTGTGCTGTCTTCGCCGCAGGCGGTGATGAGGAATGCGGATGCCGCGACGGCGAGTAAATAGTTTCTTATGATTTCTCCTTCTCCTATGATGATTTTAGTTTTATGTAAATGAATATAGAAAATTGCGTTTGTTGGAGTGTAATTTTGCCGCTAGCCGCCATTTGCTTAAATTGAAACCTTGCCACGATTCTTTTCAATTGCTACATGGCACTCCTTCGGAGTGCGTGTAGCTTGGCTCGGTCATGTCAAGACATAAATGTCTTGACGCGACTCTCGCCTTTTGACGCCTTCGGCGTCCGTGGCTACGGCTCAAAGATGAAAAAACAAGTTTTTTCGCCTTGCTCGCCTTGCACACTTTTGCTACATTTGTCCGCGCGCGGCGGTAAAGTGCCGTCGCAGACATAGACAAATCATAAACCAAGGCGACCGATAAAAATTGCTTTGATTTGAAAATTTGAGCGAGACCGAGTGCAGGCAGGAACGAAAAGTGGTGAATACTGGAAGTCTTTACCACTTTGAGTGACGACAACTATAAAAGGTGAACGTCGCGCCCATGCTTGCATGGGCATGACTGAGCCGTATAGTTGGCATGAATATGCAACCTGCACGATGTGTCGCAGCCAAATTTTTGAGAATGAATTTTTAGAGGGCGCCTAAAAGTGGCTGGCCAGATGGGTAGGCTTGGGCACGACAATCGCGAGGAAAGCGGTTGCGCTCGAAGCTGAGAGGTTTGGTGGCCCGAAAGGAAAAAATGAGTCAAAGAATCGTATGCAAGTTCGGCGGCAGCTCTGTCGCCGATGCCGGCCAGTTCAAGAAAATCAAGGCCATCGTTGAATCCGACAAGAACCGCAAGGTCATCGTCGTTTCCGCCCCCGGCAAGCGTAATCCGAAAGAAACCAAGCTTACCGATCTCCTCTACAGTACTTATGATCTCGCCTCCAAGGGCCTCGACTTTTCGACCCCGTGGAACTTGATTCGTCAGCGCTATGACGAAATTTGCAAGGATTTGGGCCTTGAAGACAAACTCACCGAAGACCTCGACAGTCTCGAAGACAAGCTCAAGAACCATCCGGAATCCGTGAGCACGGACTTCCTCGTGAGCCGTGGCGAATTCCTCTGCGCACGCCTCATGGCAAAGTATCTCGGCGCAAACTTCGTCGATAGCTACCCGCTCATCACTTTCGATGACAAGTACCGCATTGCTCCGAAGACTTACGAAGAAATTGCAAAGACTCTCGGCGACGAAAATCAGTTGTACGTATTGCCGGGCTTCTATGGCTCTAACCTCCGTGGCGAAGTCAAAACCTTCAGCCGTGGCGGTTCCGACATTACGGGCGCAATCCTTGCAAACGGCATTGACGCTGCCAAGTACGAAAACTGGACGGACGTTTCGGGCATGCTCATGGCAGACCCGCGCATCGTCGAAAGCCCGCTGCCGATCGAATACGTGAGCTACCGCGAAATCCGCGAACTCGCCTACTCCGGCGCAAGCGTTCTCCACGACGAATCCATCGCTCCGTGCCGCGCGAAGAAGATTCCGATCAACATCCGCAACACGAACCGTCCGGAAGATGCCGGCACCATCATTGGCCCGACTCCGGAAAGCGCAAAGCTCCCGATTACGGGTGTTGCAGGCCGCAAGGGCTTCTCGATGATCTACATCGAAAAGTCCATGATGAACAAGGAAGTTGGCTTTGGCCGCCGCGTGCTCGCTGTTCTCGAAAGCGAAGGCCTCTCCTACGAACTCTGCCCGAGCGCTATCGACTCCATGAGCATTGTCGTGGATTCCAAGGCTCTCGATGCCGTGCAGGACGTTGTTCTCGAAGACATCACGCAGCAGATGCGCCCCGACCGTATCAAGATTTTCCCGGGCATCGCTCTTATCGCTACCGTGGGTCACGGCATGACGAACAAGATCGGCGTTGCCGCGACGCTCTTTACGGCTCTCGCAGAAAGCAAGGTGAACGTCCGCATCATCGACCAGGGTTCTTCCCAGATCAACATCATCACCGGTGTTGACGAAGCCGATACCGAAAAGGCTATCAAGGCGATTTACAACGCGTTCGTGAAATAACGCCTTCGGTGTCATTCTCGACCGAGCGCGCGTTCCTCGTCATCCTCGACCGAGCAACGCGAGGGAGGGGATCCATAAAGAATTACAACACGACCCGGAATAAAATCCGGGCCATTTTTTTATATTGTTTGCATAATAAAAAGGAATCCAAATGTGCGAAGGCGAAAATAAAGTGGAAGAAAAAACTCAATTCACCGGCAACTTGGCTTTGCTTCGAGTTTGTGCGATTATAGTGATTGTAAGCGGGCTGAGTAAATCTTTGTATTTATCTTGGACTTTGTTGATGTCAGAGGTGAACGATGATTCTTTGAGTTGGGCTTATCTTCCGGCTGGTTTGATTGTTGCTGCGATTGGCGTTATTTCACTTGTCAAAAAGAAAACGCTGGTTTTAAAAATCTATGCGGTTTTTATGTTTATCTCGATGGTGTGGAGCGTGATTGCTTTTGCTCCCCATGATTTGCTTTTTACCGATTATCCAATTAGTTACATTGTTTGGAAGTATGTAAGTCGTCTTGTGAATGTTAACGCTGTGCTAGCCGTTTCGATTTTTTTGATTGATGCAAAGACTCGAGTAAAGGAAGGCACATGCGTTACCAAAAATGAAAATATGAATTTAGGATTGCTTCGTTTTTGTGCGGCGTTCTTTTTAGTAAATGGGCTGCATGGCGTTGTCGGTATATTGGCTAGGGGTGATTATAAGGCATTCTGGGGAATGTCCGTTCTGTGGATTTTTGTTCCTATAGCGGTGGGGTTGTACGCATTTGTAAAAAAGAATTCGCTGGTTTTGATGGTTTATTCTATAGTGGCTTATGTGGGAACCGTTTGGAATACGATTCAAGATTCTCATGAACGTTTTATTGACGTTTATTATGTCAGCAGTGTTGTTATCGGATTATTTTTCAGTACGTACGTTGTCGTTTACGTGGCGACATTCTTTATTGAACCGGAAAGAACAAAGCGTTACATGCAAAAGATAAAGCGTTCATGAAATGATGCTTGCGTTTATACACACAAATCGTCTTTGCTTACGACTCTATCAATTTTATGTGGGTGTTTAGAGAAGTATTCCTCCTTTATTTCTGCTTTGAAGCACTTCATGCTATTCCTAAAAAGGTTGCGATTTTGGACGATGAAACGATGCGCATTACTTTTTTGCTAGGAAACAGCATGACGGTTTCTCGAGAAAAATTTAATTTGGTGCGACAAAAAAATGGAAGCCAAATGGGAAATGGGGCGCGGCCTTGTGGATTCGTGGTCGAATGCTGTTTTTCTCGGCGGATCTGTTTCCGGAACTGGAGAAATATTTAGTAAAAAATAGGAACATACGGTATGAGTGAAAATAAAGTATATGAAGCGAAAAGCAAACTTTGGCTTTGGGGGTCAATAGAAGGTATTGTTATTTATGCTGTTATTATGGGCATGTATATAAATAGAGTTATGAACTCGGACGTTTACAAGGACAATGTCATTTTTTGGATTTATATGGCTGTTGCAAGTCTTTATATTTTGTTTGCTATAGCTCACCTGTTTCCAAGGAAAGTCGAATTATTCGAAGATGAATCCGCACGAATTACTTTTTTTCTTGGTAATTCCGTGACGTTGAAACCTGGAAAGTTCAGAATTAAGAAAATCAATACTATATTAGGAAAGTGGTTTGGGTTTATTTTTATTCGCGGCCGGTTTGTGCTTTTTTATTCGCATTCGTTTTCGGAATTGAAAAAATATTTAACGAAATAGGGAAGTTGTGAATCTAGCGTTGCATCATCCATTGCATAAATAACGCGCGGGAAACTGCGCATAATAAAAAGGAATCCAAATGTGCGAAGGCGAAAATAAAATGGAAGAAAAATCTAGCTTCACCGGCAACCTGGCTTTGCTTAGGGTTTGCGCTATTGTGTTCATTGTGAACTTGTTGAACATTGTCGTCAACATGTCCATTATTGCCGCGCGTGGTGGATTTTTCAGTTCGCTGTGGAGCGCGCTTACGAATTCGTCGTTTGAAGATTTGCTTGGAACGGTCGGACTGTTGCTTGCGTCTGGGGTCCTCATCCCGTTTGTGTTTGGTGCTTCGGCGATTATAATCTTTTTCGCACTAGGGATATTTACGCTTGTCAAAAAGAATGTGAAAGTTCTAAAAATATTGGCGGTGCTGTTTCTTGTTTGGGTTATTACGAGCGCGTTCATCATTAATCCCATCCATGCTTTAATGGGAGATGAAGTAAGACAAATTAATATTGTCCAGATCCTTATTAACTTGATTTTTAATGTGAACGTTGTTGTTGCTGTGGCTGCGTTCTTTGTTGCATCTAAAAAGCATGATGAAAGTGGGGCTGCCGCTGCGGAAGAGCCGTTTAATTTGGGCTTGTTCCGGCTTTGCGCCATCTGTTTTATTGTAAGCGGATTGAACAGTTTGGCTCATTTTGTTTGTACGCAACCTCCCGTTTTTCAACTTGCTTTCTTTGGCGTTGTTAATTTAGCGGTTGGCGTATTTGCGCTTGTGAAAAGGAATGCTGCGGTTCTGATCGTTGGCTCTTTAATGATGTTTATTCAAATTTTATTGAATTTAATCAATTTTATCCGTATCCCTGGATTAGACGCTTATATTGCGGCCTCACTTGTTTCCCATACCCTTTTCCATACGTCAACTGTGATTGGCGTTGCGGTATTCTTTGTCAAACCTGCATGGGTAAAATCTTGCTTGCAGAAAATGAAAAGATGATTCGTGAATTTAGTATAAAAAAATCTTTGGCTACCTCCGGAGCCAAAGAATAAAAATTCTTATTTGTCATCGGCGCATCTTGTCGATGCGTTTCATCCATATTGTTTCTCGATTTTTTCTGCCGCGTGTACTATATTATTTTATAATAATTTATTCTACATTTTTCTTGATCAATCTTATCATTAAATCTGCGAGCCTTTCTACCTTGTAATTGCCAACAGATGCCTTGATGTGCGAATTACCGATGCCACTATCATCCGTGAGGAATACGTAAGTACCGCCCGTTGCAAGGTCAAAGAATCTCAGCATGAATTCAGTATGTTTGTCTACACCGCTTGCTGCCACCGGGATCAACTTGATGCCCCTTTTCGCATAAAGGGAAATGGATTCCTGAAGGCTTTTGATGACCTCGTCTTCATAATGGGCCGGCGCATCGAGAATAAGGAATGCTACGCGCGCGCGTGCCGACTCATCCCAGGAAAGATTCCGCAACGAGGCTTCAAGTGCCGAGTGAACCGCTTCGGGGTAATCGCCACCGCCGTTAGCTTTTTGTTTTGAAACATATTCCTGAGTTTGCGAAACGTCGTCTGTAAAGTCATCATGGCGAGTGAGGTAAATATCGCCCTTATCGCGATAAAACAGAGCCGCCGTGCGTAATTCAATGTTGCTTTCGAATCTAGCGCGTTCAATAATGTAGCTGAGATCGGATTTGAGGAAATTGATTTCGTCACTCATAGAACCCGTTGCATCTACAATGAATGCGATGTCGGCCATGGCTTTAGGAATTTTAGCGGTCTTGTCGACAACAGTGTTCATGTTGAGTTTTCTGTCATTTTTGCCAGTGATTTTAAGATTTCCATTAATCTCGACACCGTCGACAATCAACCAAAAATCTTTCGGTCTAGAGTATTGATTGTTGTTGTCAAACAAATTAATCCAGCAATATGCGTTTCCTGCGTTATCGGTCTTTGTGACAAATTCTACTTTTTTGCCGTTGAGGAGTATCACGGGGACGTTGGGTACATCTACGTTGTTCCCATCCACTACTTTTACAGCCACGAGTTTCTTCGGGAAAAACTTCCAGTAGTCCAGCTTGTCGTAATAATTGTTATCGTTCAAAAGTTCGGTCCAAAAACTCCAATGTTCCAAATCGTTCCATTCGCCTGCGGTGAGCAATCCCGACTTTTGATCGTTGGAGTGCCTATACTTTTTTTTCTCTTTTCTAGAAGCGGATTCGTCATCATCCCAGGATTCACTTTCATCGCTATCCGAAACGAGATAAACGTCATGTGACGCAGCTGGAACAGATTTTTTTAACGATGCAGATTTAGATAATAACAATCGCGGAGTAGATTTTTCGCTAGTAAATGATCTTTTAGCATGTGTTTTTGGTGCAGATGCCGCTACCGCCGATCCGCCGAGCAGAGAACCTAATCCATCGGAAATTCCAGCTGATCCGTCGGTGCTTCCATCGTTGAAGCCGCTAGCCGCTCTTCCTCGCCTTCCGCCAAGGACCGTCTTTCCGGTACTACGAAGCCCGGATACATCTTTAAGAACTTTGTCAATATCTTTCACAAATTTCTTGTTGACCGAATAGTCCATATTTTTCGAAGATGCTGCCGCCAACAGCTTCAACGTACCGCGCGAGGTTTCGCTTGCCTTCGGTTCTCCCTTGGGGTGAATATCCGGCGTAGTCGTCATTACAATCTCCGTTTCGGTTTCGTGAACGTTTTCGGTCTTTGTCGTTTCCTTTTTATTTTCTTCGCTACAATTCGCGCACATCAGGGCGCATGCAATCACTGCTGTTAAATAGAATTTGTTTTTCATGATGTACTCCTTTTTTTTTCCCAAACTAGCACATTCCATTTTGCTAGACCAATGATTTTATGGTTAAGATGGATAAATCATTTTTACGTTCAGAAACGAAAATTTTTTTTCATAAAAGTTCCTATCATCGTTATTTACTATAATTTGGAATATGCCAGAAAAATTTTCAAAATGGGTCGCATGTTGGGGCAATGCCACGTCTATCACCGACCGCAAAGAAGCTACATACGCCAAAGACTTGACTCTCCGTTATTCTATTCGTGCTTGCTTTTCAGGGAGCAAGTTGTGTTTCCATTTTTCAAACCTTACCGGTACGGAGTCTGTACAAATTAACGAAGCGTATATCGCGAAGTCCGCACAATCCCTAAAAGCTGTACAATCTTCGTATATTCCCTGCTCAATTACCTTTGGCGGGAAAATTTCGACATCCATTCCTGCTGGCGAAGAAATCCTGAGCGACGAAATCCCGTTTGAGGTTACCGCGGGCGAAATATTCGATGTCAGCATGTACTTCGGAAATTTCACACAAATGAACGCCGGTACGGCAATCACGGGTCCGCTTTCGGGCGGCAAGTTCAGCTACGGCAATTTCGCAAAGTCGGCAATACTCCCCGATAATCTTACGCGTAAAACAAACTGGATTTATTTCCTCAATACGATTGACATTTTAACCGAAGAAAAGAATTTCGCACTTGTCTGTTTCGGCGATTCCATCACGGCACAGGACTGGCCCGATTACCTCACGCTCCGCTGCGCCCGCGAAGGTTACAACAACGTATCCATCATCCGCCGTGCTGTCAGCGGCACTCGCATATTGCGTGAATATAGCTGCATCACCTACGCTGCTTACGGCCTTAAAGGTGCCACGCGCTTTCCCATCGAAATGAATGTTGCAGGCGCACGTAGTGTCATCGTGCAACACGGAATCAACGATATCATCCACCCGGTCGGGGTCGAAGTCAACAAGTTCCGTCCCTGGAGTGACATGCCGACTGCAGACGATCTCATTAATGGAGTGCGTTCGCTTTACATCACGCATGCACGCAAGCTCGGTCTCAAGATTTACAGTGGCACGCTACTGCCGATTTACGGTTGGCGCACCTACAACGAAAATAGGGACTTTATCCGCATGGCGTTCAACGAATGGCTCAGAACCGCAGCCGATTTCGATGGCTGTGTAGACTTCGACAAAGCAGTCCGCGGGCACGACGATCCCAAGCGTTTTGCAAACAACTTTGATTCAGGCGACCATTTGCACCCCAGTGCAAAAGCGTACGAAGCCATGGCTGAATGCGTTCCTGAAGAATTGCTGAAATAGAATTAGACATTTGACACGTTAATTATTTATTTTATGGACATGAGCTTGAAAGATTCCATTAGACAGATCAAAAAAAGGGAGAATATCACGCAAGACGAATTTTTTCGTCGCCTTGGTTATTCTTACAGTAGCCTGATGGAAACCGCAAGCGCCAAAGCCCAAGTCGCATTCCAGCTAGCCTTCGGCAATGGTCCCACCGTTTCGCGCAAAAAGGACAAGGAATTCGAAAAGCTTTTACCCTGGGTCCGCAAGTTCCCTATCCGCGCCTTGCAAAAGATGGGACATATTCCTGCAAACGTGAAGGGGGCGGACCTTGTTTGCTCCGTGTTCAAGTTCATGCAGGTCGGGAGCATCGCGGGGTTTGAAAATTATTACGGCACTACGCTGCAATCTGCAAACCCGCAAACATACGCCGCATGGATCCGTCTCGGTGAGCTCCAGTCCAGACGCTCGAATGCCGAATTTACGCCCGACCGCGAAGCTATTATTTCATGCCTGAAATTTTTGCGAACAAACGCTTTTCATCACTATCAGGGCATCCGCAGAATTGCTCAAGAGGCGCTATTGGACTGCGGAATTGAAGTCATCGAAATAGAGCCGTTTCTCACGGCCCCCATACCCACTTGCGCATTCTATTGGAGAGGTTCTAGGCCTGTCGTCCAGTTCCCGACAACCAAGATGGACGATTCGAAATTCCTTGAAGCATTGTTCCACGCGGTAGCACATGTGCTTTATCACCCCTTGCGTACCTCTTGTTTGCTGCTCGGCAATCAAGCGCAAGTCCCCGCGCTTAACTCCGCAACCGCCAAGAATGCCCGAGAAATCGAAGCTCATCGTTTCGCGCAAGACATGCTCCTTTCGGAAGCCGAAGAATGCGAACTCATTTGTTGCGGACGTTTTAACGAAACTCGTTGCATCCAGCATTTTTCGGGGTTGTTCCACGTGCGCCCGGGCATTCTTGTCGAGCGTTTACAGCAGCAAGGCAAGATCAGCCGCCGCACACTCCTGAACGATTTCAAAATCGCAGTATAAAAAAACGCGCGGACATTTCGCCGCGCAATTCATACAGCATTTCTATAAAGGAGAAGCCCGCTTGGAGGCGGGCTTTACAATCAAATCGCGCGGGCGTTTTGCAATACACTCGCGGACTCTTTTTACAAATTAGTAGTTCACGCCGAAGAAGAGGTTCCAGCTCTTGAAGCTCTTGCTAAAGTCAACCTTCGTAGCAAGGATGTTGAAACCGAAACCGGCTTCAAGCTGAACGGCAGAATTGTGGAAGAAGTTCAAACCGACTTCACCGCCCAAGCACATACCGAAAGCACCGATCCAGTCATCAAAGAATGCGTCAACTTGAAAACCAAGACCGATACCGGCGCCGACAAACGGAGAAACGACTTCATCAAGTGGAGAATAACGTCCACCGATAAGCATATTGCCTTCAAGTTCCCAATCCGTGCCAAATTCGGCATGCCAGTTCGTAATCGTCGTAATAGCGCCGTGAGTCGTCATTTCCCAAATGTGGCCGTAGCGGATAAGCGGGAATGCCGTGACGTGATCCTTTTCAGGATTCTTCTCGTTGTCATGGTAGTTACTCCAGAAAGCAAGACCGAACGCAGCTGTCTGGAAACTGTAAACTGGACGCTGGAGTTTTTTCTCCGGTTCAATGGTGTCATAGTTCTGGGCAAAAGCCGCGAGAACGAGGAAGGAAATAAGTATCAATATCTTTTTCATAATAGGAAATATACAAAAAGATTACGCAATAGGTTCAAACAACAATCAACCATTCTATATTTTACACTATCCATGAATAAAGCCGCCATAATTGTTGCCGTTTCTATGCTCCTGAGTCGCATACTCGGGATTTTCCGTGAAATGCTCCTTGCCCACGCTGCCGGCGTGTCGCTCGAAAAAAACGCTCTTGATCTCGCGTTCATGATTCCGGACATCTTGAACCATGTCGTAAGCACAGGGTTCCTGTCCATCATCTTTATTCCGATTTTCACGGGCTACAAAGTCGCGGGCGACGAGAAGGCGGGCTGGAAATTCTTCAGCAACGTACTCAACACGTTCGGGCTTGCACTTCTTATTCTTGTGGTTCCTGCGTTCATCTGGATGAAGGAATTGATTGCGCTTCTCACAGTCGATGGCGTGACGCCTGAACTTCTGGAACGCGCGACTTACTATGGACGCATTATTTTACCGGGGCAAATCTTCATCTTCGTCGGTAGCATCCTCGTTGCAGTCCAGCATACGCGCAAGCAGTTCTTGATTCCTTCGCTCACAGGCCTTATCTACAACATTGCAATTGTCGGTGGCGGTGCCGCAGGCCTTGCCCTCACGAATTACACCGGCAACGATTACGGTCTCTCCGGATTTGCCTGGGGCGTTCCGGTCGGCGCTTTCATCGGATTTTTCGCACTCCAGATTTTTGGCGCCAAGCGTGGCGGTGTCCATTATGAATTTATCGTTGAACCCAAGCACCCGGACATTATCCGCTATTTTAAAATGATGCTCCCGATGTCCCTTGGCGTGGGTTCCATGTTCGGCCTTGAATTTATTATCAGAAGCTTTGGCGCAAGTTTCGGTACAAGCGGCATTTCGAGTCTCAACTACGCTTACCGTGTCATGTACACGCTCGTCGCAGTCTTTGGATTTTCCGTCAGCGTCACGAGCTACCCAGACATGGCGCGTCTTGTCAAGGAAGGCGATTTCCCGCAGCTCAACCGCAAAATCTGGAAAAGCCTCTCGCGCATGTTCTGTATCTTGATTCCGGCTGTCGTCGCCGTGTGGGCTTTAAGCTTCCCGGCCGTGCGCATTCTTTTTGAACGCGGCGCATTCCATCGCGAAACGACCGAAGCTATTTCTGAAATTCTCCGCTGGTACTTGCCCGTAAGCCTTGGACTTTGTCTGCAAGCGGTCCTTGTCCGCAGCTTCTACGCTTGCGAACGCATGTGGGTCCCGACGCTTTTGAACACGGGCATTTTTGCGGCAACCATCCCTGCCTACATTTTGCTTGGCGCCCCCGAAGTGGGGCTTGGCATCAAGAGCGTCCCGATTATCGGTGCAACAGGCGCCATTCTGCAAGTTGTCTCGATGATTTTCATGTGGGCTAAAAAGAACGGCGCCGATGGCATGAAGGATGCCCTCCTCAACATGGCTCGCGCCCTCGTCGCATTTGGCATCATGATTGCGGTTGCTATCGGTCTCGATCACATTTCGGGTGATTTTGTCCGCAATACAGGTTTTGTAACGCTTGTCGTTTACGCTTGTGCTGCAGGTATTGCGCTCTTTACGCTCACGCTTATCATCCAGCGCTACCTTGGCAGCAAAGACGCCAAGGACATCCTGAACGAGCTTTTAGGTAAGGTCCTCCGCAAATTGCATTTGGCACACTAAGCGCTTTCGGCGCAGTTATTAGTGAATAGTTATTGGTCATTAGAAAATCTTGAAAAAAGCCCTTCTCGACTGGGCGTAGCGAAGGAGGGAATTCATACTTTGTACCACAAGAAATTATGGATGGGGCAACGGCCGCGACGTGGCCTCAGTAACTAGCAGCCTAGAACTCCCAACTCAAAAATTATCCCCGTATTCATTATTCTTCGCTGGCGGTAAAATTTCTTCCGGCAAGTCGGGCGTCGATGCTATTCTGTCGTCTTCGAACCCGTTGAACATCCACTTGAAAAATCCAACAGTTCCGCCGAGCACCGCGCCTGCTGCAAAGCCTATAGCAGCGGCGCCTAGTCCTAATAAACCCAAGTTTTCCACATCTTTATCGGAATGGTCCTCGTCATCCAAGGCTGCGGCCACGCAAAGTACCAGAAAACCAGGTCCCGCCAGAGTTGCACCCGTGTTCGCCCCG
The DNA here is from genome assembly GCA_902762795.1 of Fibrobacter succinogenes. Lineage (GTDB taxonomy): Bacteria > Fibrobacterota > Fibrobacteria > Fibrobacterales > Fibrobacteraceae > Fibrobacter > Fibrobacter succinogenes_E. The sequence continues at coordinate 50,368 of CACWPM010000011.1, read as the reverse complement.
TAACGGATTACGGGGTTTGGGTTTCGGCTTACGGCGCAGCCGACCAAGCTTAAAGAGAGCAAAATGCAAATGACAGATTTCAAAAAATTCATATTCGTAATATAAAGAGCTGTATCCAGATCAGCAATAACGCTGTCTAGAAATAGCGATAATTTAGCATAATTCGAGGATAAAATGCATCCTGGAAATCGATGCCGCAATTCCGGGATAAACCCGGGACGACAAAGTGATCTGAATGCCTATTTTACTTTCTGTTGTTTTTTAAACGATAGAGCACGCATGCGATGTCGATCGCTCGCGGGAGGCTCATTTCACGGCTCATGCCTTGCGGCAGGTTACGGAATCCGACGTTCTTGATTTTTTCGCAAAGTGCGGTAATGCATTCCATAATCGTTGCGGACTTCGACGGATCCCCGTTCGCAGGACCGTTGTTGCTTGCTGCATTCTGGCAAAGGTTCAACAGCATGAATCCTGCACCCAAGCGCTGTTGCTTATCCACAAGCGCCCCCGCCTTGGAAGTGTCCGAAACAAGGAACCCGATTTGCAATAACGTATCGCCAGAGATTTTCACTTTCACCTGGCGCTCCACTGTAGACGCGGGGCGCAACGACGGGAGCAAGGGTTTCACGTATTCCGCAAAGTCGCGACACTGCGGTTCTACAAATGCGGGCAATCCCGGCACAATTTTTGCGCCATTCCCGCCAGCCATCCCAATAGCCTCGGCATTCCCAGCGACATCAGCGAGCCCTGCGGCCACATTTTTTCCGTTCACTCGCGCGCATTCCGCCTTGTACGATGCCATCACGATGATGTTGTCCGCCAAGTCCAAAAAGTCTCCGCAGGCGCCTGCTACTAAAATAAAGCTACGATTCTGGATTTCACGGATGCGGTCCGTCAAGGGGATAAGCGGTTCGCGGTCATCACCCAGGAGCTTCCTCACGCGGACATCGCGAATCAAGAAATTCACGGCAGAGGAGTCTTCGTCAATCAAGAACACATCGCTCCCCGCTTCCATCGCTTCCATCAAGTTCGCGGCCTCGCTCGTCGAGCCCGAAGCACAGGCGGTCGTAAAGTTCTTCGTTGAAATTCCGCCCGGCAAATCACGCACAAACTGCGAGAGGTCTGTCCCGCGCACGCTGCGGCCATCTTCGACGCCCACACGCACCGCCGATTCGCTCACGACAATGCCTTCGCGTCCGTCTCCCGGGACATGCGGGTAAACCGCCTTTGCCAAGGCTTGCAAAAGCGTCGATTTTCCGTGGAACGCCCCGCCCGAAATCACCGTGATACCCTTCGGGATTCCCATGCCGCGGATTTCGCGACCGTTTGCCACAAGTGTCACCGCCATTTCTTCGGGCGCCACAAACGGAACTGCTCCTTCCATCGGGAGTTCGCTGAGTCCCGAGGCACGAGGCAAAACGGCGCCATCCGGCACAAACGCACAAAGTCCACGTTCTTCAAGCTGCGTCAAGATTTCCTTGCGTTCAGCAAGCACGCGGTAATGTTCGACAAGTTCGGGCTCCACGCCGTCCGGTTTCGATTCGCCCGAATTGTACAATGCTGCAGAGACCAAGTCCGGTAAAACCATCGTCAAGATTTCTGCCGCATCTTCCGCCTGTATTTTGCGACCGTCTCCCGGCAAGCGCACTTGCAAACATGCTCGCAGTTCGCCGTTGTCGACCCACAGCGCGTTCCGCACCAGCATTTCAGGTCCAGCGGTATCAAAAATAACGGCAGCTTCCTTATCGAGATACTTTTCACGCACAAGTGATGAAAGTCTGCGGTAAAGAAAATCGCTCAAAGCAAGGCGTCGTTCAAAAGAGCTTCCCCATTCGCTGGGGTATCCGAGCATCTGCAAGCTTGACTTGATCACAACACGCGAGGCCGGTGCGTATGGGTCCCCCTGCACGTGGAGAAATTCCAGCACGAAGTCTCCAAAATCCCATGGACGGTCCGATAAGGATTTGTAAAGACCGTAGTTTTTCCCTTGTAAACTGCGAATTTTTTGATAAAGCGCTTTCATATACATAAAAGTAGTTAATATAGACCAATTATAGACCAAATATTTACGCACATTTTACGGCACTTTAACATTTGTCTTGTAAAAAAAGAATTAAATTCTAGATGTGAATTAACTCTTTTACATGCAAAATAGGAGTACATCCCATGAAAAAGCTTTATATTTTCGCCTTGATGATGGCATTCCTCTTCACGACCGCCGTCGCTGACGAAGAAGATCCACCTCCGCGTGGCAAGGCCGCAACCGTCAACATTATCACAGAACCGCCTAACAGTGACGTGTTCCTGGGTGGGGAACCTCTCGGCAAGAGCCCGATCAAGGATAAGGAAGTCAAGTCTGGCCGCCAGACGCTCGTTGTCATCGACCAGGGCTTTGAACTCGTCAACAAGCGCGTAAACGTTTGGCCGGGCAAGGACGAACGTAACAACTTCGACTTCAGCACCAAGATCCCGAAGGGTCACGTCAAGATTACGACGAATCCGCCGCGTTGCCTTATCTTCGTTGACGGTGAACAGTCCGACAAGACCGACGGTGCCGAACTTGTTGTGCGCAACCTCGATGCCGGCGACCACGTGATCCGCGCCCAGTGCAGCAACCGCAAGAGCGCAGAAACTCTCGTGCAGGTCAAGGGCGAAGAAACGGTTGATGTCCATCTCGATGCCACTTCGGGCAAGAAGAAAAAACGCTAGTTTCGGTTAGAAAAAAGACTTTTTTCGAAGAACTCTCCTTTTGGGGAGTTTTTTTTATGTTTTTTTTGTATGTTTATAACATATTTTTCCCAATCCAGGAGTACACAATGTCTAAAATTTGGATTTTAGCCCTTTGCGCAAGTATCGCTTTCCTTTCCGGCTGTGCCGACGGAGGCAAAAAAGTTACCCGTCTCGATGTCAACACTGTTACCGACCTTTCCGGTAGCTGGAATGATACCGATTCTCGCCTTGTCGCTGACGAAATGATTACGGATTGCCTTGACCGCCCGTGGTACAATCAGTACGCTCAGCAGAAAGGCTCCGTTCCGACAATCGTGATTGGAAAGGTTCGCAACAAGAGCCATGAACACATTCGTGTCGAAACGTTCATCAAGGATATTGAACGTGCTCTCATCAACTCCGGCAAGGCTGAATTCGTAGCTAACGCCAACGAACGCGCCGATCTCCGTGACGAACTTGCCGACCAGCAGGGCAACACTACCGAAGAAACCACCAAGGATGCCGGCATGGAAATTGGTGCAGATCTGATGCTCACTGGAGCCATCAATTCCATTGTGGACCAGGAAGGTGGCGAACAGGTGGTCGTCTACCAGATCGACATGGAACTCACCGACATCCAGAGCCACCGCAAGCTTTGGCTCGGCGACAAGAAAATCAAGAAGTACATGTCCAAGAGCAGCGTGAAGTTCTAATCTGCTATGAGCCTTCGGCTCCATTAGGTTATAGGTTGTAGGCTATAGAAGGTAGCAAGTGGTTAGGATTTGATTCAAAAGTGATTAGTGGTTAGGGATGTAATAGAAACGTTCCAATTACACATCCTGTTTACTAACCACTGCTTACTAACCACTGTTTACTGTTTACTACCTACCTCCCATTACCTAATACCTTACCGGCTCGCCACTCGCGAGCATTTTTTATATACATTTACTAATATGAAACGTTTACTTTTACTCCTCATCGCGACAATCCTTTTCTCGGCCTGTGCAAACAAGTCCATGACGCGCTATGAAGCTCTCGCGCCTGTTTTTGAAAATAAAGGCGTTGAGGCGGCAATTGGCGAAATCAAAAAGCATCACGAAGACCTTTACGGTGAAAAGACAGAATTTCTTTATTACTTTGACCTGGGCGTTCTTTACCACTATAGCGGGAACTATGCGGAAAGCGCTGCCAACTTCGACAAGGCCGACAAGATTTACGATGAACTTTATACGCGATCCATTACAAACGAAGCTGCCGCCATTGTCACAAACGACAACATCCGTCCGTACAGGGCTCGCCCATTTGAAGTGCTGGTTCTCCATGAAATGCAGATCATGAACTACCTCGCGCAAAAGAATATCGATGGCGCTATGGTCGAAGTGAACCGAGCCCAAAAGGCGATGAATGAACTTTATCAGAAAGACAACGACAAGACTAATGATAACGGATTCCTCCGCTACCTCTCCGCAATCGTCTATGAAATGGCCGGAGAGCAAGATGAGGCTGCCATCGCTTACTACAAGACCGTCAAGGCCTACAACGAAAACATCCTGAACCTCCCGAAAGAAGCGCGGCAGTTCATCATCGAAAGCTTGAAGCGCAATGACCGCGAAGACGATATCAGGACGCTCGGTCTTGACATTGCTACAGAAACACCCAAGGCGACGTCCGCTCATGAACTCGGACAGGAAATTATCGTCATCGGGTATGCGGGGCACGGTCCAATTCTTGGTGAACTCAAAATGTCGGGAACGTATGTCAGTGGCGGCACGCTGAATCTTACCTACAAGGACGGGAAGACCGGCAAGATTCAGAGCACCACGGTCGGCGCCCCGCCAGTCGCTGGCGCTAGCGATGGGCAAACGTTCCATATCAGCTTTGCTCTCCCCGAAGCAATCTCGTTCAAAAGCAAGGTCGACCACTTCAGCATTTCTGTAGACAATCAGTCCGGCATCCGCCCTGAAAAGGTGATGGCGCTCGACAAGGAACTCGAAATGAATCTCAAGGACGACTTTGCGTCAACGATGACACGAACGGCCATTCGAGTCGTCCTCCGCACGATTGCGGCCCAAGCTGCAAAGAAAGCCATGAAGACCGAAAATGCTCTGTTCAACCTTTTTACGAATATCGGTACGGATATCGCTCAAAGCGAACTCGAAAAAGCGGACCTCCGCATCGCGCTCTTTTTGCCGAACTCCTTCCAGATGACACGAATCCCTGTCGAACCGGGTTCGCATGAGGTCTCTGTCGTTGCTGAAGGCGATGCCGGAAATACGGTCAAGGCTTTCAATTTCGGGACCGTTGATGTTAAAAAGGGCGAAAAGAAGTTCCTCTTTGTACCGGCAATCAAGTAAAAGTGTCACAAATAGGCGAAAATGCACCATTTTCTGAATTGTAAACACCTTTTTTCTAAATAATTATTTAGTTTCAAGGCAAAACATTCCTAGGAGCAATAAATCCATGAACTTCAAATTAATCTTTGCAGCGGCAGCTTTGCTTGCCACCCAGTCTTTCGCCATTGCGGGCTTTGGCGGACATTATTCCCCGAACGTCGGAACCACCCTCAAGAAAGCCGACAGAGCCGAAATCAAGGGCACTGAAGGCAAAATCGGTTTCAGCCACGGCGATTTCTCCTACATCCAGGGGTTCGGCTTCAAGGCATGGCTCGATATCCTTCCGAAAATCGACATCGAAGCGACATTCAACATCCAGTTCGCCTCCTACAACGCCTCCCTCTGGAATGGCGACGAAGAAATCCCGCTGCACATTGAACTTTCCGGCGTCCCGTTCGGCAAGGCTACCCCGAAGTACATCGCCATGAACGCGGACATTTCCGTCACCTACCCGTTCCTTTCCATACCGCTCATTCCTATTCGTCCGTATGTCGGTGCTGGTCTCACGATGTACTGGAACACGTTTATCTTGAACAAGTCGTTTGTAGAAAAGGTTATCGACCGCATGGATGACGATTTCACCATGGATGAAAAGAAGCTGGCCGAAAAAGTCGTTGATATGGCAAAGAAGGAAGGCCTCAACAAGAGCGTTGGCTTCCACTTGCTCGCCGGTGCCCGCTTCAAGCTCCCGATTATCCCGATTGCAGCTTACGCTAACGTAAAGTGCTATCTCGGCGGCGAATATGATAGCGACATCGATGCCGGTCACTTTGCATTCGAATTGGGTGGTGGTTTTGCCCTTTAATTTTGTATATATAATACTAGTTGGTTAGAAGAGAGTAGGTATCCAAGAATGACTCAAAATACAAGCAGCACGAACATCCTCATTATCGAAGATGAAATTGCCATTGCCGAAGGTCTCGTAGACCTCTGCGAACTCAACGGTTATCGAGTAAAGCACGTCGTTGACGGCGAAAGCGGCCTTGCCGAAGCTCTTTCAGGACAGTACGGTCTCGTACTTCTGGATCTCATGCTTCCGGGCATGGACGGGTTTACTGTCTGTGACAAGATTCGCGAAAAGGACAAGAGCCTCCCGATCATCATCCTTTCTGCAAAGAATTCCGATGACGATATCATCAACGGGCTCAAGTTCGGCGCCGACGACTACATCCCGAAGCCGTTCTCCGTGCCGATGCTCCTTGCTCGTATCGAAGCGGTGCTCCGCCGTAGCCGCCAGACAATGGAAAACGAAGGCAAGCTTGTAGCAGGGAACCTCCGCGTGAACTTCCGTGAATACACGGGCGTTCGCGGTACGGAAGAACTTGCGTTCACCCGCAAGGAAATTGAAATTCTTGAATATCTCTGGAACAACCGCGACCATGCGATTCCGCGTTCCGAACTCCTCCGCAAGGTCTGGGGTTACGAAAATGCGGAATCCGTCGACACGCGTACGGTGGATATCCACATCACCAAGCTCCGCAAGAAAATCGAAGACGATCCGGCTCATCCGAAATTGCTCGTCACTTTCCGCGGTGAAGGTTACCAGATGCGCTCGGCTCCAGAATGCGAGAAATCGGTATAAATAAAATCTCAACATACCTCTCTAGCAAGATCAAGGCTCTGCGGAGCCTTATTCTTGCCTCTAAAGATCGTCTCATTTTTGTGGCGATTTTTATCGTTATTGCGATTCCCGTAATAATGCTGTTAAGTCATTCCTATGCACAGCTGCAAACGTCGTCGCTCTTTGGTTATAAGGAACATGCGTTCTCTGTGCTACAGAATTTGAACAAGAACATTACTGCGGACCTGGCGATTGAAGACAGGCGCTCTTACGCCGACTACCGATTCATTCGCTCGGTTCCTGTGTTCGGCGGTGAAGAGATTACCATGTCCGAACTGGCGGAGTTTCCGCAGAGGAGCCACTATGTTGGTCTTGTCGGGCATTTCCAGCTCGATCCTTCCGGCAAATTGAGTACGCCCGTTCTCCCGGACGGCGTTCTTGAAAGTATCCCCATGGTTGATAGGGACAAACGTGTCGCCATTCGGAACAAGATTGGTCAAATTCTCAACACGTCGGGATTTTCTGCGATATCTTCGCCATCGGCAATAGCGATGACATCGAGCAGTGCCGAAAGGAGTTCCGATTCGACGCGCAAGAATGACAGCAGGCTTATCGACCAAATTTACAAACAAGATCTCGATATCGCTAGTACGCGCAAGAAAAAGAAGGCTAACAAGCCGCGTGTCGAACAAATTACCGAAACAGGCGATTTCGCTTTCGGAGTCGAATCGACCAAGCTCGATACGACAGGACTCTTGGTTCGTTTGATTAACACGGAAACGACCCATTCCATGGAAGCGGAAATTGATTTTTTCCAGGCTATCGTTGATTCGAACTACATTATTTTCCACCGCACAGTAAGACGTGGACACGATGTGTTTATTCAAGGATTTATCGTGGACGCTCGTGCTTACCTCACGAACCTTGTCAAGAACGAAATCGAAAAGTACAAGGGCGTAACTAAGGGCAACCAGCAAGATCCGCTCGTGCTCGCCTTTTTCCATAAGAACAAGGCTTTTGTTGCATTCGGTGAACGCAACAACATCACGACTGAACTTCTTTCGGAAACATTGCAGGCGCCGCTTTCGGATATTACGTTCAAGATGTACACCACGCAGCGTGCCCCCGGCGGTGAATTTGTCCTGTTTATCGGATTTTTGATGCTTGCCGTTCTTGCTATCGGCTTGATCTCGATTTACCACGTGACGCAAAGCCGCGTGAAGCTTGCCGCAAAACGCCAGGATTTTGTTTCCGCTATTACGCACGAACTAAAGACTCCGCTCACTGCCATCAAGATGTATGCGGAATTGTTGCAGAACTCCTGGGTCGCAAGCGAAGAAAAGAAGCAGAAGTATTATGGACAAATCGCAAGCGAAGCCGACCGCCTTTCCAGGCTCATCCAGAATGTGCTGAACCTGTCGAAGCTCGATGGCAACCGCTGGAATGTGCAGCTCCGTATGGCTAAGCCCAAAGATGTTCTGGATGATTTCATCGCCACTTACAGCAAGAACGTCGAAAAACAAGGTTTTGAACTGACCGTTTCATCGGATACCGATGCCGACAACATTAGCCTCATGATCGATCGCGATGCCATTATGCAGATTCTAATGAATCTCGTAGACAACTCGCTCAAGTTCTCGAAGAACGCCGACTACAAGATGATCAACGTCGAACTCAGAATCAAGGAAACGGACATGTACCTCGCCGTCCGTGACTACGGTCCGGGTATCCCGCCTTCCGAAATGAAAAAAGTCTTCCAGGAATTTTACAGAGTCGAAAACGAAATGACGCGACAGACAAGTGGCACTGGCATTGGACTTTCTATGGTAAAGAAATTGTGCAATTTATGTAATATGACCATAGAATTGGAAAACGCAAACCCCGGTCTACGCACGAAAATACACTTCCCAAGCTTGTCCATTTAAGGTTTCATTATGTATTTTTGAGGTGTTCCGTTTGCATGGCGTTTTTCATGGCGGAAACTCCAAAATTCAAAAAGGCGTGGTATGACTCAGGACGACATTATCAAGAATCCGTTGGATTATGACCTTTCGATTGAAACCGTTGGCAAGGGCACGTTAAAGTCGCCAATGAACGGCGTTCCGTTCGTTTCCGAAAACGATAAGGTCAGTCTTACCACGGACGTCAACCTCATTTCAGATTATCTTGCGAAAGGCATCCCGGTCCCGTCCCTTGAAGCGGCTGGTCCACGCGAAACGATTTTCCACGATCCGGCATGGACTCGTGCAGGCATCGTGACTTGCGGCGGCCTTTGCCCGGGGCTCAACAATGTCATCAAGGGCCTTGTACAAGTGCTCTGGTTTGACTACGGAGTAAGGAACATCTTCGGTATCCCTTATGGTTACCGCGGCTTGAATCCGAATTATGGCTATTCTCCCATAGTGCTCGACCCGGATGTGGTCGATGCCATTCAGGAAGACGGCGGTACTATCCTCGGAAGTTCCCGTGGAATGCAGGATCCGTCGATCATGGTCGATACGCTCATGCGCCTGAACATCAACGTGCTGTTCTGCATCGGTGGTGACGGCACGCTCCGTGGCGCCCACGCCATTGCCGAAGAAGTCAAGAAACGCAAGCAGCCTATTTCTGTTATCGGTATTCCGAAAACGATCGACAACGACTTGAACTTGATCGACAGGACTTTCGGTTTTGAAACAGCAGTTCTCAGTGCTACAGACGTTATCACAAGCGCCCATATCGAAGCGAACGGCGCCTACAACGGACTTGGCCTCGTGAAGCTCATGGGCCGCGATTCAGGCTTTATTGCTGCGTACGCATCACTTGCCACGACAGTCGTGAACTTCTGCCTTGTACCCGAAGTCCCGTTTGAACTCGAAGGCGAAGGTGGTCTTTTCAAGGCTCTCGAAAGCCGTTACGGATGTGGCAAGACACATGCCGTGATTGCGGTCGCTGAAGGTGCCGGACAGGAACTCTTCAAGGACCAGGAAGAACGCCGCGACGCAAGCGGCAACATTTTGAAGAACGACATCGGCGAATTTTTGACTCGCAAGATTAAGGAACATTTCGACAAGGTCGGGAAAGAAATCAACATCAAGTACTTTGACCCAAGCTACATGGTCCGTAGTATTCCGGCCAAAGGCACAGACGCCATTTTCTGCTTCCAGTTGGCCGAAAGCGCCGTGCACGCCGGCATGGCTGGCAAGACGGACATGGTCGTTGGCAGCATGAACGGGGCATTCTCGCACGTGCCTATAGAATATGCCGTCAATGAACGCAAAAAAATTAACCCGAACGGAACGCTTTGGCACGCTGTTCTTGGAGCGACGCGCCAGCAGGACTATTTCTCCGGCAAGGGTAAGCGCAGTAAGAAACACTAACTTAATTTATATACCATGCTTAAAAAAGAAGAAAAAATCATTATCCGTACCGCCTTGATGGAATACAGGAATCTCTTGTTCAAAACGTTCCATGGCACCGATGAAGAAAAAACTCGCATTGCCTCGGTGAACAAGATTCTTCAGAATTGGAAAGTCTAAACGTATTCATGAGGATTACGTCCAAAATAATTTTTGCGCTGTTACTTGTTGTAAGTTTCGCGAGCGCAAACGACTATTTGCATTTGGCAGATTCCTGCTATGCCGCAAGGGCTCTGCGCGCTAACGGCGACAAGGCCGACGCCAAGAACGCAAAAATCATGAAGGAAGCGTACCGGAAGGCGATGGAAGATTCCACTGTCCTGGAAGCCGCTACAGAAGGCTACGTCAAGACGCTCTATTTCTGCTTTAGATTTGTCCAGTTCGACGAAAAGAAGCGCCAGCTTCATTTGGACACATTGATGGACGCTAGCAAAAGCGCCTACGAAAAGTTCCCGAAGAACAAGGAAATCGCACACGTTTACGCCTCGACGCTTTCGATGTGGGGATCCGAGCGGAATGTCATCTCGTCGCTCAAGGAAGGCATTGCAGGGAAAGTTCGCGATGTGGCGACAGCAGCAGAGGACTGGCAAATTCTAGGGCGTGCGCATTTCGTATTGCCATATGTACCGCTATTGCTTTCATGGCCAGACGAAAAACTGGCGGACAAGTACTTGACACTCGCGCTTGAAAAGAACCAGAAAGACATCTACAACTATTATTTCCTTGCCGATTTGCGCTATGACCAGGACCGCTACGATGACGCAATGGAACTGATCGTACGGGGACTTGATGCCGGTGTTCGCGACGGGTACATTCTCGAAGACAAGCGCGCTCGCTGGCACTTGAAAGAACTGTGGAAGATTATCTACCGCAAGCACAAGGATAAGCTTTCGCTGAAACATCTGGAAGACAGTGAACAGATAAAGAAAGCTATCGAAGCGCAGAGAAAAGCGAATAACAAAAAGAAATAACTTCTTATAAAGGAGATTTCCGCCGGAGTTTATCCCGGATTCCGTTCCGGGACGGGAATGACACTTTAAGCAGAAAAACGATTTATGAAAAAAGCGGACTTTAAAAGTCCGCTTTTTTGCAATGGCGCCCCCGGTACAGTGGCCAGGGTGACAAATGCAGGGCGCGAGAGTTTTGCGCAATTCCCAATGACTTCTGTGAGCAACAAGCGCCTCGTTAATACGAGACGCGGTTGACGCCTTTGGCGTCCGCGGCTACACGCGGCCATAAAATTATGCAAGCATAACTTTACGACACTCGTTTGCACGCTTTTGCGAGAGTGAGGCGAAGTCGGAGGTTCCACCTCACAGTCGAACGGTCTTACTTTTGGGCCTGAACAGCGGTCAAGGCGATCGTGTAGACAATGTCTTCGACGAGGGCGCCGCGGGAAAGGTCGTTCACCGGCTTGGCGAGACCCTGGAGCATCGGGCCGATAGCGATTGTGCCGTGTGCGCTGCGCTGTACGGCCTTGTAACCGATGTTACCGGCAGAGAGGTCCGGGAACACGAACACGGTAGCCTTGCCGGCGACCGGGCTGTTCGGGGCCTTGAGCGCACCGACGCTCGGGACGGTTGCTGCGTCATACTGGAGCGGGCCATCGACGAGCATTTCCGGGCGGGCGGCCTTGGCGGCGGCCGTAGCGGCCACGACGAGGTCTGCATCCGGGCCCTTGCCCGAATTGATGGTGCTGTAGGAGAGCATGGCCACGCGGCTCGGGAGTCCAAAAGCCTTTGCCGTGTCATCGCACTGGAGGGCGATATCGGCGAGTTCTTCGGCGAGCGGGTTCAAATTGATAGCGCAGTCGCCGTAGATGTAGGTCTTGTCCTTCATGCACATGAAGAACACGGAGCTCACGGACTTCACGCCCGGAGCGGTACGGATAATCTGGAGGGCCGGGCGGAGCGTATCGGCCGTGGAGTGGATGGCGCCGGAAACGAGGCCGTCCACTTCGCCGAACTTGAGCATCATCGTTGCAAGCATGACGTTGTCAGAAAGAGCAACGCGTGCGGATTCCGGAGTCATGCCCTTCGCCTTGCGGAGTTCCACGAGGGTCGGCACGTACTTTTCGGCTAGTTCGGCGCTCGGTTCGATGATTTCGATATTTTCCGGGAGTTTCACGCCCACGGACTTTGCGGTCGCTTCGATTTCTTCCTTCTTGCCGATGAGGACCGGCACGGCGATGTTGCGTTCGACGGCGAGGCATGCTGCCTGCACGGTACGCGGTTCGGAGCCTTCCGGAAGCACGATGCGTTTCACGCATTTGGAAGCCTTGGAAAGGAGACTTGCGCGGAACATGGCCTGGCTTACGCGGCGTTCGGCAGCGGGGGTGGCGAGGTCGCCGGCGAGGCACTTTTCGCAGCGGAGCAAACGCTTCGGGCAGAAGAGTTCCGCATCTTCGCCATCGGCAAAGATCTTCGCATCGAGGGCGGAGGCGAGATCGTCGTTATACTTGTGGGCAATGACATCGTTCATGCCCGTTGCACCTTCGACGATAACGGCGTCGACAGCGTCAAAGTCCTGCTTGAGGAAATCGGCACAGATTTTTTCCATGAGCACGGCTGACTTGCCTGCCTTGATTTCTTCGACACTATCTGCAGCGGAAATCACATCGAGTGGTTTGTAGACGGAGGCGATAAGACCCGCCTTGGAAACGGCGTCAACGATTTCCTGGACTTTGGCTTCCATTTTGGAGGCCACCGTGGCAACTAGGTAAACACGATTCATTTTATTCTCCAATTTTGAATATACAAGTGTAAAGGTAGGATTTTTTTTGTTGCCATGAGGGGCTTTGAATCGATTATTCTATGGACTAACGACCGACAATTATTGACTGTTTTGTTTCTTTTGATTTACATTGTTGAGGAATTTCACAATACTACAACATTTTTCATGTAATAATTACTTTAAGTCTATAAATATCAAGTGTTTATTGTTATTTTTTTTCTTAAGTGTGTGGGAAACGCTGTGGGATAAGGGAAATAATATCTTAGGAGTCGCGGATGAGGATTAATAAACTTATTTGCAGGGTTTTGGTGTGTTTGGCGGTTTTTAGTGTCTGTGCTCTGGCACAGACGGTAGCGGTTGCTCACATCATTTATGACGGCAATGTCTTGTACTATGCCGACAACGAAAGCAATTTCGTGTATAAATCGCTTGAAAAGGGCGATGACAGCACGTTTACCATCGAATTTACCAATGAACGTCTTGCGGATGGCAAGAAAGATGTCCGTCGTTTGCAATTTGGGCTTGGCTGCAGCGGTAATTCGTGCCGCACGGACCTGAGTCCCAACAACAAGCCTCTCCTCGGGGAACTGTTCCCTGGGTACAGGGATGCGGATTATGCCGATGGAACGAACAAGACGAAGCTTGAAGTCTGGATTGTCCTTGACGAAGATACGCTGACGTATTCTGAAACAAAGCCTGTAATCACGCCAAAGCCTAAGAGGCATATCCGTTTCCTCACTCCGTGGACAAATACGAATGCCATCATGTACTTGAATGGTTCTGAAAACTACATGACCCCGGTGGGTTCACCGTATTGCGGCTGGTTTGAAAGCAGGATTCCAAAAACCGTAGATACGGTAAATGTTTATTTCAAGCAGACGATAGGAACAATGTATGTCGGGGCCGATGGCACGACTGAAAGTGATTCCGCGCTCGTGCCGATAAGCTTGGATTCTTTAATCGCAGCCAGTGACACTATTTGGATTGTCGCCTACCAGTACGGCACGCCTGAAATTCATGCCGAATATCCCGGTGTGCTTGGCGAATGTTTGCCGAAGATTCTTCCCGTGATGATGTTTGACTGGTATGACGGTTCGATGAATTCTGACGGTTCCAAAAACGGACTTAGCTACGGGGATGGCGGAGCCGGACGTACAGGTTTTGACATGCGCGGCGTCCCGATGTTTGGCACTGGTACAAATGAAGATTTTGGCCAAGGTGGCTGTGAAGGTTCACCGATGACAGGAATGGTGGAAAATGAATTGGGCGCAAATGGCGTGCCCGTGATGGCAAAGAATTTTCCTAGCGGCTGCAAGAACTCTACGCATATAAACAACTGGTTCCTCCCTGAAGTCGTTTATACGGACGGAGCCAATTCCTACACGAACGTCACCTGCCGCGATCTAGAACTCACGCTTACCGATGACGGTTTCTGGCTCGGGCAAAAGGATGACGAAAGCCCGGAACGCGGGTTGTTCCTGTTGGATGATTTCCGTTGGCTCGACTCTGCGCAAAAAATCGAAAATCCGCACTACGATTCCATTAGCGGCGGAAAAGACGCACCTGGTTATCACAACTACGGTTTCGCGATGAAGATCCAGGCGGAGTTTGTTTATGTAAAAGGCCAATATTTTGAATTCAACGGCGACGATGACGTGTGGGTGTTCATCAACAACAAGCTAGTTGTCGATATTGGCGGACAGCACAAGAAAGTCATGAGGTCCGTGAACCTGGATGACCTGGGACTCACGCCCGGAGAAACTTATCCGTTCCACATTTTTTATGCGGAACGCAAGCGCACGCAGTCGAATTTCATGATGAGGACGTCCATCGACTTGAAGGTGGAATCGAGCATGTTCTTGACCGATCATTCGACAGATTCGACATTCATCAAGAAGGAAGTGTGGCAGAATATCCGCGAAAAGACGCTTGCCTGCGATTTCTCCGCAAACTCCGAAACCAGGCGTACGGAGCGCGGGCCCTCGAACTTTACGTTATTCGGAAGAAGCCTTCCGACGACTGGTGTCGCATTAAGCAAACTGGATTCGCTTTACTATAGCGGAATAACGGTTACGAACGATTACACGATGATCACGATCAACACGACGACGATTTCCCGTATGCAGGCGCTCCCGCCGGGAACGTACTATGTGCGTGTTTCGCTCAAGAACAATCCCAAGGAATTTAAGGACGTTTATTTCACCATCCCGCCGACAGAGCTTCCGAACATAGCCTTTGCGAAGATTATCGATTCGAACTACTCCGTCATAGATGTCATCAATCAGGATACGCTTAATTTCAGCAAGTTCTGGAAACTTCTCGGAAACGAATCGAACCGCGATGTCAGCAGTGATACGCTCCCCATCAACTTGAACAAGAACGAGAAGCTTTGGGCTGGGCGCATCTACCCCATTAACGTGACCTATGTTGAGGACTGGGCTTCGAGCTACAGCGGAATAGCTGTCTACGCCTCGACCACGGACCCGAAACTTATTCCATGCGATTCCCTTGGAAATCCTCTTGCGAATGGAGAATTCCAGCTTTTAAACGGAAAGAATACTTTCTATGTCAAGGCGACTGGAGCCGTTGAAAAAGGAACGCTTACGGTGGCTACAACTGCAGCGAAGAACAAGCGGATCAACTGGACGAACATCAAAATCGCCGAACCTCCGGTTCCACAAATCGAAACAGCTTTTATATACGATAGAAACGGTGATGGACGTGGCGACAGTGTCTGGATAAGTTTCAACAAGCCGCTTGGCGGTAATAGCGTCCTCAACGTCATCACGTTCACGTTTGGACAAACTCATTACGAACAAGCGAATGTCGTCTATAAGGACGGTGCGAGCGAGCTTTCGCTTGTCGCTGATGGCGATGGTTTTGGCTCGATCATATCCACGGGAGGGGCTACGGAACCTTACTCTGGAAAAATTACTGTCCAGTACACTTATACGAACCCCGAAGACCATTCCGTTGCAAATTTCTCTGTGGACGGTCTCCTCGGCGATGCTATAGGGCCTATCATCATGGCGGCGGAAATATCATACACAAACGATGGAAAAACGCAACTTTTGCTCACTTTCAGCGAAGGCCTTAGCGAAAAGAACGCCGGTTCCAGCTTGTTTGGTTTCCGCAGTTATGGCAACGGGTCGCTTTCTACGGTCGTGCAAGAGGCGGATTACATCGTGACGCAACCTGCAAACCGCTGGAAGCTCTTCTTCTCGAAAAAATCTGTCTCGGATATTCTCCCCATCGTGGGCGACTCCGTACGCATTAAGCCGCCCTCCGAAGGCGGGCTTGCCGTCGATCTTGTAGGCGTTCCGGCTCATGACAAGAATCCGTGGGTGCGCATTACTGGCGAACAGCGGATTACAGTCACAAGTCCCACGGTCGTCATGATGGACAAGGATTCTCCGTATTTCGAAAAAACAAAGGAAATTGTCCGTAGCGATTCGGCTACAGTCCCTATTCTTGTCACAAGTGACAAGCCGCTCACGGCAAACCAGGTTGGCGAAATGTACGGGACGCAAGGGCATTATCTTGGCGACATGAACATGTCCGAGCTTGTCGAGAACGAAATCAGCGAAATTGCGAAGGTCGTCAAGACCTCCACCATGTTCGAAGACAAGGAAGCGAACCTAAACGGAAACCCGTCGACGATTTCGCTTGAAACTATCATGTCCATGATAGACCGGGGCGAAATATCGCCGGATAAAGCCAAGGAAAGGTTCGGTCTAAGCGATGTCATTGTCAATGCACTCGACAATGGGCTTTTGAACAAGGACAACTTGCATAACTATATGCATGGCACCGAGGACGATATCAAGACCATCGCCGAATCCATGGCTGACAAGACGGAACTCAGCTACAAGACGACTTACTACTCCAGCCTTGGGCATTTCGTCAACGGTGGCGAGGGTCGGATAGCCTGTAACGATGACATCTTCAAAACGGACGGAGCGGTGAACTGCCTTGGAAACGAAGGACACCTTTTCTTGGCCATGAATCCACGTGGCAAAAATGGAAGACTCATCGGCACCGGCGTTTATATCGGTCGACTTGAAATCCGTCTCATTGTAAATGGCAAGAGAATTACCAAGCGCACCCAGGACTTCCTCATGGGCTTCCGCCACCCGCATCTCTCGATTTCCGACTTCGACTTGAAACCATAATTTCCAGATAGGAACCGAACTTCAAAAAGGCGCTTGGAGGCGCCTTTTTTCTGTATAAAAACGGAACTTTTCACCCTAACAACAGAAACAACCTTCAAGTGTTGCTGACTTCGCAATTTATTTTACAAACCAAAAAAAAAAATTTGATAAATATCACGAGATAGAATGTATTTTCTATTAGGTTAACTAGTATTCAGGGAGTTGTGGATGCGGTGTAAAAATATTGTCTTGAGTTTATTGATTATACTCTTATGTGCAGCTATTCCGTCGGTAGCTGCAGGTTACAATATTCTTGTCAAAAATGAAATGACACGGAATAACGGAGCGAATCTTTATGTTCGTCTTCGCAATTCGAATCCCAATCAAACTAGCGCTTGCACGGCACTTAGCAGCTACGGTAACGGTTCTTTTTACGTCCAGGCAACGATGGATGAAGCAAGAACGCCGACGTTAAGTTTTTATACGAGAGCGGGTTGCAACGGGACTGCCGTAGCAACGGTTACGCCGTTTGCTGGAGCAGAACCTGTCGCAAGCGACATCATCATTACAATTACCGACCGAGGCGCCACCCAGGCCAATAGCCCAGACCCTATTACACCTCCACAGACGGCAAATCCCGGTGGAGACCGCCCTGGTCGTCCCGGTGGTCCGGGAACGACGACGCAGGTCAAGAGAAAAGTCATACGTTTCTTTGCTCCATGGGCAAATACATCTGCAATCGTTTATGTCGCAGGTGGAGAAAACGCCAAGATGACAACGGTCAAGAACTACTGCGGATGGTTCGAAGCAAGAATTACTCCGCCCGAAGGCTCGTTGCAGGTCTATTTCAAGCAGACTATCGGATATGACTACGTAGGAGATTTTCACTATACCAAAATCGATCCTGCAGTCCAGAGCATCCTTCTGTCGCTCGATAGTGCCGCTGCCCAGACTGATACCATCTGGGTCAAGGCCGGCAAGGAAATTGGGGCCCCGACAGTCGTTTACAATAAGTACCCTGGCATCCTGGGCGACTGCCCTGTCAAGACGCTTCCCGTGATGATGTTCGACTGGTTCCACGGAGAACTCGGTGACGGTGATATCGTAACGACCTTCAACAGACGCGATTCCACGACAACGACTTCTTACGGGAACGGCGCGAAAGACCTCTATTACAGCAATCCGATATATGCCACAAGCAACGACTTCGGCTCTGGCGGATGTGGAGGGGCGAATGCTACGGACAGCCAAAGACGAGGCTACATGAGGGGCATGGTCGAACAATACCTCGGTCCAAATGGAGTCCCTGTACAAGCGGCAAATTTCCCTGAAGAATGCAAGCTTACTACCCATATCAACCAATGGTTCCTACCGCAAGTCTTAGCGCAAAAGAACGGCAGGGATTATACGAATGCCACTTGCCGCTCCATAGAACTTAGCCTCGATACCGGTGGACTCTGGCTCGGGCAGAAAAATGCGTCCAGTCCTGAAGGGGGTCTCTTCTTGTTGGACGATTTCCAGTATCTCGATGATGAAAAAACTATCGAGAATCCGTTCTTTGACAACATTTCCGCCAACCGCAAGAGGCACAACTTTGGCTTCACCATGAAGATCCAGGCTACGTTCGAATACGTGCCGGGGCAATATTTCGAATTCCTCGGTGACGATGACGTTTGGGTATTCATCAACAACCGCCTTGTCGTGGATATCGGCGGGCAGCATCCGCAGGTAACGGGGGCCGTTGACCTCGACACGCTCGGGCTTATCGAAGGAGCCAGCTATCCGTTCCATATTTTCTATGCGGAACGCCATCAAACGGAATCGAACTTCAAAATGCGGACTTCCATCGATCTTAGGACGGAAGCTAGCATTCTCGCCAAGGAACTTTCCGAGATGGGGCTTATCAATTACGAGATTTACCAGCGTGTTAGCCAGCAAGCGCTTTCCTGCGATTTCTCAGGCGCTACGATTATCGATACCGTCGCGGCTCCTTCGAACTTCATCTTGATTGGCAGCGGCGCTTACGCCGAAGGCGTTCCTCTCGATACGGCAAAAACTTGGTTCGGCGGTATTACAATCAAGCCTGGGTTCACCGGGTTTACCATCGATACGGCTCTCATTAGATCTAGTCACGGATTGCCGCCGGGAACGTACCAGTTGCGCTTCTCTTTGCAAAAAGATGAAGCCCAATACGACGAAATCACTTTTGTCATCAACCAGTACGATTCGCCCAAGATTTATTATGCGCGCGTTGATAATCGCAATGTCTGGACTGCTCTCGGGACGGACAATCCCATCGACGGTTCCGTCGAAGTTGATGGGGAAAAAGAGCACTTTGACAAGAATGCGAATAAAAACTGGGTGAACACTCGCTATGCCGTAAATGTGATGTTCGAAGAGTGGGCGACATTCGATGACATGGTCTACATAACAACGAACAACCCGGCTGTTATCCCCTGTGACGAAAACGGAAACGCCATTAACGCCATTACTCTCAAGAGCGGCAAGGCGACATTCTACATCAAGGCTTCGGCGCCTGTTCAAGACATAAAGCTGATTGTCTCTAGCGCCGACGAAACGCAGCGTGCCATTTGGAAAAACATTTTGTTCAGTGACCCGCCTGTACCGCAAGTCGTATTCGCAAGTATTTTCGATAGGGATGGCGATGGCCGTGGAGATAGCGTCTATGCGAAACTTTCAAAGCCTATTGACAAAAAATTGGTCCGCATGGATTCCTTGCAGATTGAATTCGGCGAAAAGTTCCCGACAATTGTCAATGGTGTCGTAACAAACAACTCCGACAGTTCCATGATCATTACCGTTAACGGGGGATTTGGTACAGCTCCCTTTACCGGTGGCGCTGAAAATATCTATAGCGGAAAGATTACGCCATTCTGGAGTTACAGCGATGGCTCTAACACCGGCATGATGTCAAGTATTAGCCTTGCGGGCGATGTGACCGATTCGATTGGCCCGGTTATCACAAAGGCTGATATTGCTTACAGCAATGACGGTTCGACCGTCCTTACATTGACGTTCAGCGAAGGTCTTGATTGCGAAAATGAAAGCGATGCGAACTATTTCAAATACTTCTTTAAACGGACTGGCGAAGTAAGGGAAGACATCGTCCCGGACATTTTGTCCAAGCCCAATAAAAACAAATGGCAGCTGTTCTTTAGAAGTATCAGCAATGATAAGGAAAACATCCCTGCCGTAGGAGATTCCGTCAAGCTGGTTCCGAACGTACACATGGACCTCCTTCACAGAAGCACCGATCCGAGAAATCCGTTTGTTCGCATCTCCGGTGACCAGAAAGTGACTATCACGAGCTCGCCGGTCGTGACGATTGGCGAAAAGGAAGAATCGATAGAGATTATCCAGAGTCCGACGCCTTCTGTTCCGAAGCTTTATCAGACGGATGAACCCAAGACGGCCAAGGAAGTTGCAGAGGAATATGGCGTGCAAGGTCATTATCTTGGCGACATGAGTCTTTCGAGTTATGTGAAGGACGAGGTCACGGAACTCAAGGCTTCCATAGCAAATGCGAACAATAAGAGCATTGCTGATTTTGGCAAGAGCCTTGAACAACGTCTTATTGAAGGTGAGAGTATAGACCGTCTTGGTCTTGATGAGAACATTGTACAAGCGTATAGAAGAGGATATATCGATGCTCAGGACTTGAATAATATTGCAAACAACAATTCTAGCGCTATAGAAAAAGTTACGAAAATCCTCACTGAGACGACGACTCTAGAATACCAGACCCATTACTACACGAGTCTTGGCGTATTCGTGAACCGCAGTTCGGGAAAACTCTCCTGCACGGACACCCTCTACAACGGGAACTGTCTCGCCAACGAGAATAACGGAAAAATCTTCATTGCTTGGAATATGAAGTCTAAGTTGGGAAGATTGGTAGGCACAGGTGTCTACATTGCAAGGCTTAAGTACAAAATCAAAGTTGGGTGGAAAACTAAAGCCGACCGCACGCAGGACTTCCTTTGGGGAGTGCGTCACGGAAGAACAAAGGGTTTTGAAATCGACTTGAATAACTAGAAAGACATCCTCTCTCTAAAGGCGTCTGCGATGGGCAGGCGTCTTTTTTTTGTGCGTATTTTTAATGACAAAAAATCCTGGCGGAAGCCAGGATCTTTTACGCTTGATGCGTGATTTTCAAAGCGATAATCGCGGATGACAGCTTATGCGAAGTTGTACAAATCCGTAATGTCCTCGTTATTCTTGTCGTACATCCAGAACTGGTTGATGTGAGCGTATTCATCTTCCACGAGGGAAATCTTGATGTTGTGCTTGTATTCCAGATAGTTGAACATACGGTTCAAGTCCTTGCAGAGGACATCGATCACCGGAGCGCTCACGACGAGGGTCACTTCGCGGAGACGGGCCTTTGTATGGGCACGTGCAAGCCAGCGGTCGATCATGCCGAGCGTCGATTCGAGCGTCGCGATGCGGCCACTGCCGTTGCACACCGGGCAGCATTCGGTCTTCTCGGTCATGAGGTTCACGCGGACGCGCTTACGGGTCACTTCCATGAGACCGAACTGGCTAATCGGGGCCGGGCTGATCGGGGCCTTGTCGCGGCGGATTGCCTTGCGGAATTCCTGATAGACGGCTTCGCGGTCTTCATCCGTTTCCATGTCGATGAAGTCGATGATGATGAGGCCGCCCACATCGCGGAGGCGCAGCTGCTTTGCGATTTCGTGGCAGGCGTCGAGGTTTGTTTCGAGAATGATTTTGCCCTGGTCCTTGCCGTGCACCTTCGGACCCGTGTTCACGTCGATGGACACGAGAGCTTCGGTCTGTTCGATGACGAGGTTGCCACCGCGCGGAAGCGGTACCTGACGCTGCAAGGAGCGAGCGTAGTCGTTTTCGATCTTGAAGTATTCGAACAAGCTTTCGCTGGAGCTCCAGAGCTTGACCTTGTCGAGCTTATCCGGAGAGAGAACCTTCAGATAATCGCGGAGAGCAAAGTACTCGTCGCGGTTGTCGATATACACGTAGTCCGTGTTGTCGCCAAAGTATTCGCGAACGGTCTGTTCGATGGAATCGGATTCTTCGTAGATGCAGGTCTCGGGCGGCATGGTTTCGAAGTTGTACTTCGTCTGTTCCCACTTGCTTTCGAGTTCGCGCATCTGCTTGTTAATTTCGAATTCGGATTCGTTGAGGCCGTTGGTGCGGACGATGTAGCCCACGTCGCGGCCCTTGAGACGGCGGACGACCTTCTTGAACTCGCGGCGCTTGACCGGATCGCGTTCACGCTTGGACACGCCGACGAAATTTGTACCGGGCATGCAGACCAGGAAGCGGCCAGCAAAGCTCAAGTGTGTCGTCAAACGGGCACCCTTGGTGCTAATCGGTTCCTTGACCACCTGCACCATGATTTCTTGGCCTTCCTGGAGAATTTCGTCAATCGAAACTTCCTTATCGGCATCGCCTTCTTCATCATCGTCGCCATATTCGCGGCGCAACAGTTCGTTGCGGTCCATGGCGTCTTCTTGATGCAAAAAGCCGGCCTTCTCAAGACCAATGTCAATGAATGCCGCCTTGAGTGCGGGAAGCACCTTCTGGACGACACCCTTATAAATATTGCCCAGAACTCGATTAGACGAAACACCTTCAACAACCAATTCCGCAAGTTCACCATCTTCCATGATGGCGATGCGCTTTTCGTACGGTGTTTTGCTAATCAAGATTCCGCGCTTACACTTATTTGCCATTAAAACTCCTAAAGGGTAAAGCAAAACTTGATATATCCCCAAGACCGGTCCAAAAGTATGGATCGCATCCGAGCTCCCTATGTTTCTTGACGGAAAGTACCGCCCGCCTGCAAAGCAAAGCCTGGGGACCATAAATATAACAAGTAGGAAGACTTGAGACGAGAGACGAGAGACGAGAGAAGGGAAAATGTAGGGAGAATTAGGAAGTAGGACAAATGCGTAGGTCGAGAGTCGCGACAAAATTTGTTTTGGCATGACCGAGACCAGCATTTGGTACTTGAGCGGAGCGAAAGTACAAGTAGGAAGTTAAAATGTAGAGAGAAATAGGAAGTAGGAGAGATTAGTTGGCTGTTGGCAGAACTTAGTTGGCAGTGGGAAGAGTTTAGAATTTAGGGACGTCATCCTGACACCGTAGGGGAAGGATCCAGTAAAGTTAGACGAGAGGCGAGAGAACGCCCTTTGGACTACAGACGAGAGAAATTTTAGCTTGCAGAACTTAGAGAATAACTATTGACCAATAACTAACGACTAATTAAATTAATCTGCAATGAATAAAAAACCGTTTCCAAATGACGAAGCCTCCTTGAAGGCGTACGAGAGACGAGTCCAACATTTCACGCTTGGGCGACTCGAAAAAGAATGGGAAGCCGTCAAAGACGACCCGACACCGGAACGCAAAGACATCGTTGCCAAGGAACTCCGTGAATGGGAGAAAATGCGAAGCGAAGCAAAGCGCGACTTCACAAAGTACATGCTTCTTATTTATTTGGTATTAGGAGCATGCGCAACCGAGTACCTTTACTTGTTCGTAGCCATTATCAAACGAATGCGTGGCGCCCCTCCGCACCCAGAAATCACATTTACGGATTACCTCCCCTATTTTCCATATTCTTGCGCCATCGTCTGCTTTGTATTTCAATTCTATTGTATTTGGAGCGAAAAGGAAAAAGGTTTTACTGACAAAATAAAGAAAATTGGTCAAGCCGCCATCACACAAGTAATTTCCGTCTTTTTCCTCACAAACGGTCTAGTCGGACTTGTTTTTGGTAGCTATTACGGATTTTTCGTGACTCCGGGACCGATTGTTTCGCGCGTCATTTCGAGCATTATTGTCGCTTTGTCCATCTTCTACTTCTATAACTATCAGGTTGGCAAGTACAAAGGAATTTTATTCAGGAATTCGATACCTTTATTTTTAATTTCGCTTGCGTTGGAACATATCGGACGGTTGACAATTTTGTAAATTCATTCGCATGCAAGAAGAAAAAACTCATGCCGAAGAATCTCTGGAAGCGTTCAAGAAGCGCATTCGCAAGATGTCGCTAGATGAACTTTATGACGAGCTGGACGCTGCCGAAAAAGAAGAGTCCGACGAGCGCATGGACATCATCATCAACCGGATGGACAAACTTGAGCCGATTGAACAAAAGAAAAAAAAGCTCAAGAAAGAAAAAGAGAATTTCAAGAACGCCATGGTAACGTTGTCCTTCGTCTCTATTTTTGGAGGCTTTTACGCAACAGAGCAGATTGCATTTTTCTTAAGAAATAAGCAGTTTGGTTCTTCCGAAGCGCTCAAAGCAATCAAACTCTCCGAAGTCTTGTCATATATTCCATACACCAGTTTTGTCCTCATCGTACTTATAGTTTATTCATGGAGCTATTTACGCCAAAAGCATAGAACTTTGGATTTGGGCATTTCCGGCTTGTGTTTGTCCAAGGCGGCGATGGGTTTGCTCTTTGGTTGCTTTCCTGGATTTTTCATAACGCCGGGAGCCGTTCTTTCGCGATTTATCGCATGTATCGTCGCTACGTTTTCATTTGTATTTATGTACAACGTAATCAATAAAAAACAAAACGGGATTTTTTATGATAGCGCCTGGCCGTTGCTATTCATAACGATTGCTGCCGAACAGATCGGCTGGCTGGAACATTTATAACCATATTTTATATCTATTTATCGCAAGCGCAATAAAGAAATCCCTCCTCTTGGACGGGATTTTTCCAGTATTCTACAATCAATAACTGTTTATTACAAACTAATGACTACTTTGTAATAAAATAATCTTCGGGGTTTACGGGGACTCCATTCACTCGGATTTCATAATGCAGGCCAAGACTTGATTGAAGCCCGCTTTTGCCTATGAGCGCGATTGGATCTCCACGACGAACCTTGTCCCCTTTTTTCAAAAGGGCATCGCCAAGATGCGCATAGAATGTTTTAACATTTTCTGTATGTTCGATTTTCATTGCGAGCCCAAAACCGCGATGCTTGCGCACTTCGACAACGGTGCCTGCCCCGGTCGCATAGACTGTATCGCCTTCGGCTGCCAAAAAATCAACGCCTCTATGCGGAAGTTCCTGGTCCGTGAATGCATCGAAGACCATTTCAAAACGGCTCTTGATATCGTGATGATTTTTGAGAGGATGCAATACGGGAATACGTGCTGCAAGTGCAGAATCGGCTTCAAGTTTGTTGAGAGTCTTTCGGAACGTTGACCTTATTGCATGTAAATTCTTTTTCGGGGAATTTTCATCTTCGAAGGTTGCGTTTTCCAGAGTAAAGCCAAGACCGCCTAGTTTCAGAGAACTGTCGCGGACAACGCGAGTTTCCTCTATCTTTAAGATGGTCGTATCGACAACCGTGCGGATTTTCTTGATTTCATTTTTGATGACTGAATTCTGGTGATAAACATCCATCAAGTTGCCGTTTGACAAGTTCTCCACAATTTGGACCGGCGAGAACATGATAAAACCCAAAATGGCGCAGACGGATAGAATAAAGTAAATGACAACTTTCCGCACGGAAAATGTAATGTCCTTTCCGCGCGAATTCTTGTTCGGGTAAATGTGAACTTCAAGTTTTTTCACAGGAACCTGCGTCTTTGTTCAATTTTTGTTCAAGTTCTGCGACTTGCTTTTTGATTTCGAAGATGGCTCCCACTGCCTCGACTGTAGACGGATCATCCTTAATGTTATCCAAACGACCTTCACGGATAGCTTCGTAAACATGCTGTCCGAGCAATTGGAACTTGTTTTTGAGCTTGGACTGCACCATGGACAATTCGACACGCGAAAGAACGTTGGATGCACAGTCCATTGCCGTATTTTTCAGCTTATTTAGAGTTTTTTCGTTCATAATCTCTTCCGACTAGTCTCTAAAATAGTAGATTTCACGATATAAAACAATGGAGATTTTTCTATGAGTCGCAGCGATCGCAGAAGAGCAAAGCAAAACGCCAAAAAATTCGTCCCGAAGAAGTCAAATGCGCTGGATAAACGAGTCATCGCGCTCCTCGCTATCATCGTCGTTGTATTTTTCGTAGGAACAATGATCATCCAGAGAGGCTAATTCATGAAGTTTACCATTCAGAAGAATGTATTGCAGGAAGCCCTGCAAGCGGCGATTAGCGCCGTCCCGAATAAATCGACGATACAGATTTTAAATAACTTTTCGCTTCGCCTCGAAGGAAACTTCCTCGAAGTGAGTGCCACCGACTTGGACCTCGGTATCAGGGTCAAGGTAGAAGTTCAGGGCGAACGTGATGGCGCGGTCGTCATCAACGCACGCAAGTTGTTCGACCAGGTGAAGAACCTTGTGGACCCGAGCATCACGAACATCACTTTCGATGCACAGGACTACTTGGTCAAGATCCAGTGGAGCGAACGCGGCAAGGCAAGCATTATCGGCTTTGACGCGAACGATTTCCCGCCGTTCCCGGAAATCGAAAACGGCGAAACCTTGAACATCGCCGCAAGCGAACTTGCATTTCTCGCTGAAAAGACATTGTTCGCAACTTCCACCGACTCCACGCGTTTGAGCTTGAACGGCGTTTATCTTGAAGCGGCTGCTGGAAAGGTTTCCATGGTCGCAACAGACGGTCACCGTCTCGGCCGTGCAGCTATCGACCAGGAAGGTGCAGAACTTTCGAACGGTGTCATCATCCCGCACAAGGCTTTGCAACACATTCTTCACATGGCGAAGGGCGATTCAACGGTCGAAGTCCGCACGTCTGCAACGCATATTCTTTTCAACACGGGATCTATTCAGGTCATCTCGAAACTCTACGAAGGACCGTATCCGAGCTACCGCTCCGTGATCCCGCAGCAGTTTGAACGTACCGCTCAGGCGAACACCACGGAATTCCAGAACAAGATCCGCAGCGTGATTTCGATGGCTAACGCACGCACCCGCAAGATCCGTTTGCAGTTCGACGGCAACATCCTCGAACTCAGCGCCACGGACCCGGATGTCGGCGGCGATTCTCGCGAAGCACTCGCCATCACGCACAACGGCGAAGGCAGCTTCTGCATTGGCTTCAACGGCCAGTTCCTCGCAGAAATCCTCGGCATGTGCAAGAGCGAAGAAGTCATCATGAAGATGAACAACCCGCTTGGCGCTTGCATCATCGAACCGGTTGGCGAAAACATGAACTTCTCGTTCCTGTTGATGCCGACGCACCTGACGGACAACTAACCGCGGTCGTGAAAAATTTAAAGGGGCTCTCGTACGAGAGCCTTTTTTAATGAACGGTATCTGTAAATGGAACTGCGCCAAGTTTAAACGAGACGCGCACGAAAGAGGAAATGCCGCGAGAATCGATCGGGAACTGTACTCGAAACTGCGCTCGAAACTGCGCTCGAAACTGCGCGAGCTTTGGATAAAGTAATTATGTCTAGTCAAATTCGCAAAAGAGTCAATAAGAAAATCACGAAAGCCATTCACGACTTCAACCTGATTGAAGACGGAGACCGCGTGCTCATCGCCACAAGCGGCGGCAAGGATTCCAGCGTGCTGTTGATGGAGCTCGCCGCAAGACTCGGCAAATTCGGGCCCAAGTGCGAACTTGCCGCCATCCACATCCAAAGCGATTTTGCAGACAAAGCGTCCCGCGAATTTTTGCAACGCATGGCAGAAGAATACCCGCAAGTGCCGTTCTATTTCAAGGACGTTGCCGTGGAAGCGCGCCTCAAGGAAGGCCGCAAGCTGAACTGTTACTGGTGCAGCACGCAGCGCCGCACAGAGCTTATCAAGTTCGCGAGCGAAAACAACTTCAACAAGATTGCGCTCGGGCATCACATGGACGACATCGTCGAAACGCTTTTGATGAACATGCTGTACAAGGGCGAGTTTAGCGGCATGCCGCCAATGGTGCCGTACGAGAAATATCCGTGCAGCATTATCCGCCCGCTCTGCTACTGCGAAGAAAGCGAAATCATCGCCTACGCCGAAGACGCGGACATTCGCAAGTTCACCTGCACCTGCGAATTCTCGAAAGCAAGCCATCGCAAAACCATCCGCGAAGAAATCAAGAGCTTGACAAAAGGAAGCTCCACGCTCAAGGCGAATTTGTTCGAAAGTATGCGGAATATCAGGATGGATTATTTATTGTAAGACCGCTTTATTGCAAGATATCCCAACGTCCATTCTTTCGAGCTCCAATGCGGGTAATGCACGATTTTTCCCGTAAGGATTTCAATGTCCTATTAATCGTCGGTTCGGAATAACCTGTTTCATGCATAAGTAGGGGAACTGTAATGGAAGGATTCCGTTTTATTTCTGCGTAAATCAGCGATTCTGTTTCCGTAAGATTTATCCTATCGTTTATCCTATCATTTATCCTATCATTTATCCTATCACCCAACCGCTGTTGACCTTCAAAATAGAACGAAGTCCGCATGAAATGATTCGTAAACGAAAACGCATTTTCATCATAAGAACGCAGAATACGCCGCATACCGCTCCCAAGCTGCTCGACCATATCTAAATCATGGAAAATACGCATAAGTTCACGATTGCGAGGCATAGAGCAACAGTTGAAGAAATCTTCTTTTGAAAGGCCCTCCACTAGCCCGCCGTAGTTCGTTATTTCCATCCTATCAGAAAAAATCTCAAACAGGGGCGGAACCTCCTTCGTGTAATCATTGTGAACAACAGCGTTGATTACCGCCTCACGCAAGGCGACCGGATCAACCAAAGGCTTTTCGATACGCTCCATAGGTGTAATCTTGGCATGTGTAATGTTTGCCACTTTCAATCGCGTGAGCACCGATTTTACAGCCTTGATAATGCTACAGTAACCGAATTCCTCGTTTTCGATAAGGTCGTACTTGTCCGCACCTTTGTACCGCGCCACCTTTATTGACACTCCATTTTCATCCGCAAGAAGGTAAGCATTGTAGTTGTACTTTCCGTCAGGAGTAAGCAATTCTAGCGTCTTGGCAAATTGACTGTTCAAAGTTTTTTTGCTTTCTTCGTAGTAGATTTTTAGTTGGCTAAAAGTCAGATCCTGCCGCGGAGCCGGAATCCTGGCAAGAGAAACCTTTGCACGAGAGGCGAAAGTCTCTAGAATTATCTTTTCGCTCATTCCATGGACAGAACTACCCACGCGCATAAAGCAGCCTTCGGGTGTCATACCCGCCTTTTTCAAGTAATACGGCTTTTCGGGACCACCAGAAATTGCCACATGAACAATATTCTTGTTATCTTTTTTCTCCGCCACAACTTCAAAGAGCCCTATAGCATTGGGCTTGATATTGTTCAAGATTCTATCTGCTACTTGACGCTGCACATGGTCTATATCTTTAACGCCATATACAGAGCCATCGTCATTGATTCCAATATAGATGTGACCGCCGGTAGAATTCAAAAAAGCGATTACAGAACGTTCGAAGGTTTCTGACAATTCGCGCTTGTATTCAACAAGATGATTTTCGTTATTCATTGCGCCTCCATTGGGTAGTTGAGGCGTCCCCTTATCCCGGGAAACCCAGAATAAAAAAAAGACGCGGTTCTCCATTTGACAGAGAACCACGTGCTGCATTAATGTACCTAATGTCGCTAGATGTGGCAAGGGGTGTGGGAAAATTTTACAAATAGAATTATTTTGTTTACACCAGCGCGTAGCCTCACATAGGAAGTATCCGCGAATGGTACCATGCAGAGAATGCGAATGTACCGAGGACGCGCGAACTTTATCGAACGCAGCGCACGGAACGATAGTCCTCTTTCGCAAACGCATTCAAACTTGCCGCATCGCTATTGAACGACAAGAACAAGTAATACGCATTCGATTTAGGATTTTCAGGATCTTCGGTCGCGCTCCAGAAATACGCGTAACCGCCGATACCATCGAACTTGCCGCCAGAAATCGAACCGTCATCCGCTTTCGAGATTGCGCCGCGATAGCCCGCCGGGAGTGCTTTGAATCCAAAGTCATTGGTGCCGTTCCCTTTCTTGAACCAACCATCTTTTGCTTTTAAAGCCGCACCGACTTTATTCGAGACCGCGCCCGCTTTATTATCTAGAACCGCACTAGACGCATCAGGAACTGCGCCGGAATTGCCGGCACGAGACTGCGTATGGGACAGCGCGGCATCCACGGACATCGCAGGATTCACCGCAGAAATGAGTGCCTCAAAATCAGCCTTCATCGGCAAACGCCAACCTTCAGGGCAAACAGTTTGCGCTTCCGCCCACGTATAAAGCTGCCCCATTCGTTTGCAATTGCGAGAATCGCCATCCGGGCAAGCACTTGTCTCCGTTTCGTAATTCAGATTTTCCGCCATCCATATCTGCTCGCCGATTTTCACAACGTCATAACTTTGTCCGTCACGAGCATCCGTGAAGGAGTCGGAACAAGCCGAGAGGAGGAAAGAAAATGTGGTCCACAAAACGACTGAAAGTTTCATAACAGACATTAAATATAATGATTATTTACTTTACCAATTCCAGCAATCGTTCGTAGGAATCCACTACGTCGTAGGTGACGGAGTCGCTGGAAATGGCGGCGAAATGTTTACGGGCGCACTTGATTTTGGCAGATTCGATTTCACGAAGTTCCATAGTGCTCATGGAGCCTTTGGTTTCGGCGACAAAATAAACATGCTTGACTTCACCCTCGTGGAAGGCAATCGCCCAGTCGGGATTATACTTGCCGACAGGCGTGTTGATGAAAAATCCCTTGGGCAGCTTGATGTAGAGCGAGACTTCCTTGCTCGTTTCCAGTTTTTGCGCGAAGTCGCGTTCGTTACTGGAATCATAAATCAGGTGGTCGTACAAATGCTGGTGCGTTTCGCAAGCATTCATACCGAGGCGCCCCTTCATCGTGTTATCGGTAAAGATGCTCGTCTCGTAACTGGATTCCAGCTTGTTATACGTAATATGCTCAATAATGACGGTCGCCTTCTGTTCGTTGATTAGGCGGCTCGCCTTGATGATAAACTCTTCGGGGTTTTCCTGGAATTGGTCAAAGACGGGCTTCTGGATTTTGCTCAGAATTTCGCCGACCGTTTTGCGGGTTAGCCCCGTATCTTCGACAATTTTTCCTATCAAGTCGTACTTGACGCTGGAATTTGCGGTGGCGACGGCAACCCTAGATTCCGTAGATTCCATCTTAAAGGCATTGCCCGCCTCCAGCTGTTCCTTGGACTTGATTTTATCCAATGAACCTTGCGACACCCTGAAGAAAATCTTCGTTACACGCAAATTCGCATTCAGCGCATCGACCGATTTACGGACAAGTTCATCAGTCTCGAAATCCACTACATAAGCAGACTTCGCGTTAATCTTTTGCCAAAGTTCCTTGAACTCCTTGGAATTGTACTTGCTCTTGTTCAAGTGCAGTTCCACATTGTTCTTGCGGGCATCTTCGGGCTTAATCGCATCGGCATCGTAAAGCGTATCAAGAACGCCACAAATGCTTGCAGAATAAGGAGCAACTTCTTCGCAAAGGGTCAGCGCACCGGTAGCCTTATCCGTGCGATACTTATCCGTCAATGCACCCTTCTTCACATAGCCACATTCCAGCAACGCATCGTAAACCGTTTGCGCAAAGTCATCTGTCACAAAAAGCTTTTCGCCGGCTTCCGATGTAAACGACTTTCCCTTGAACAGGTCTATCGTCACCTTGACCGGGCGACTACCAATCGTTTCCGCCATTTCGGTCTGCAACGCCTTCGCGAAATCCTCGTAACTCTCGTTCGCGATAACCGTAAGCACGTTCACCGAATGCACGTCGCCACCCAAAACGCTCTCGTCCATGCGTTCGCCGTTCTGGTTCACGCATAAACGCAAGCCGCGGCCCACTTCTTGCCGCTTGCGGACTTCCGAAGCGCTACTCTTGAGCGTGCATATCTGGAAAACGTTCTGATTGTCCCAGCCTTCTTTCAGGGCAGAATGGCTAAAGATAAACCGCACCGGTTCTTCGCGCGAAAGCAGGCGTTCCTTGTCCTTCATGATCAAGTCGTAAGCGTCAATATCGTCGGAATCCGATGACCCGCGAGCGACCTTGCTATCGACAAAGCGACCGCCGCCCTTCTTGCTCTTGTCGATGGAGAAATACCCCGCATGCGCCTTGTGGGCATCCGTTTTTTCCAGGAATTCAAAATACTCCGGGCTCTCCAGCAAATCCTGCTGCATCGACTTGCGGATGGAATCGTATTCTTCTTCGAACATTCTGGCATAAATGCCCATCTCGTCCGGAGCGTCGTAATCGCGATACTTTTTGACCTCGTCAATAAAGAAAAGCGAAAGCACCTTGATGCCCTTGCTAAAGAGCGCTCGTTCACGTTCGAAGTGCGAAATAATCGTCTCGCGAATCTGAATGCGGCGCAACTGTTCCTCGTTCACCACACCCACACAGTCACCAGCAAAAATCTTCTTGCCGTTCGTAAAAGTCACAGAAGAATCATTGCCGTTCACTTCGGTAACAGTATAGCCGTCCTTGTATTCTTCAAGACCGCCCGACTGTTCGTAAAGATTAAAACCCTTCGTGACATGGGCCTTTTTCTTGAGCAGACCGCCCTTGCCCTTGCAATCAAATTCAAGAGTCGCGACAGGAGCCTTGTCTGTAAACACCTGGATGCCTTCCAGGTACAAGTAGCCCTCGGTCGCCGTAGAACCGCTCACCGTAATGCCCTTGACGCTAATCTTCTTGACCAGGTGCTTGTTGTAGGCATCCATCGCATCGAGGCGGTAAACCATGTTGTAGATGGCGTCCTTGCGGTGCGTCGCCGAATAGCGCAAAGTCAACAGCGGCTGGAATTCCGCCAGGCCCTCTTTCGTCTTCTTACCCTCGACACTCTGCGGCTCGTCGATAATCAGAATCGGATTCGTGCTCGCGATAACGTCAATCGGGCGGCGACTGCGGAACTCGTCGAGCTTCATACGGATACGGCGCGCGTCCTTGCCCGTAGCGTTGAACGCCTGCGAGTTAATAATCATCACGTTGATGTGACTGTCCGACGCGAAATGGTCAATCTCGGTCAGGTTCTGCGAATTGTAGATAAAGAACCGGATAGACTTTCCGTATTCTTCCAGAAAATGCTCCTGCATAATCTGGAACGACTTATAGACACCCTCGCGAATGGCGATGCTCGGCACGACCACGATAAACTTGGTCCAGCCGTAGGCACGGTTCAGCTCGTACATCGTCTTGATGTAGGTGTAGGTCTTGCCCGTACCCGTTTCCATTTCGATGGTCAGGTTGTAATGGCCTTCCAGCTTGTCGGACTGCGGCAAAAGATTCGCCGACTGCACCGCCTGCAAGTTCGCAAGCACCTTGGAATCGCTCAGCTCGGGCACCAGACGCTGGTTGCAAAAGCCGGTCACGCCCCTCTGCGCAGGCACACTGCCGCCAAAGAGCTTGGTCGTACCCGAATCCATCAAGTAGCTCGATTCCAGGTAGGGTTGCCCCGCGAAAACATCGCAAACGGCCTTCGCGGCATCCGCCTGGAACTGCTGGTACTTGAACTGGATTTTCATAGTGTAAAATTAGGAATGTTTTGCAGAAAGTTCTGTTTCTTCAAGTATCTGCACAAGGACTTTGTAATCAAGATACTGGATGCCTTCAACGCCCTCATGGATTTTATCGGCAAGCTTACTCTGGTAATAAAGATCCATAGCTTCTTCCAGCGAACACTTACGCACCTGCGCCAAATGCGCTATAATCCGTTCTTCCAGGCGTTCCTGATAAACCTTCTCTAGAACTTCGCCATCCATAAGCTAAGCCTCTTCGCCAGAAACAAACGTCAGTAACGAATCAATCGCTTTCTGCGTAATGAAGGCAATCTGGTCGTAATGCGGATACACCTTGATTTCTCTCAAGGCACGGTCTAAGTCCCAGATTCCCGAATGATACATATCTACCACACGGAAAACCTTGTCGTTCGCGACCTTGCCTACGATAACATCATAATCCTTGTAATCCAATGCCCCATCGCGACACTTGCAGACAAAATTTATCCATTCAGTCAAATCTTCTGGAAAAGTCTTTACCGATAAATCGCTTGTAAAATCCGACATCTCATAGATGTTCAGAACAGGACTCGCACCATCATAAATTTTTGACTTTCTTACGGCCCAACGGATAGCCTGCTCGCGAACGGTAGTCACATAGAACCCCATTCCAAAATCAAGGGGCCTATAGGAATGGTTGATATCAGGCTTCTGCACGACCTGTATTGAACCATGGTAAACAATCATATGGCTACCTTGCGGACTTTCAAATATTCCTCGATATCGCTCACGACAAAATCAGTCCCTTGCGTGTGCATTATTTCGTAATTGGGGACAAGGAACTTTTGGATGCAACCGGAATCCCTAAGTTTTTTATATACAGCGGACGGCATCCGATTCCACTTGTTCGCGCAAGCGTGAATCATATACACGACAAATTCGAAAGAATCCTGGATCATAATGCCTCCGTATAATTTAAAAGATACTTATTTTTCATTAAAGAGGATAATATCCGCGTACTTGGGAGGTTTAAGAACCCACATTTTTCCATAAAAGGTACGAACCAGCCCATTTCCCATTACTGCAATCTCGGCACTTTTACTGCGATTTTATAGAAATTGGTATAGTCAGAAACAACTTCTGCATTATCGAGAAGATTTTCTCCGAAGGTGTCGTTTACTTCACCATATTCTGGGTAAATTACAACACATGGAGGAACTTCCTGAACGTTCAATTCACCATCCTTAAACCAGCCCAATTCAGCCAATATTTTCTTGTCACGAGCATAACCACTGATTTCCTGAATGTCTTCCCAATCTATTCCGCCACGTTCGTAATAAGGCTTATATTTAGCATCTAAAATCAAACGCTCAGCCGAATCACCTTTTGCAACTTTCAAATAATCGCAGGTGCCAGCGCAGCCTTTTTTCTGGAATTCAATTTGGTCAGGATATTTCTCATTTAACCTGCTATATGTGTACAACTCGAAAAGCCTAGCCATGTCAATCCAGAAAGGGGCCGTTTCATAGGATTCCTCCCGGTCTACATTACGAATAGAATTATCAAAATGTCGCAAAAGCATCTTGGCTACACGAATAGCCTCGCTGTAATGCCGAAATAATTTATTATGGGAAACTCTTGCTACCTGATAAATTTCAATATCACTAGAAACATTAATAAACGCGGCGAAAAGCCGATTCAAACGACTTTGCAATTCAACACGATATTTATCAAAACTTTTATAACGGCAAATTCCACGATACGCAAAATACAAAGCCTTCTTTAACAAACGGTTTTCTGGGATATCTTCGGTATATTCTTGAAAACGACAATACGCCCTATCCTCACGCTGCGTACACACGTTTTGTTGAACATGTGCAGGAACATAAATTCGCCCTCGAATCTTTGAATTGAGATTCTCTTCCTGATTCACATATCCTTTCTTTAGGCCTCTTTTTACAAGTTTTTCAAGAAGAGTTACATAGTGTAACAAAATCAGCGGTGTAACCTGACACAAGTTTTTTTCTACTGTAATTTTAGGGGCATCAAATTCTATTCCATAGCATCTGCTGAAATAGTTAACTTCTGGATCCGAATCAACCGCAAGTGCAGTTATAAACATCTCTACAAAGTCAATATTTCCCATTTTAGGCGTCACTACAATAGCAGATTCATTCTCGACCAGCCAAGAAGCTCCTATATAGTAGCTGGCTTGCAAAATAGTATCATTTTTCCAGCCAAGTCCCAAATACTTGGGGGGCTCCATGTAGCCATTTTTTAGCAGTCGACACGTAGAAAGAAAACCCTTTAAGTCGTCACTCAAGGATTTAAGCGATACTTTATCGTGTTCTTTTAATTTAAGGGAGTCCATCACTCTACTGGATCAATAAATTCCTGGATAGAAACCTGCTTGGGCTCAGTTTTGATAATTCCATCCTTATAGTATTCTTGCATTAACGGAAGGATTTCATACTGCCATTTCATATCCAAATCAACCGGATTCTCGGCAAGGAAGTAACTATGGCCGACCATCATATCCTTGATATCCATATCAACTTTATTGTCTTCAAGGAATTTCTTGACAGAATCAAACAACTTTAATGATTTTTCGCGAACACTCTCGGTTTCAAATCCATCCCATTCCTGAATAACACTTCTATCGGATTCCAAAGTTTTGAAAGCAAATCTGCGGCGAATAGCGTAATCAATGGTTCCAACGCTGCGGTCTGTCGTATTCATTGTGCCAATAATGTATAGATTAGATGGAACAGTAAAATCCAACTGTGAATATGTTAATTTGGCCTTTACCTCATTAACCTCACCTTCACGTTTATCCGGCTCAAGAAGCGTTATTAATTCGCCAAAAATCTTTGATACATTGCCACGATTTATTTCGTCAATAATCAGTACGTATGGTTGCTTATCAGAATCTGTTTTTGGAGCATATTCTTTTTGAACTGCAGCAATAATCGCATTGGCATAATGAGGCCAGTTGTTTTCGCCGTGTTCAATATCGCCATTTGCCTGATTCTTTATTTTTTCAATATTTACGGGAGATGGCGATTTTGTCGGATCTAGGATTGTTGATCTCGTACTACGAACCTGAATTGTAGCGCCACCGTCATACCAAACATCAATCTGAAATTTCCCAGAAAATGAGGGAATTGTCTTTTTATTTTCAAATCCCTTTATAGATTGTAGATACTTATCGAAGTTAGAATCAAAATCTTCATCCTTCTTAGTCCTTGCATTCTCACAGATGATTTTAAAGATTCCTGGCTTGGGTTCATAAGTGACTCCGCCTATGACCTTCTCGTTTTCATCTTTGACGGGAACAGCCTTTAGGCCTTCTACAAAAGATTCATAATCCATTGTTTGATGGAAGGTGACAAAAGCAATTCGTTTTTCGTTAATCAGTTCACGATAACGTTTCATCAGATTTTCACGATTTTCCGATTTAGCCATGGGATCACCCATCACTGATAAGGCTAACTCCGCCGTTTCGTATGTTTTGCCTGTTCCAGGAGCTCCCTGAAGAATTATATTCTTTTTCTTCTTTAAAAGAGATGTCAATTCATCCATATACTCTACCTCTGGAACATCTTCTAATGGTTCCGGTTCCTTATTTTCAAGTTCCTCGTATTTTTGTTTACCCCATTCGGTATCAACTTCAAAGATTGTGTTTTGCACGGTAGCATTGCGAACTTTGTGCTTGAGCCCCGAGGTTGTCACTTCAGAATCGGGATTATAATAATCCCATTGTTCAACATTGATGAACTGTTCCCAAGTATCCTGTGTTGCACTATTTGAACTAAGCGATTCGTAATAGCAAGGGCAATCCGAAAAAAACACATTGCCATTAAAATCAAAGAATTCATGCCTTCTATTTTCTATGAATTTGGAAAGTTTTGCTTCGTGCGTAGCATTTTCTTTTATAAATGCCTTAGCTCGACCAGCAGCGACAATCTTTTTCCCGTTCGTCAATAGAAGAATGTCATTTTCTTTAATTTTCTTAATCGTTTTCAGAAGTTTCGTAACCGTAGCACCGTCTTGTACGCCATATCGTTGCTGCGTAATCCAATGTTTTTCAGACACAGCCCGTTCTATTTTGTCATCATAAGAAAGACGAGCGATGTAATAGCGGGTTCTTTCATCATAGTTCACCCATTGTTTCCACAGTCGATCACCAAAATCCCAAATAGATTCTTCATCTTGTTTCTGTCTTATAAGAAACCGCTGTAAAGCAGATATCGGCGCCGTATTGGCATTTTCCATGCCATGCTGAACGGCTAAATACCTTAACGATTCCACTTTGTAAATGGGAACTAGTTTTTTTTCTGAATACAAAAAAGCGACTTTCCATTTAAATACGTCAAAAAAGCCTTCAATGCCATCTATATCTTCAAAACGCCCTTCATGTGCAGCCTGGATAACTTTTTTGATATTGGTCAATACATAATTAGACGCTTCTTCAAATGTTGTTCCAACCTCTTTAAGCCAGGCATATCCATTTTCAATGTAGCCATTCTTAGGCGGATTCTCATCATTCTTAACTCGATATATGCCATATTTGTACGCACTGCCACCACGAATTCCGCCAAGGTCCTTTGCTTTAAACTCAATCCATCGACAAAAGTAATTGTCATTTTCCGTTGCTATGCCGGAGTAGTCTTCTAACGTCATCGACATAGCCTTCTCATAAGGGAAGGCCTTTAAAAAATCAGAATATTGCTGAGGCTTGTATACATCCATTTTTTAATCCATCCTTATTTCGTTTGTTCTACGGCCTTTTATTGTTGTCTCATTTTAAACAGAAAAGAAATATTGTCCATCACCCATATGCTGAACGGTAAATTTTGGATCACTTAAAACCTTTTTCAGCAATTGCTTCTGAAATGGAATATGAACTGTCGCGACCTCATCCATGCTATCCCTAAATATGGGGAGTTTATCCCATAAATTTGTGACTTTCGATAAGAAATTTCCTCTAGAATCAACAATATCCGTTCTTTGAGAAAAATCCGGATATATCACAATTACAGGAAGGCCACATGCATTTATTCCGTAATCAATCTCTTCCCGAAGAGCGCGACTATATTTAGTATGACTACTTAAAATCAAAATGATATTTTTAGACCGTAATAAACGATCATGCAATCTTGGCTTTAAAGTATATTCCCACGAACTGCCATCTCTGACATTATAAGTTTTATCATGGGAATTTACAAAATGGAATTCAGAATCTGTCGCTTTCCATGTTTTAATCATTTGATAGTAACAAAAATCGTAAGAAGCGTAGGCGCCTAAATTTCCTTCGTAAAATGGCTCATCTACATAAAATGCCACATAATTTCCGGTTCTATTAATCATATTATTTTTCCTTATATGGCAGATGTTATAGATATGTCCTTTTTCTTGTCTTTATAAATAACAACATGGATGTCACAATTAAATTCGTTTTGGTGCAACTTCAGTAATTTAAGAATATATTCTAAAAGATTTTGCTCAGAAAGGCGACTATTGGATAAACCTGAACCAATAATAGGCAAAATAATCGGATATTGCTCTGAATTTCTTGACATATTTTTTATCATGCGGCCTAATGCAAGATGAAAATTTCCTGGCGATGGACGTATAGAATGCAAATCCTTATCAAATTTAACAAGAGCCAAAAACATAAACCGAATATTGTCAAAACCATTTATGGTAGCAATGGTTCCTACAGGATATCTATTCAAATTTCCCTTAGGTTTTTGTTTTTTATCCAAAGTTTTATAATCTATTTTTTGTGAAATCAAATTTTGCTTTATTCTTTGTGATATTTCAGTCTCCGATATCCCATGCGCTATCATTTTGTTTATTGCTATTCCCTGCAAAGATCCTTTAGCAATTTGTACATCATCAACTTTAGTATCAAAACAACAGTTGGTAGGAATAATTATATTTCTTCCATTTTCTGCGTCAGAATTCTTAGTAATCGAATTTTTTATTATATTGGCATCAAAAACATCTCCATAATGGACATAAATATAATGAGTGTCTTTTATTTTGAGATAGAGATAGCAATTGCTTCTATATAAAGAAATAACCTTGATTGCAAAAGATACAATTATAGTTATTAGAAGATATAATACACCCAACCCTATTCTATGTAAAACACTTAATTCTGGAGGCAAAATATTTTCTGCAGGTTGCAAAAAAAAGATAAACCCATAAAAAGTATATGTTGAGCCAACAAGTTTTATCGTTTCTTGTTTTATATAAAATAGATTCTTTTGAATATAATTAAACACTTGTTCAATCCTTGAATTTTATATTTATTATAAAATCATCTAATTTCTTCAAAGAATCAACACGTTCATTTAAAATTAAGTCTACAACCTTAAATAAAACACCTATCGCCATTGTATAAGAGTTATTAACTAATTCTCCATTTACGCCATCTTTATTAGAAGAGTGCACTAAAGCAGACCTAATTTTATACAAACTTTTCGCATCGTTAAATATAGCGACCCGTTCTTCCTTGTTGGCGCCTAACAAGTAAGCACACTTTTCTGCTACAGCTGCAGTAATAGAAGAAAAATTTTCTGTATTTGAATTTAGCAAACATTCTAAAGCAAATATTGAATAAATCATCTTATTTTCATCATTTTCTTCATCGTATTGTTTGCCTAACCATTCAAAAGCTATATGTACACGATTCCATAAATCAGAGTTTCCTGATATAATCTCGTCATAATGAACTTTCTGCAATAAAAAATCTCTTACAGATTCCGATTTGAACTGCTTATTATCCAATTCTAAGGGTCTTAAATTTGACACAATCGAAGAAGTAGAAATACAACCACTACTGTTATAGACATATGAACAATCAGAGAGGGGAATGTCTGTTTTTAACGGGAATATCCAATATTTTATAGAGTTCGAAAACAATGGAATAAACGCTTTAAAACGAGACAATTCAAATACAAGTTGTCCTCGAGCAATCTCTTTTGCAGATTCTGGATGACAATTAAAATCACCAACAGCCAGAGTTTCCACATTATTGAAATTTTTTTCAACTATTTCTTTTGCTTTTTCATTAGGAAACGTCATTTTAGCTATAAACGTTTCTTTAGGATGTATTACAAATGTCCCAATTTTAAAAGGTTCTTTCAATTCTATTCCGGATACAGGTAAAATAACCGTATTATTACAAATAGATGCTTTAATAGCACTATCCAAGGCATTTAATACATCTTCTTTGGTTGCATTATTTTTCTTAATCGAAAGAGCCGCATCAAGAATGAAATTTTCAATTTCTTTGGGCAATATATCTTTTGTAGCATATTTTGTTGAAATATCCAATAATTTTTGATGACCTTCATTTACAAGTGAATACGAGATTCCGTTACGGACTCCAAAAGTTCCACACGAACAAAAATCAACATCAAAAGAAATGCATTCGTTTGCGAATTTTTCAACATCTTCATTTAATTCTTGATTACCAGCAGTTTTTTTATTGCTCATTTTCTTTTCCTTTTGCTCGCTGTGATTCTAAGCCGCCCATTTTTACATATTGATCTTTGAGGTCCTCAATAGATAAAATGCTATCAATTGATCCTGATGAATTTTTTACATAAAGGGCAACTTTTTCATCCTTTTTTATTTCTATTACAATATGCTCTATTGGAATCCTAATCTCCATCCCCTTTAATTCAATCCAAATATTGCAAATCTCTACATATCCCGTTGTAAGAGGAACATATGTGAAATACATTTCATTTAATGAAGGATACATATATTTATGACAATCTTTCGTTAATTCCGGTATAGTCGATATAGTATTTCCATGAACATCGCATATTTTATCTACTCGTGATACACAAGACCCATCTTGAAGTTTGTCGATTAATCTTTTTTCGCCTGCTTCTGTAAAAATAGGCAGAATTTTCCATTTACCAGAATCAGATAACGCAGAAACGTTAACAACAATGGTTCGAATTCTCCCTTCTAAATCTTTTTGTTCCGCATTTCTTATTTCATAACACTCAATTGGAACAGCCTTAGGATTTTTAGTTAAACCTTGTTCATATTTTGGAACGCGATTTGAATATCCCGTACTTGAAACAAAATTTCCTTTTTTGAATGGTTGATCAATCAACGCCCCTTCATAAGATTGGACGTCTGGTCGTCCAACTTTATCACCTCGTTTAGAATAATCTTTACATTCAATAGATTCTTCACACTTTTCCAAAACACCATCAACCTGATAAGACTGATTTGAGTAAGTTCCTGGAACACTGACATCCCATTTGGAATGCTCATTTTTTAATCTGGAAATCACTAAATTTGCTATTTTCTCAAGGGCTTCACCTTCACGAGATTGGTCTTCACCAAAAATTTCTTTGTAAACATCATTCACACTTTGGTACATAAATACTACACCACCTTTACCGTAGTGTTGGGGCTGATTGTTTTGAAGATTTCGGTGACGTTGATTTTGGCGGAGTCGCTTTTGAAGCTGGAATCGCGGAAGACGGCGCGGAGGGGCTTGGCGGCTGCGATTTGGCGGATGGCGGCTTCGGGGATGTCGTTTGCGAAGCAGGCGACTAGGTCGCCGTCGTTAACGTTATAGACTTGGAGGTTTTCGATGGTTTCGGTTTTAATGGGGAGCGAGAGCGGGACGCCCCAATCGACGAGGCAGCCGAAGAGGAGGTCCATGTCGGTGCGGCCGTCCTTGATGTTGCTGATTTGTTCGACGAGGTCTTGCTGGGAGATTTCGCCGGCGGAGTAATAGACGTCCTTCATGTTGGAGTCGTCGATTTTCAGGACGCGGAAGCCGATGTCCAACGGTTTTGCGGCTGCGGGCTTGTCGCTTGTGCTATCGAACAGGTCCGTTTTGTCGGCGGCCGATTTTTCTTTGGCTTGTTGTTCCGCAAGGATTTTGTCGCCTGCGCGGCGGATGCGTTCCTTGCCGATTTCGCAGATGGTCTTGTAGCCCGCCTTTGCGGCTTCAGAATTTTCATCGCATTTTTCAGGTAATTGGACCATGATGAATTTGCGATGGCCGCCGTCTTCGGCATTCAATTGCATAACGGCATGAGCCGTTGTCGCGGAACCAGAGAAGAAGTCTAAAACAATTCCACACGGGTCTCTTAATAGAGCCAACATATTTTGGACAAGTTCTATTGGTTTTGGAGTATCGAAAACCTGAATTCCATTAAATAGCTCTTTTATCATTGCCGCAGATTGACGAGTTGTTCCATATTTTGGTCCATCCCATAAATTTTCAGGAGTTCGCCCCACTTGATCGTTCAAATAAATTTTTCGTATAATGCCACTAAAATCACTTTTAAACTTAATTTCTCCCGTAGAAATTTTTTCTTTGATTGATTCTTCCGACCATCTCCAACCTTTTTCTGGAGCCTTTATCACATTTCCATTTGGAGCAACAATATCATAGCACAACGTTTTTCTGTAATTTGGACTGCGGACATCCCCACTTCGCCACAAGCCCTTCGGATCGTTATCAGGATTACTGTAATTTACATTATCTTCAGCAGTCCTTTCCATATAAAATCTTGGCAATTGGTTCATATCGTGAGCATACACGAACGTATGATTATACTGTCTTGAAAAATGAAGTTCATCATTTTTGCTTTGTTGTGTATGTTTCCATATGACATTTGCAACAAAATTACTTCCGCCAAACACTTCGTCGCAAATCTTTTTCAGGTTCGCTTGTTCGTTATCGTCAATGCTGATGAATATCACGCCGTCATCGGTGAGCAGGTTGCGGGCGAGCAGCAGGCGGCTGTAAATCATGGAACACCAGTCGGAATGGAAACGGCCGTTGCTGTCGGAATTCTGCACCATGCGATTTCCTTCGTCGTCCACGGCGCCGCTTTCTTCGGCGTACTTGGCGCTGTCCATGCGGAAGTCGTCTTTGTAGATAAAGTCGTTGCCGGTATTGTAGGGCGGGTCGATGTATATCATCTTGACCTTGCCCAGGTACCCTTCTTGTAGGAGTTTCAGGGCTTCAAGGTTGTCGCCTTCGATATAGAGGTTCTCGGTGGTGTCGAAGTTCTTGGATTCTTCCACGCAGGGGCGCAGCGTTTTGCGGATGGGTTTCGCGGCTTCTACCATGGCGTCGCGCTTGCCGACCCAGGTAAATTCGTAGGACTCGTCGCCTTCCGCGACGCTCTCGCCGAGCATCTGCTTGAGCGCATCGAAATTCACCGCCTTCTTCAGCTCGCCATCCTTGGCCTTGCTTTCGGTCACGCAATTCGGGAACAGCGCGGCAATCTTCTCGACGTTCATCTGCGCCATATCGGGAGTTTCAAACTTCATCTTTTCCATGGGATACCTTTTGTACGAAATATATAATTATATCGATTGCGTTAAGCTGCAAAAGTGTCGTGGAAACACAGAAATATCTTGATAAAAGTGTTGAAAAACTACACTTTTATCGAGATATGTGGGAGAATAAATCAAAAGTGGTAATTTTAGCAGAATTTCGAGGATTTTGGCAGATATCGTTCCGTAGGTTGAAATTTCTATAATTATAGAAAGCCAAATAAGAGCAATTCTGTCAGCCACCCGTTTCTATCAAAGAAATATCAAATAGTAGAGAGAAATGTTCAATTTATTATTTCAAGTCCCTAATAAAAGGATTGTTTGTTTTTATCATTTTCTCAATAGTTTTCATCATTGGTTTACACAAAGGATCTTTCTTACATAGCCTTTTTAGCAAAATATACGCTCGTTTGAGGTGGAATGAATAAAAATCTTGCGGCATTTTATTCATGATTTTAAACATTTGTTTTCTGAACGTCTTTGTCCAGTTTTTTATCTCACTTTCCTGTAAGTTCAACAGATAATTAAATGTGATTATAGAATCAAGTTTTCCAATTTCTACGTCTTTTTCTTTTGCATAATGGACGCATTTTTTTATTATAGATTTACATTTTTCATCTGAATGACGATAAAGAGGTATCAAAACATTTGTTCGATATTGGAGTTGTTCGTTAAGGGGATACTTAGACAATTCCGCTATAAAATTATTTAATAAAGAATCATTTTTAAACGACAGCTTAAATTTATCAAATAAGTAACCAAGGTCCCCATTTCTTAGATATTCGAGATTTAGGGGACTTATTCGGTCATCAACGAATGAAGAAAGAAATTCATTCACAAGCCTGTCAAAGTACTTTTTTGGATTGTTCTTGAAAAAATGACTTTGGCACAGAATAAATTCACCTATCTGAGAAAATTTTATTTGATATTTTGCAGGATAAGTTATTATATCCATCAAATTATTAAAAAAATTTTCGTATTCATTTCTCTCTAATTTTGTTAGAGATAATACAAAAAACGCATTGTCTAAATAATTAAATGAAATACTATTTTTTTGGCAGTTAATCGTTGCGTCAATCAACCATTGTGTATCATTCTCACTCAAAGTCAAAGTATTGAACGTCCCATCTTCTTTCTTTAGGAGTTTTTTTAGAATGTTTTGATCTAATGATTTAATAAATGTATAGATTTCATTTTTTGAGAGGCGCAAATCAGAATTTCTTCTTTGACTCAAAA
This sequence comes from Fibrobacter succinogenes, assembly GCA_902762795.1. Taxonomy (GTDB): domain Bacteria; phylum Fibrobacterota; class Fibrobacteria; order Fibrobacterales; family Fibrobacteraceae; genus Fibrobacter; species Fibrobacter succinogenes_E. Next base: position 5,379 of record CACWPM010000011.1, on the reverse strand, counting down.
TACTGCATTCCAAATACTTTCGACAAATATCTGTATACACTTTGTGTTGATCTATACATATATAATTTCCCAATATATAGTAAACAAGATTATCAAATGCTATAGAATCATATTCTCTTTCTGAGTCAAAAAAAATGGTTCCATTTCGTTCTTTGTCTATTTTATCTTTTATGTCATCTAATTTTGATTGGGCTTTTGATAGTTCTGTATACAGCCCACCATCTTTTAAAAAGAGATATAATTCTGAGCATTCATTTTGTATTTCAAACGGCAATTTATGAAATACATCATCAAGATCCCATTCGTTATTAACCAAAGCTCTGTTTTCAAATCTACCAAAGAATGAAATAATCTTTTGATTGAAAATTGCAATAAATAGATTTTTCCAATTCTTTTCTTTCTTACATAATTCAATAACATTTTTATTTTCATCATAAGCACGCTTGTAATCTTTTAAATTATAAAGACAATACACGCGTTTCATTTTTTGGTTCACATCTGTGGGATTATCATTCAAATTATAAAAGAAATTTTGAAATTCTTTTATATCATCATTTTTTTTCTCACCCTCAAATACATGGCAAAGTCCACCTTTCTCTATGTAGTCCGCATAAACAACACCGTTTACATTACATTTAAAAAATATTTCTTTCAGAGACCGATATCTATCTTTATTTTTTTCCAGCCATTCTTCGCTATTCAACGTCTCTACAAATTTTTTATAAATGTTTCTTCTTTTCTTATTGATATCGCCAGTTAGCAATTTATCGTAAAATTGTAGATAATTTTTCCCATCAGCGCCCTTCGCTATTTTGCAATTTCCTAGATTTGCTGTCAACTGAGATTGCAACACAACAGAATATAATCTATACTTTTGTATTCTTTGTAGTACATATTCAAAAGCATCATTTGAATATTTATTTTCTTCAAAGTTTTCTATATTCGCAATCAATTTATCAATAGCTTCTTTATATATATCATTTGTAATTTCTCTATCAGGGGGAATTACATCTAGCACAGTTATTCCATATTTTTTTAAATAACTTCTCAAAACATTGTTCGTTCCAACTTGGACCAAATATGCAGCCGGCTGGATTGTTGATTTATTTTGAAACCAATTGAAAATTTGTTTCAAATCAATGTCATTAAACGAATATCCTAGGAATATCACAACATGGGTTGAAATTATACTTTTTACATAGTTCTCAATTAATGGGAAATTATCTTGATAATTTAAATAATCTTCTTCTGTAAAAACGTAGTTGTCATGTTCAAAATCCCCATGCATTTTTATAATTTTTGAATTACTTTCTGATTCAACAAGTTCGTAATCAGCAGCAATTACATCATACATATAAGCATTATCATTTACAGCATTATCAAAAAACGATCCCAATTGGTTGTAACAATACAATGTGGGTACAAATTCAACAAGCGTTTCGTCAAATCGCCTGGAACTGCAACTTTTGGGAATGCATTCTTTGTAGTCTTTTTAGTAGTCCCCTTGCCAAATTTCAACCTATGAAATTGCGCTATCTTCAAAGCATCAGTTTCTCTATATAATGAGTCTTTTGTATTTCCTTCGGCTAAATCAAGCTTTAAAGTCTCTAAAACATCATTCCATAATGGATAATCAGCACACTCCGCTTTAGAAAAACCAGAACCAATAAAAAAAGCCAATTTATTTTTCTTTAGCGCTTCATAAATGGTTTCATAGTCTCTATTAATCATCCTCTAATCTCCTTTTCCAATTTCCTTATCTCAGCCCTTATTTCCACCTGTCTGTTAAACTGCTTTTCGTTGGCAAGTTTCTTTTCCAGCTTTTCGATTTGGGCTTGGATTTTGGCGTTTTGTTTATTTTGTATAATATAGTCTTTTAGAGACGGCCTGGATTGCTTCGCTTCGCTCGCAATGACGTTATCTGGGGCGGCACTGCGGACGATGGATTCGTAGATTTCGTCCATGTTGCTGCCGGACAAATTAAATGCGGGTTCGGCGATGGGTTTCCACGGTGTTTCGAAGGATTCTAGGAAGGTTTCGTCCTTCTCTTTTTCTTTGAAGTTCACGAAGAGTTTTGCTTTGTCGTCATAAGTCAAGACAAATATGTTGTGGTGGTGCAAATTCTGGTCAATGAATTCAAACAACTTGCGCGGGCACTCGAACGACTTCATTTTTACTTCAAAGACATCGATTTCGTTCACCAGCAAACCCTTTTCGGCGGCCATGGTCTGCGCGGTCAGTTTATTTTGCCACACAATCTGTTCTACGTACTTGACAAACAGGTTCTTGGTCACCGTATTCACGGCGCACTTGCTATAGAACTTTTCCTTGGGCACCACCTTGCCCACGAATGTCGAAGAGGGCAGGTTTATCATTTTACCACCAGGAATGTCACGAGTTCAAAATCGTCTAGGCCGCGGATTTCGCCGGTGAGTGCGGTGGTCTCGCCTTCTCCAAAGAGGCTGTCGATATCGGATTCTTCCTTGACTTCGATAATCGAGGCGATTGCCTGCTGCAAAAGGTCGCTGTATTTGCCCATCTTGCGGCCGTCGGCAGTTTCCTTGTTGAAGGCCTTGCAGAGTGTAGTGTCGGGCGTGGCAAGCCCGCGGCAGGCGGATATTCACGGCGTTGTTGCGGTTGCGCAAAATGTAAATCACGCCGGGCGGCAATTCGCCTGTTTCGTCGGCATGCACGAGCGCATAAATTCCCGTGGGCGCATTTTCAACTTCTTGATGGGTTTCGCGATATTGCAGCAAGTCCATGCGAAAATCGTTCAAGCCCAAATCCACAATGTTCACGCCGCCCTTCATGTCTTCAAGGTCAACTACGTCTTCTTTCAACTTGCGCAGTTGTTCCTTGCGGTATTCCAAGTCGCCCTTCTCTTCGGCGCTGATGGGGTTGTCATCGCCGGTCGCGGTCATCACCGAAATTTTCATGCGGGCGACCACACGCGATTTCAGGTTGATGTATTCATCGAGGCTCACGTTGGGCCAAAAGTTCACCAGCTGGATTTTTGCATTCTTGCTGCCGATACGATCTATACGGCCAAAGCGCTGGATAATGCGCACCGGGTTCCAGTGGATGTCGTAATTAATCAGGTAGTCGCAATCCTGCAAGTTCTGGCCTTCGCTAATGCAGTCCGTCGCAATCAGCAAGTCGATATCGCCCGGAACAACGTTCCTGAGCAAATGGCGTTCCTTGGACTGCGGCGAAAAATACGTCAGCATCGTATCGTAATCGGCGCGCAAATTCGGGAGGTTCGTACGGCCATCCATATCGCCCGTCACCAAAGCCGTATGAATTCCATACTCCTTGTTCAATTTCGTAGAGAGCTGTTCATAGAGATATTTCGCAGTATCGGCAAATGCAGTAAACAAAATTATCTTCTTATTCCCAGGATTGATTGGGGCTTCTATCTTGTTGCAAATCCGGTCATAAAGCGTCTGAAGTTTTGCATCATGTTCAGGAGAAAGCTGTTCAATCGTTTTTTGCAATTGAGCAAGTACATTTAATTCTTGACGGAGTTCATTCAGCCAGCCAATGTAATCCATATCGGACAATTTAAAATGGACATCCTTGCCGACGGTAAATTCATCATCTTCTAGGGCAGCGCTATCGATATCGTAAATAACATCTGCATCTGCGGCCTCTTTGCCCGCATCAATACACCTCTTGTACTTTTCAATCTTGTCAACAGTCTTCAGAACCAATTCATAATAACGGTTCAATGTTAGCTTGAACGAATAAACGGAACTTTCCAAACGCTTGAGCATATTGATGCTCATGAGTTTTCGAATACCTAGTTCACGACCGTAAAGTAAATCCTTTTCTTCAGAACTATCAATGTAGTTTTCAAGGCGGCTACGATGCACAAATCTCGCCGGACTATAAACGCTCATCTGCAACTGGCTCAATAGCAAGTAAATGCTATCGAACGAAATCCCCACCAAATCCGTCAACTCGGGAGACTCCGAGATCGGTGGCAAACGCTCCGGAAACTTACCCACTTCATTGATGTCGTAAAATTTTTCGATATGCTTGCGGGAACGCGCAATCGTTACCGAATCAAGCAATTCAAAAAAATCAAAATCCAACGTTTCTAGCAACGCCTGCGTAGTTCGCTGAGAAGCAGGGAGTTTTGCCCACGCATTGTAAGCACTCTGCGCCTGCTTGAAAATGGAATCAATGCCATTGTTCAAGTTCAGCAAAGAATCCATCTTTTCCGAATCATCTTCGTAAGCCAAGCGCAACTGATTCTTCAAATCGTTGAAGCGATTGTTCACCGGCGTCGCCGAAAGCATCAGCACCTTCGTCTTTACGCCCTTGCGAATGACCTGATTCAATAAGCGCTGGTAGCGGTTTTCCTTGCGGTCGATATCATCGTCAAATTCATCGGCAGAAAAATCCTCGCCTGTGGCCGTACCGCCATTACGGAAATTATGGGATTCATCAATCACCACAAGGTCGTAATTGCTCCAAATAATGCGGCTCAAGTCAAGGCCATTCGTGCTCCCCGAATCGCGCGACAAATCCGAATGGTACAGCACGTCATAACGAAAACGGTCCGTAACAAGCGGGTTGTTTGTCTGGTTGTTCTTGAAGGTCATCCAGTTGTTGTTCAACTTCTTGGGGCAAAGCACCAGCACATTCTTGTTGCGATTCTCGTAATACTTGACCACCGCAAGTGCAGTGAAAGTCTTGCCTAGACCCACGCTATCAGCGAGAATGCAACCATTGTATTTTTCCAACTTGTTGATGATGGCAAGGGCTGCATCTTTCTGGAAGTTGTAAAGCTTTTTCCAAATAGCACTTTCCTTGAAACCCGTTGCCGAATTCGGCAAAACATCTTCGCTAATGTCGTTTAAGAATTCATGGAAGATATTGTAGAGCGTTACAAAGTAAATGAAGTCGGGAGAATTTTCTTTATAGACCGTAGCAATGCTGTCCATGACCGCCTGGGTCACTTCTTCAAACTGCGCTTCATCAAACCAGCATTCATTAAACTTGTTGATATAGTCATTGGAAAGAGGCGCCGAAACCCTCATGCTGAAATTGGAAATGTTGTTGCCTTTTTCTACACCGAGTCCCACCGCCGAAAACTCGTTGAACGGCGTATACAAGGCATCGTCATCGGGCTGCTTTACATGCATAAACGTCTGATAGTTCAAGTCGGTTATGTTCGTCCGGAATTTTACCTTCTGGCGAATCCACTCGGCGCATTCCACCGCAATCGCTCTCTGGTTCAGCTGGTTGCGCAACTTCAATTCATATTCACTGCCAAACAGCGAACGCTCGCGGGCAGACTGTTCCTCGTTGAGTGCTTGTTCTCGTGCGTTACGGGAGATGTCAAATTCTCTACTTTCTTTTGAAACCTGCTTC
>CACWPM010000010.1 GCA_902762795.1 Fibrobacter succinogenes | reverse complement strand
CGATACGGTGAGGATAACGTTTTGTGCACCTAGATGGTGCGGCCAGGGGAATAGCAATTCGGTACCGTCCATAGATGTTTCGAACAAAAGCTGACCGTTAGGAGAGAACATCCGGACGGTTTTTAAGCCCAGCAATGGAGTGGTGATGTGAACCGTTCCATTTTGCGAATATACACAAATATCTTTTTTCAAATTTTTAAACAAAACATCACTTTCTATAGAATCCTCAACAATTTTAGAATAGGAAATAGAATACGGAATCGATTTAGAACTTGAAGAAAAAGACGGTTCAACCCATAATTGACTTGAACTTGACAATTCCCTCATGAACGGCTCACCCATTGTTACGTTGAACGTAACATATTCCTTGTCAGGGGATTCGGTTATATCAGAAAGGGTAATGTTCACATCGAGACCATTTTTAAAGACAAACTTATTAAACTCGGTAACATTCCCCTGTCCAGGGAAAACATCTGAAGGTCCAAAAGATACATTACTCTCTATGGCTTCGACAATATCAACATGCAATTGATTTTCGTAATTTACTTTAAAAGTTTTCCAAATAGAATCGACATAATTGATATGCCATATCAACATCCCTGAAGTATCTTGCCCAACATCCCAACCTTTATTCGTTCTATATTCCAACAGGTACAATTCATCTGGATTTTCTGGATTAGTGATACTATAGGCGACGTTATCGTCTAATTTATTCAACTGAATTTTTCCACTTGATTTAATTTCTATTGGCGAGAGCCATCCAAATGACATCCTTTCAAAAGCGGAATAGAGCGGTGGAGCACTTCCCATCGCAGCATCTGTATTAGGAGAATAATTATGACTTCCCCCATCCATGACGGACCATGCAACAGGAACCAAAGCTACTCTACCTATATAAAGATCCGGCAAACCGAGAAGATGACCAAATTCATGAATAAAAATACCTACTCCACTTAAAACATTCGTTGATTTATCTCTTTTATAAGCACGCTCATCAATTTCATTAGCACATGCATATTTGTTAATGAACAAACCATTCCCCACCTTTTTTCCTGATTGTTCTACATTTTTTTCTCCTAAATAAGTAGCGTGAGGCCAAATTCTCAGATTAGAACCATTAGCCGATTCCCCCGCATAAATCATAAAAGCATAATCAATAACACCATCATTATTATTGTCATATTGCAAAAAATCAATTTCATCCTTCTTTAGAAGCATATCTAAAGCTTGAGAGAAAGCCAAATCAGATTCTCCAGAATCCCCACCACCATATTCCGCTTGCGTTCCCGGCAGCGTCACCGGTCCATATACGTCAAATATAGGCCGAAATTTTCCCATGGAATTTTGACATCGGAAAATTCCACAAGAATAACAAGCACACGAACATCACCTTGAGTAAGTTTTGAATCGGGCTTTGGCAAACGACGTACTATCGGAGATTCAAAAGAATAGCCCGCAATGCAATACACGGCACAAAGTATTATAAACAACACTGTTTTGAAAAAAATCATACCATTCTCCTACATCCGTAAAAATAAATACGAATTTGCGAAAAAGAACAAAAATTATAAGAAATGTTTAAGGAGATTCCGGCTCAAGGCCGGAATGACGTTGTTATTATTGCGGCATGGAAACAAGAGGAAACGCCCAGGAAGTATTTTGCATGGACATCATTCAACGTACTTGACGTGTTGTTTGTAAGTTTCAGGCGGAGCGTCAGCTGGCTAGGGTTATTCCCCTGTTCGTCAAAAGCTTCCACCGAAACGATATTTTGCGCATACGCGCAACCAAACATGGCACTAGCCATGATTATTTTATGGATTATTTTCATCTTTTCTCCTCTTTAGGACAGGAGAAAAAATAGCATGATACTTTGTTTTTTTTGTTAAAAATATTTACATTATTGTATGTTGAGAATTTCTTACAAATAACGCATTATGTTATTTTACTTTTACAATTTTACTTATATAAATAAGAACGAATTAACAAAAACAATCATTCTATTTACCTGAACATCATAATTCAAACTGATTTTCACACAATAGGAATAAGCGCCAAAAAAGGTGGCCAAAAGCCACCTTTTGATTTCTGAAAAATAACTGGATTCTTCCGCAAATGACATCCGAGAAATTATAGATGGGGCAAAGCCCCTCCCCATTGGCTCAGTCATATCCATACGAGTATGGCTGCGACTCTCGCCTTAAAGGGAGTCTCCTAACGGAGGATGACCGTAGCCGCGACTCTCGCCCTGAAGGGAGTCTCCTTGCAGAGGATAACACGGCTAAATTCTAAACGCGCTTCCCTTCGCGTTTGTAGCGTTCGATGCATTCAGCGTAGAAGTCGTAGGTCTGCTTCGCAATCGTCTTCCAGCTGAACACGTCAATGGCACGCTTGCGGCTGACTTCGCCCATCTTCTTTGCAAGTTCCGGATTTTCGAGAATCTTGTTAAGTTTGTTTGCAAAGTCCGTCTGGAAAGCCTTCGGATCGGCCGGTTCAAAGTTCGTTGCAGACACGGCCTTGAGCGGCACGAGGTACCCCGTTTCGCCATCGACGATGATTTCCGGGATGCCGCCGACAGCGCTGCCTACGACAGGCGTGCCACAGCTCATGGCTTCGAGATTGATGATGCCGAACGGTTCGTAAAGCGAAGGCGTCGCAAATACGGTCGCATGGCTGTAAAGCACGCGCAGTTCCGTATGCGGCACAGCATCCTGAATCCAAACGACGCCATCACGCGTTGCCTGAACTTTTCCTATCAAGCTCTTGCATTCGTCGGCAAGCTCCTGCGTGTCCGGCGCACCGGCACAAAGCACAACCTGGGCATTCTTGTCAATCTGCGGAATAGCCTGAATGAGCTGGCTAATGCCTTTCTGGCGCGTAATGCGTCCCACGAACAGCACGTATGGACGCTTCGGATCCACGCCCCACTTCTTCAAGATTTCTTCATCGAAAGTCGGCTTGTAAAAATCAGGATCGATGCCGTTGTAGATAACCTTCACGCGGTCTTCCGGCACTCCGTACAACTTCATCACATCGCGTTTCATGCCTTCGCTCACGGCAATAACGCCATCAGCAGCTTCGTAAGCGGTACGTTCAATCCAGCAGCTCATGTTATAGCCGCCGTCACCGAGCTGCTCCGCCTTCCACGGACGGTGCGGTTCAAGCGAGTGCGTCGTGAGAATGAGCGGGCACTGCAAAAGGCGACTGGCCACCACGCCACCGAAATGGCTATACCACGTATGGCAATGAATCACATCGATATCCTTGAGCGAGGACATCCATTGGAGATTGATATCCAAAGGCTTCAAAATTTTCTTGAAGCGTTCATCAGCCGGATTGCATTCGAGTTTTTGGCTAAAACCGATGGCACGGATGTTATCGGCATCGTCGTTCTGCGGACCAAAGCAGCGAGCCTCAATGTGACAAAGCTTGGAAAGTTCCTGGCTGAGAAATTTGACGTGAATTCCTGCACCGCCATAGATCTCTGGCGGAAATTCATTAGTGAGAATAGCAGCGTTCATGATTGATAATCAGTGGTTAGTGGTTAGTGGTTTGTGAAGCATGTTCATGAAGAACAGCCTGCAAACTGTTTCCGCTGACAATATTAAAAATTTACACCCTGAAATTCAATAGTTTCACAGAGGCAAACCATTGAATTGTCTCTTTCATCACTTTACAAATTCTTGCATTTTTTCAATATCGCGAATAATCCTTGCCGGGACGCCATTTTGCTTGGCAAGCTTTGGCCACTGGCGCACAGCGCCCTCGACTTCAGCAAGGATTTTCTTAAAACGCCCCTGTTTTAGCCCCGCAAATTTCGCAACCGCCTTAAAATCGTCAAGAGCAAAACCGCCGCGTTTTCCGTTGAACGTCATCTGGTGCGAGCCCGTCCATGCGCCCTCTGGATTGAAAGCGTAAGTCATGTCGAACGCCGGAGCAAGAGTCCACACGCCACGCTTGTCCATGAGGAACCCGATATTTTTCGCATGGTCATCCTGGTTCCGCGCAAATATATTGAACACCGCTCGGCGATACATTTCTTCCAGGGCGTCGTAACCCAAACCGAGCCGTTTGACAATGTCCAACGCCTGTTCGTAACTATACGCTCCGGGCAAATTAAAATCGTAATGGGCAAGTCCGCAAAGCGACTGGTAATGCAATTTTTTCCCGCCATCCAGACGGTCAAATCGCCGCGTCATAAAATGCTTATGACCAGAACATTCATAAAGTCTGCATTCCGTCATGTCGATGCCCGCGGCCTTCACCATCTGCGAATACGTGTATTCGATAACGCCGTAACCGAACAGGTCGGCGGATTCCTTATCGCTATTATTCTCGACATCATCTAGTTTCAAAAGCCAGTAACCGAATTCGGGCGAAACTGCCACTTGTCCCGAGCGCATCTCGCCAGTTTTCTCGTCGTACGCCACGAGAATTTTTGCACGGGCGCCGCCAGCCGAAGTTCCTATGCGAAGAATTTCTTCAAAGGACTTTTGTTTTTTTTTGCTCAGCGATTTTGTCAAGAAACTTTTTCGCCGGTCCAAGACTTCGGCCGCAAAGGTTCTCAAATTTTCGACATCCAACGATTCGCTTTCTTTGGAACCGGGGCCTAGCAAAGGCAAAAACTCCAACGCTCCCATACCGCGGTTCCCCGTATAACAAAGGCGTTCGAGCGCGGTAAAGCTTCCGGGATCGCGTCCTTGCCGCATGAGCCAAGAGTCAATAATCTTATTGCCAAACTTATCTGGTAGAGAGTCCGCAAAGAGTCCCGGCAAGCCATGGAACGTCCGCGAAAGCAACGGGAACGAATAAATCTGCTTGGACACAGGCATCATAATCGGCGAAGGCTCCACACCCGCCCCGACAAAATCCGGAGCGTATTCAAACTGGGCAACCGCCTCGCCCTCACCCATCGAAAGTGCCCCGATGGTAGTCCCCCAAAGCTTGACTTCAATTGCAATCATATTTTACCGCTACTTGTCCTCATCCCAAACCCAAGCCGCTTTGCGCCCATGCGTATCGCCATCGGAAACATCGCCAAGAGCAGCATATTCAGCGAAATTATCCGCAACAACTTTGTCTCCCCGAAACTTTTTACCCAATGTTCTAGCTCGCCGACGGGTCTTCATTTTGCCCATGTACAAAAATTGCATCGGAGAAGGTGTTTCAGCAGGGAATATGCTCAAGAACACATCCAAATTGCCACATGCCCGCAACACCTTGACCAAGTTCAAGACCTGTACAGATTCACCACGCTCAATGCGCTCTACAGTTCCCTTGCCCACTCCCGCTTTTTTTGCGAGATCCGCCTGAGTCCAGTTGTTCCTTACTCTAAACGCAGCCAAACGCCTACCCAAAAGAGCAAGAGCCGATTCATCCGTCTGTGCTGAATATCGCGCATGGAGCATTTCCATAAATACACCCTCCGTTTATCATCAATATACTAATTTTTTTCAAAAAACACAATTATTATCTCTTTAAATTTTAAGAATAGATATTAAATACATAGTTTTCTCTTTAAAATAAGAGAATTATTATTCATTTCAATAACAAACCAATTTTCTCACAAAACTTTTCACAATACAAAACAAACGCCTCGACCACAAGGATCGAGACGCTTGGTGTTTGGAGTGTTTAAGAAATTACACTATTAGAAATTCTTCGCCACCGAGATGCCAACGCATCCAGGCAACCGTTGCCGCCATGCCGCCCCACGGACCGGAGCCATGACCCCAGCCGCATTCGCCCTGCTGGCATTCATTGCCCTGGCCAACGCCATCATTTTAAAAAGTTTAGATTTCATTTTTTGTTCTCCTGTTGTACCCTTAACCTGACTAGAAATTATTTAATTATTCAGCATTTTTTTAACGTTTAGAATAAAGTCATATGGATAAAAAATCCAAAGAGTAAAATTATTTAATTTATATAAAATCACAAATCATTGCACATGAAAATCAAATTCGCCCATTAAACCGGGACAATGAATCTAGTGCGCGCTAAGGCAAACAAAAAGAAAGCGTCTCGACCTGTCTGATCGAGACGTTTGGTTATTGGAGTGTGGAAGTTCTAGAAATTCTTACATTGGGTTTTCCACTTGCCCTGTTTGCCGATGATATTGCCATCGATATACTTGCCACTGGACCCAACGAAATCGGCCTTGCGTTCCGTTTCGCCACCGAGATGCCAGCGCATCCAGGCAACCGTTGCCGCCATGCCATCCCAAGAGCCGGAGCCATGACCGTAACCGCCTTCGGAATTGCGCGGGCCGCCCGTCATTTCAATGAGACATGCCGGGGCCTTCACGCCAGCGTTATTATAGTCGTTCTTTGCGTTGTCCTTTTCCATGCCAACTTCACCGAAGAGAATGGCAATCGAGCGGTCTTTCGCTACTTTATTTGCACCGGCGCCATTCCAGTCGCCACTGTTGTTCAAGAACGCAGTCAAGACGCGCTTGTCCTTGATGACGGCCTGTTCGGATTCGAGACCGCCCATGGAGTGACCAGAACAACCAACCGTGTTCATGTCGAGCTTGCCATAAAGCGGACTGTTGGAATCCTTATTCTGCTGGTCCATCCAGTCGAGAGCCTTTATCGCCTGGCTCGCATCACCCGGAGATTCCTTAAGAGCAATCACCACAAAGCCGTGAGAGGCAAGTCTACGGATCATACCTTCGTACGCACCCGGTTCTGTACCGCCGCCCGGTCCCCATACAACAATACCATGCTTTTGCGTATCTGAGAGTTTTTCCGGATAGGCAAGGATTCCAGCGCGGTCCCAACCGGTATTTGTCTTGTAAACGACCTTCATCAGGTCCTTTTCTTCTTCCTTTCCTTCTGCAAGGAAAATGCCCTTCGGGGCAGGCGCTTCGCTAGAACTGGATTCCACCTTCTTTTCGGAGCTAGAGCTTTCGACCTTTGCAGAGCTAGAAGATGGAGCCTTCTCGGAGCTGGAACTTACGGCAGGAGCCTTACCGGAACTGGATTTCGGATCATCACCACAGGCGTTCGGCTGGCTGGAAGCCGCGCAAGGGTCACCCCAAGGATCAGCGACAGAGCTGCTAGACCCCTGTGCAACGTCCCCACTGGACGCAGGCGTATCGGCACTGGAACCCGGCTGATCCACACCAGAACTCGACGAAACGTCCAAACCCGAGCCACCAAGCTCCCCCGAAACAGAAGACGAACTCGCCTTCGAATTAGGAAAATTTGCGGCATCGGAACTTGAAGAATTTACCGAAATGTCATCGGATGTTGGCGAAGTCGAAGATTCGTCCCCGCAATTAATAAAGGCAAGAGTAGCTGCCAAAACAGCGCACTTTAAGATTTTTGATTTCATATTGTACTCCTCTTTCCAAAACTTCGCCCCATTCATTTTTAAAATACCCCTAAAAAAGTCACGCGATTACAACCACGAAACACGTTCTATGGACAAAAAATCCATGCATGGCAAACAAAAGGAGTTCTTTTGCAAATATGTAAATCTAGAGCAAATTATATATATTTGGAGCATCCATTCCCCAAAAAGAGGAACCGCATGAAAAAAATTTTCTCACTGCTTTTTATCCTTTCATTTTGCCTGCTGTGTCTTTCTAGTTGCGACAACTCTACATCCAGCAACGAAGAATTCTACAAGATCGAATTAGGAGCCGTTTCGACGGACACGTACAATTCGGCAATGAACAAAGTCCAAAATATCACCATTGTAAATTACAACGAAATATACACCATAAGAAGCTATCTACACGAAAACACTCTCTCGGATTATCAAGTTCAAAATGGCGTATCTTCCACCGAGATCAGAGAATTCCTGGAATCCAGGCAATTTTCAAATAATCAGGTCGCAACAGAAATGAATTTTCTACAGAAAAACGGAAACGACATTATCTTCTTTGAACACGCCTTCGATCCTGAAAAAAAAATTTGGATGTACATAACAAAATAACGCGTTCTTAAAAAGACAAAAAAATCCGGTCATGCCGGATTTTTTTTATCGCTAAATCGCACCTTCGGTAGAATTTACGAAATTACCTCGGAGCATAGATACGGGACATGAACTCGGCGCGAGTCTTCTCGTCCGTCTTGAAACGCCCGAGGAGCTGTGTGGTCACCATCATGGCACCCGGCTTTTTCACACCGCGCATCGTCATGCACATGTGAGACGCTTCGAGCACCACGGCAACGCCTTTCGGCTGCAAGACCTTCTGGATGAGTTCCGCAATCTGGCGCGTCATGCGTTCCTGAATTTGCGGCATGCGGGCGTAAAATTCCACCACGCGGGGAATCTTGGAAAGGCCGACCACGCAATCGCCCGGGATGTAAGCCACGTGCGCCTTGCCCGTGAACGGCAAAAAGTGGTGTTCGCACATGCTCGCAAACTGGATGTCCGGCACGATGATCATTTCGTCGTACTTCTCGTGGAAACGCGTCTTGAGGATATCCTCGGCCTTCATTTCGCCCGTAAGGCTCGTCATGAGTTCGGCGTACATCTTTGCAACGCGCTTCGGCGTATCGATAAGTCCTTCGCGGTTCGGGTCTTCGCCCATGCCTTCCAGAATCATCCGGAAGCCGTCTTCCATTTTCTTAAAATCCATAATGAACCCGCAAGCTATGAGGTTTGAGGTCGGTTGCCTTCGGCATTCTTTGAGGTATAGAAAGCACTAGGAATCGCCAAGACGATGCAAAGATAGCAAAAATCACCGGATTGTAACAGCCCTGGTTACACTTCCGTAACGGATGAGGAAACGTCCCGATTTCGGCAATTCCACAACCATCGAAGGCTGAGTCGTCAAGCGATGCAAAACACGCCCCTGCACGTCCATCACAATTAACGGGCGACCCGCAACAAGCCCTGACAGCGAAACACGGTTTCCATTTACAGACACCCGCAAGCCGCTTTTCGCCACTTCCACCAAACGCACAAGATTCTCTACGGTCACATTTCGGTTATCGAAAGCTCGTCCGTTAAGACCATCATACGAATCCATCACGACAACATCCAAGACCTTCGCCGAGTACGCCAATCGACAGACGACCCCGGCATTACGATTCACATCAGAACAAGCATTACTCCACAGCAAACCCGAAATAGAGTGCCCGTTCCCATAAATAGTTCCACGATAAGATGCTCCTTTCAACCGCGATGCAACGGGATACCAGAAGAGATAATCTTCTCGCGTCAAGTCCGGCATGGAATCCTTGATCAAATGTTCATTGACAACGATATCGTTTTCAAGCGTGCCGCAAGCCAAAGATCTACCATCTACGCTATCGGCTTCGTTCACAAAGTCAGAGAACCAATACAGTTCTTCTTTATTCGTAATTTTATAGCAACTGTCATCGTTCATTGCAGGTTCCTTGGGCATCGGCATCCATCCTGCATAAACATCGACATCCCCGACTCGGTCAATCGATTTTACCGACATTCCGCCAAGCGGCCTCGGGAGCCATTCATAAAAGCGTAACCCTTCGCGAGTCGGCGCCTTCAATTGCACCGGAAAATCTTCAATCGTAAACGTTCCCGGATTGTCCGGATGGTTGATGCCGCCATTCATGTGGTATGTAATCTTATAGACAACCAGTTTCCACTTGGCGTAAACCGTAACATCCTCCGTATTGCCCGCAGGAATTTCCGTAATCTTTTTCGTAAGCAAGGAATCGGCAAACCAGCCTTCGAAATCATACCCTTCGCGAGAGGCCGTTTCCAGAACAAACTTTCCTAGCTCAGCCGACCAGGTCGTTACAACAGAATCCGACAAAGACCCCAAATAGCGATTTCCCTTCAAATCAATGGCACTCCCAGCGGCATTAAGCACACGCGTCACCAGAAAACTACCTTTCCATTTGGCATAAAGTGTCCATTCTCCATAATTATCCGTATTTACGACTTCGACTTTCTGGGTGAACAAGCTGTCCTGAAACCACCCTTCAAAAACATCGTTTTCCTTTTGCGGATCCTGCAAGACAATCGCTGCATCTCCCACTTGAAAAACCGACGGATTCTTCTCGCTGTTCACGCCGCCATTCAAGACATAATGAATACTCGACTTGCCCACCTTAAGAACGGGGTAAGCGTCCTTGCCGATTTCCTGGGCCCAGCTACCACCATTTACGCCCTTGGAAAGACGATCGAACACAGTACCATCCGCAAACTGTTTTTGCGAAACTATAGAACCACCGCGCAGATTCGACTTACCTGTTTCTAAACAGAAACTATTTTCAATTTTAACATGAGTGTCAACACCAAAATCCCTATCATAAGGGTCATTGATATCGTAAAGCAAATAATGAGCAACACAATTCCGCTCAATTCCATCTAGCGTTCCCGCAAAATAGACATTTCTCACGAGAACATTATTCATGCTCCCGGCAATTCCGCCAACAGAATAATCCCCCCGAACATGTCCAAGGCTATAAGCATTTACTATCTCAACCAAATTTGGAGAAGAAGTTGTCTGCGCTACCGATGTCGAATTAACTTCACCCACTATGCCGCCGCCATAAATGCTTCCATAGACAACCGCATCGGAGTAAACATTAATCAATTTCGCTGGGCTATAAACCGTCCCTGCAATCCCCCCTGCTTCGCTCTCAGCGAAATAGGAATCAACCACACCCAAGTTGCGCACGACGCTGGTCTTTTTCCCAGCATAGCTTTTCGATTCCCCGACTGCAGAAAACAAGCCATTTTCGGCCCTCAATCCTGAAATTTTGAAACCATTCCCCTCGAATGTTCCCGAAAAGCCAAATAAAGGCCACCAAACGAGGCTATCCGAAACGACTTTTCCATCCTTGTCTAAAAGGTTCCTGTTGACTACGATATCGTTCTGGAGAGAAATGCACCCGTCAAAAAAATAATCGTTCCATACACCGTAATTGGAGTCCAACGGATTAGTAAAATCCTCTAGCTGATTTTTCTTGGATACAGAAAGAATGCCGTACAGTTCCGCTGCATTATGGATAAGGTAGCACCCACGTTCATCTTGCTGCGGCGTTTGCGGAACAGGTTCCCACATCGCAAAAAGCGTAATATTTCCCAATCCGCCTGGCGACCACATCGTTTGCTTATAACGGGAATAGTAATCCACAGGCATAATTCTGTATTCATTTACTTCGTAATACCATCCCTTAAAAACATGGCCCTCGCGCGTAGGCTCATAAAAAGTCACATCACCCAGATAGCCCTCGTAACTCGTCGGGTTGTCCGGATGGTTCACGCCACCATTCAAGTTATAAGTGATTGTATAAGCCTCAGCCGTAACAAAAGCCGCCAAAACAAGAGCGACCAAGCAACATATTTTTCTAAAAAAGCCACCCACGGAAACCACCTCCTTTCGCATCGTTTTAATCTATATAAAGTTTTTTAATTAATAAACACAGATTAAAACTTTGCGTTGTATCCGATGTAAACATCACATCGTTCGAGGCGATTCTTACCGCGTTCCCTACTACCTACCCCCTATCACCTAATCCCTAACTTACACAAACACGACTTCGTTGCCGGTGCGGGGAGCTTCGGTGCGGTTCGGAAGTCCGCTCTCGGTGTCGGCGTATCCGATCGCGACGGAGGCGTAAACACGTTCGTCGTCCTTGAGCCCGAGGCTGCGCAAGTATTCCAAAAGCGTCGGGTCCTCGTTCAGCCACTTGAGCTGGTTGATGTAGCAACTGCCGAGGTCGAGTTCGTTTGCGGCAAGCATCATGTTCTCGACAGCGCAGGCGACATCGGCCATGTTGTTGCCATATTCCTTTCTGTTCGCGACCACGATAAGCACAGGCGCCGTATAGCAGAACGAATAATTGCCCTTGCGCGAAAGCGTGATGGAATTCTTGAGGCTCTTGTAAAGGTCTTCGCGGAGTTCCATCGCGGCAAAAGCGGACTGCACAAGTTCCTTGAGCTTAGCAATCACCGCCGCATCCGAAATCACGAAAAAGTGGTTCGTTTGGCAGTTTCCGCCTGTAGGTCCGAAACGGCCTGCTTCGGCGATAGCTTGCAATTTTTCGATTTCAACAGGCTGCGCCTTGAACTTGCGCGTACTGCGACGTGTCTTGATAGCTTCTAGTGTATTCATATTCTTAAATGTAAAAAAGATCTTCCCGTTCAAAGACGAGAAATACAATATTCGTCATCTTACCCTATTATTATCCAACGCCATCTATTAAACACCCCCAAAACGCCGAAAATTTTCTCGTTACAGGGCAAAGTCCCATCCGAAATAGATTCGCAACGTCCCAGACTATCGCGGGACCCATAGCGAACAGACTTTACAGAGTCAACAACAAGCCACAAATTCTGCTCGGAGCACCGATAATATTTTCCGTCATACTCTTTTACAGTATCAAGCAATGCATTAGAGCAAATGTCCCCTGCCTTTTCAGGAGCCGTCAGAGAATCCCTATCTACAGGATGCCATTTGCCACCTTCGCACATGTAATAATTGCCATCGTAGATTTTTTTCAAATAGTTATAGGAAACCTCTTCTTCACACGTATCCATATTGACTACAGGAGGAATCACTTCAGAACTATCCAGCTTGCGCCACCTGTACTCAACAACGGAGCCGCTATTCTTCGCATCGTTTTTTTCACAAATAAAATAGCTAGAACTATCTTTTAGCACATAATTTTTCTGTTTTGCGGAGCACGGTTCACCCACATAGGCAGGCCACGGAATCTCCGCCCAAACCGTATCGCCCGCACCGTATTCCGCAAATTTACGGCAGCCGTAATAGACACCAAGGTGTTTCCCTTTGACTCGGTCCTTGGCACAATGGCCAATATGGTACGTCAAGGAATCCACGACAACCCACCTTGTCTGAACACACTGCACATACAAGCTATCTAATTTTTGGACGTCACCATAACCATCGGCTTTGCATTCCCCGAACTTTTCGTTCGCTTTCGCTTCCACTTCAGCGTTTTTTGCAAATTCCAAAGAATCCTCTGCGGGGTTTTCCTTGGCGGCATGCTTTACATTCCAGGAACAACTATCAGATTCATTGCACTCACAAACAAACAAAGTATCCCTTGCATAAATCGCATCATCGTTCTCGAGACGCCTGCAATCGCCGTAACCATTATCCTGAAGTTCATCAAGGCTTACATTTTTTTTCCATACGTTCGAACCTTTTTTGCACAAATATTCATCGCCCCCATATGCGACAAGCGACTTTGTCGTAAGTAAACACAATCCAAGAGTATCTTCAAGAGGAGTTTTCAGGCGCCATTGCGACTTATATCCGCTAAAATAGTCGCGGTCATAATAAAAGTACTTGCCATAAAATGCACTCGATTTTTTTTCTATTTTCACAGAATCGATCGTGAAGAATTTCGTTCCGTAAGCTGAACTAAAAAAATCCGTCCACATATTCTGTAAGCCCACAACCGTATCTCTCGAAAAGCTTTGAAAAACCATCTCATCCGAATTATTTCTAGGAACGTTCTTAAATGTAGAAAGCCAGGCATCCGCCGCCGTTACAACCATCGAAGAATCGATAAAACCATTCTTGGCATAGTATTCACGCAGCTTCTCGAAGTCCCTATAGAACAAGCTATCCGACACCTCGTGTCTACAAACAACATACAAAAGCAAGTCATAAAGATCTATTTCAGGGAAGGGATGCATTTTATACGATGCAATTTTATCCACACTGAGATTAAACGCTTTCGACATTTCGTTCAGCACCGTGTCTTCGGCATCGTCCAAACTGTAATCTTTCTTCTTTACAAAATACTCGATACGCGGTGCCGCAAGTGCCATGTAAATGTTCAAGCCAACATTGTAGCCGCGGTTCGCCCCCAAGCGATAGTACTGATAAAATTCCATATTTGATTTTTTGCCATACGGGAACACCGTCACAATTTTCAAAATCGGAAATTCTACATCTTGAGATTTCAGGGAAAAGTATTTCTTGCTCCAAGCCGATGAATCCATAGACAGTTCAATCGTATCTACGGCATTCAACTGTTCATCGACAACCTCAATCCAGATTGCCGAAGGCTCCATCGTCTGTAAATATTCCATGGATCCACTTATCGACATCGGTGAATACTGGTATCCGTCCTTGTCAAAACGGCCAATGAGAACGCCCTCACTGTTATCGGAACATGCAGCAAACCACAAGGCTACAAGAATCGCCAAAACAATACTTTTAAAATTCATCATTTTCTCCATTCTTTAGCAGACCTGCTCTAATAAAATTAAAAAATATTCATCTTGGACATAAAGCGTCTGCACCATCGGGAACAAATCCTTCAGACATTCGACAATGCGAAGGCCTTTACCATCATCACGGTGAAGCTAGGCATATTCAAAGATTTCTGAACAGCCTTCGATACACAATCACGAAAATGTTCAAGGCCATTCCGGCACGATGGCCGGAATGGCGTTATTGGAAAGACGATTCCAGAGTATCGACAAGCTCAGGACAGGCGCAAGAATGCTAGTATTTTACAACAAATGATTAAATCACTTATCCAACGGAAGCACCAAGATTCTCGACTTGCGCTTTTGATTGTAATGCTCACGCTTGGAAAGCGGCAACTCGTCAACAGTTCCATCCTCGAATCCGAGCTGGTAGAACCAATCGAGCGCCTGCGTTGTCAGCAAGAACAACTTCTTGTAGCCCTTCATGCGGCCGAGCGAAATCAAGTGACGTACAATCGCATCGCCAATGCCCGACTTGCGGTAGTTCGCACCGACAGCGATTCCTGCCACTTCGGCCATGCCATCTTCAAAGGCATGGAGAGCGCCACAACCGTGGATACTGTTGTCAATGCTGTAGACAACATAATCTTCCAGTTTTTCGGAAATAGAATCCTGTGTGCGCGGAACCAAATAGCCCTTTGCAATGTAGTCCTGCATGATGCGCAATATATCCGGAATGTCTTCGATGGTCGCCGGGCGGATACTCGAATACTGGTTCGCGTACACCATCGTTCCATCGCCGCGGGCACTGAACACTTCCTGCAGCACGCTGCCCTGAAACTCACCGCTCAGCAAATGCACACGGTTCGCGCCCGCCTCGCAAGCGTGAATGGCGTTCATCAGGTAATCCATCTGCGCAAAGTCGAGCACGTCCGAATTGAGTTCCAAAAGTTCTTTCGCCTGGTCCACATCCATGGCCGAAATAAGCCCATTGTCCGTCGGTTCCAAATACTTGGTGTTGCGCCCCGTCACAAGACCTTCGAGCTTGATGCCGCTCTGGCTCCCGATAAAGAACAGCTTGCCCACCTTCAGATACTTGCAAAGCTCCGTCGCAAGCTCCGTACTCGAAATGTTATATGCATGACCGATCTTGTTCCAGCCAATCGGCGGAATAATCGGCACAAACTTCTCGTTCATGAGCTGTTCGAGCAAATCGCGCTGGATGCGTTCGATGCGTCCGGTACGCATGTAATCGACACCGTTGATCACGCCCATACTGCGCGCCAAAATCCAGTTGCCCTGGATGCCGCTGAGGCCGCTTGCCGTCAGGTGGCTCATGATACGCTGCGCAACGCCCAAAGACGCCTGCTCCACAAGCGGGAGCGCTTCTTCGTTTGTGAGCCTTACGCCGTTATGGAATTCCGTCTCAAGGTCCCACGCCTTGAGCTGAGCGTCGATGCTGTTTCGCGTGCCCGGCACAATGATGATGCGGATACCCGCCTTGTGCAAAAGGGCTATGTCCCGCATCAGCACGGGGAACATCGGATGGTCCATCAAGCTATCGTCAATTTTCAAGACGAAAAGCTGGCCCTTGAACCTGTCCATGTAACCAAACACTTCCCGGATGAACCCGGCAACTTCGAAGTGCTGAGAATAAAAATCGGACGCTGCGTTACTCATGGATTAAAAGGTAGAAAAACTACTTGGGGGCAATAACCTGCAACAGTTCCACTTCGAACACCAAAAGCGAATTAGGGGGAATGGACGGCGGAGCACCCGCCTCGCCATAGGCAAGCCCGCTCGGAATCCAGGCCTTCACCTTTTCGCCGACCTTCATTTCCAAAAGCAAGTCCTGCCAACCTTCGATAACCGCCGTTACAGCGAATTCCATCGGCGCACCGCGCTTCACGCTATTGTCAAATTCCGTTCCATCGAGCAAGGAGCCGACATAATGCACCTGGACCTTGTCGGAAGATTGAGGCTTAACCCCCGTTCCTTCCTTAAGGATTATATACTGCACACCCTTTTTCGTAACCCAGACCCTCGGATCCTTGATATTTTTTGCAAGGAACATGGCCTGGTCGCCAAGAGCCTTCCGGGCTGCCGTAGCATCGTCTATATCCTTTTGCATCTGCATCTGGGAGAGCAAGTCCTGAAGCGCCGCCTCCGATGCCGAATCCGTCATCAAGACTTCACGACCGGGATCGACGACGTCACGCATGGCATCAATAAGGACTTCCAGCTTTACAGGGACATTGATATTCGAAACCGCCCTGCCAAAATCGACACCGAGTGCGTAACTGTAACGGTCCACGGCATTGTCCAGAAAAACTTTCTGTTCTTCGGCCTGTTTGGGCTCAGGCACCGGTGTGAGATCGGGAACCACAGGAACAGCCTTAGCCTGTGGGGCATTTACAGGAACACTAGGATTAGCAGGCGCCTTTTTGCTCCCGCCACATGCGACAAGCATGCCCCCTACCATAATTAACGGTAAATAACGAAAAAAATTCATATCTACGGATCCAATCCTATAATCAGTCCCCTAAAAATACCTTTTTATGAAAAAAATGCGCAACAAAATGTGAGAAAAACCGCAATTTATCATAAAAGTAAATAAAAATACACACTACCCCTTTAAAATACCTTACTTTTTTACTATCTTCGCACTCGAAAGGAAAAACAATGAAAAGCAGCTTTAAGTGTTATATCGATTCTGCAACTGCCCAAAAAAGGCTGTTCGATGAGTCTATTGGCAACGTTAAAGACTCCTTGGTAAAAGTCGTTACGGAATCTTCCCTGAGCAGCGATTTCAACATGCAGAGCTTCAAAAAGAACGAGCCTGTTTATTCGACCGGATGGCTTAAGGGAGCGCTTTCGTACCCTTGGGCAATCGTAAGCGTTGTCCTCCCTTCTATCGTCGAAAACATATTCTAGTTATCGGCACTATCCGAAAAATTTCTTGTCGCATTTTTCAAACCAAAATGCGAGCAAGTAAGCACTTCAAAACGACAATTCTTTATCGTAAAAAGCAAGGGCTTGCACCTTGCGTGCATGATGTACTTTTTTGCTATTTAAAAAAATACCTTTGGCGGAGAGCCTATTTATTTTTATTTTTGTGAAAAATGGAGATTTTATGGCAGCACTCATTTTAGACGGCAAGGCTCTTGCCAAGACTACTGAAGAAGAACTCAGCGCCCGCGTGGCGAGCCTCAAGGAAAAGACCGGCAAGACCCCAATTCTTGCGACAATCCTCGTGGGCGACGATCCGGCAAGCGCAACTTACGTCAAAATGAAGGGCAATGCCTGCGCCCGCGTGGGCATGGAAAGCATCCGCGTGGTGATGGACAAGAACACCACGACGCAGGAGCTCCTCAACAAGATTCAAGAACTCAACGAAAACCCGAACGTGCACGGCATCCTCTTGCAGCATCCGGTTCCGCGCCACATCGATGAACGTGCCGCATTCGAAGCTATCGATGCACGCAAGGACGTGGACGGCGTGACCTGCCTCGGCTTTGGCCGCATGGCGATGGGTGAAAAAGCTTACGGCTGCGCAACGCCAGCCGGCATCATGCGTCTCCTCAAGGCTTACAACATTCCGCTTTCTGGCAAGCACGCCGTGGTCGTTGGCCGCAGCGCCATCCTCGGAAAGCCTATGGCCATGATGCTTTTGAACGCGAACTGCACCGTCACGATTTGCCACAGCAAGACCGAGAACCTCCCCGAGTTCGTGAAGCAGGCAGACATTTTGGTCGGCGCCGTCGGCAAGCCGGAATTCATCAAGAAGTCCTGGATCAAGCCGGGCGCAGTCGTCGTGGACGCGGGCTACCATCCGGGCGGCGTGGGCGATATCGAGAAGGGCCTCGAAGAAGTCGCATCCGCATACACTCCGGTTCCGGGCGGTGTCGGCCCGATGACCATCAACACGCTCATCTACCAGAGCGTAGAATCCGGAGAATCGTTGATTAAATAGGTTTTAGGTATTAGGTTTTAGGAGTTAGGTTAAATTAGCCCGATACCTATGACCTTGCATTCTGTTAATGGTCGGTGATTAATGGTCAAGGTCGTTATTCAAACCTTCGCAAAAGGCGCCCTCGTGGCGCTTTTCGCTTTATGCACATTGTGGCCTGCACAAGTATCCGCCGCATCCGAACTCCAGAAGCAGATGGTGCGCGACATGAAACAATGCGGCAGCACCACCGAAGAAGTCGCATGCGTTGTCGAGGGCAAGGACGGATGGCTGTTCTTGCAAGAAAGCTTGTTAAACGCCACCAAGCGCTGGAACGACAACACGCCGCAAATCATCGCGTTCAAGGATTCGCTCGAAGCCCGCGGCATCAAGCTCATCGTCGTTCCCGTTCCAGACAAGCTCTTGACCGTACCCGAGCAGTATTCCGAAAAGGCGAAAAAAGGGATCAAGCTCCCGCAATACAAGAAATGGGTCGAGAAGCTCCGCAAGCATAACGTCACCGTCATCGACGCGCTCGACAAGATTAAGGATCTTCACAAGAACTTGGGCTCGGAAACGCCCATGTTCGAGCCATACGAAAGCCACTGCACAGGCCCCGCCAGATTCGTACTCGCCAAAATGGCAGCCGATTCCATTGCACCGCTCCTCTACGGCATGAACCGCAAGCACTACCCGCTTCACGACACCATCGTCGATGGCACCGGGAACCTTTATGAACTTCTCCACGACAAAGAAATTGAATACAAAATAAAAGAACAAAAAGTTCTGGGAACCGACGGCTACAAGTACCGCGGTTCAAAAAAAGCCCCGATTATCGTCATCGGCGATAGCAACGCAGGACAAGGCAAATCTTACGGAGCGCAAATCGGAGCGTACATCGCATCACTGACAAGCGTCGAGACATTCACCATCAGCAAAGTCGGCGGCGGCAACATCGGCCCGCAAATGTTCAAAGGCAAGGGGAGCTTTTTAGAAGGCAAAAAAGCAGTCGTCTGGGTATTTGACGGCCGCGAACTTTACGGGCATTTCAAAGCACCGGAATTTTAAAAACCGCTGAGTTTTTTAAATGGATTTTGCTATTCTCTCAGCAATTGATCCAATCTTTTCATATGACAGCGCACGGCAGAGTTTATCTGTAAATTTTCCATATTTACGATAAAGAAAATTAAACGTAAAATAAGAAGCTCTTACACTTTTCGATTCTGGACACCGACGTATTATATTTTTCAGGCTATATATTTGCTTGTATATCCAAAGATAACCTTGATACAGTTCCTGTTTAGTCATTCCTTTCGGTTGATAAACCACATGAGCGGTATTGTAAAGCGAGAGGTCTTCAGTCAAAATTCTTCCTTCAGCTTTCATCCTGTCATAGAGAGCCGTCCCAGGATAAGGAGTCAGAATGTGCGACGTAACCGTTTCAATTTTATTTTTCACAATCCAGTCAAGCGTTGTTCTAAACGTTTCGGGAGAATCTCCGTCTAGCCCGAATACAAAACTTGCATTAATCATTATTCCTTTTTCATGAATCGCCCTAATCGCCTTTTCGTATTCCTGCGTATGGTTCTGCACTTTATGAACACCACGTACAGATTCTGGATTGATGCTTTCAAAACCGATAAATAAACTTTGGCACCCCGATTCTTTCATCAAGTCAAGCATTTCTTCGTCAAAGGCGGTATTGATGGATACCGCTGCTCTCCATTTTAAATGCAAAGGCATGATTTCTTTAAGAAACTGTTTCGTCCATTTCGGGTTTCCCGCAAAATTATCATCGATAAACATGATATGCCTTGAACGAACCGCTTTGATATCAGCCAGAACATCTTCGATATTGCGATTTACATATTGATGCGCTTTTGCGCTGTTATAACAAAAATCACAACGGAAGGGGCAACCACGGCTCGTATGCACAACATGGCAATACAAATATTCACCTTTTTTTAGAAAATCGTATGCTGGCGAAACGATTTGATTCCCTTCGAGCGCCTTTTGGCAACGATAGACTGGCTTTAAATTATTTTCCTGAAAATCCTTGATAATCTGCGGCCACGTTCCCTCAGCAGCTCCGATACAAAGTACATCAAAAACATTTTCCGGAATGGTATCATAAGCTGTAGTTATATGAATCCCTCCGGCAACAACGATACAGCCTTTTTCACGAAAACGCCGAGAAATCTCGATTGCCCTCGGCAAAGTGTCAACCGTGACCGAAATCCCGACAATATCAGGCGTATCGTCATAATGAATTTGTTGAATATTCTCATTTTCTAATTGCACTTGGTGTTCTTTTCGAACAAGATTTACAATCGTAAGCAAACCTAGAGGAGGCGCCATGTGCAACTTGATATCCGTATCCATCGGACGACGGTACATCTTAGGTTGAATCAATTTAATCAATAAACTCTTTTTCATTTACTTTATTATGGCAATTTAAAGTTTTTCCAAGAATTCCTTCGCATCGCAGGACTCGACAAGACTTTCGCCGAGCAACTTCTGCAAGCGTTGCAAGTCATTGCGGCCATCGTGTTCAAAGATGACCACTTTCTTGAAGCGGTCGCGGTGGCGCAACAGGAATTCTAGATTATTGATATCCGTTTTCGGGAAACCGTAACCGATAAAGTAAATCTCTTCGGCATTTTTCAGGTAGTAATCCGCCTTAGACCACAGCAAGTTGAAAAGGCTCCCGCGCAAGAACGATTCCTTCGCATGCGCCATAGGGATGAATATCGGAGTGTCTTCGCAGTAGATGGGGAAACTGCGGTCTTGCGGCTCGACCTCGCAGACGTTTTTGAGGTCGAGTTCGTCGCTTGCGCCCTTGACGGGGAACCAGTTGAGCGAGCCGTGCAATTTGAGAAGATCGATTGTCCGAGTTTTCTTTCCGCGTTTTGCGGAGCGGTCGGCAGGGTCGATTTTCACGCCGTAATCAACAGAAACTTGTTCGCAAAGTTCCTTGTCATTTGCAATTGCCGTTTCAATCAGCGTGTCATAATTAAACGAAAGCAAAAGCGTTTCGCGAGAACCTGCCGTCGAATCGTTTTCACACGAAACGAGGAACTGTTTGAGAATCGCGGCGGCAGTTTCATCAAGCACATCGTTATCGCGACGGATGACGCTTGCGATAAAGCGTAAAAGTTCAAAGCGGAGCGATGCGTGATAAAGGCGCTCGCGTTCACCCGGAAAAATCTGCGCCGAAAGAATCGATGTCGCCAAAGGTTCGATACCAAGGTAATCGCTGTCACCGTTGCAGAGCGTCAAAAAGCGCTTGCAGTAATCGCGAAAATGCGGAAACTCATCCGGGATTCCAAAAGGGATAAGTTCGTTCAAGTCGCGGAGCGTGGGCATCTGCGGCGAGAAAGATTTGCTGAAACCGGAACCAAGTACAAAAATACGGCGATAACAATTCGACTGCATCATACCGTTAATGTATATTTTTTTAGACGAGAGAACGCTTCGCTCTCAGACTAGAGACTAGAGATTATTTAATAAAAAATTTCTTTCGTCTTTCGTCTGTAGGACCGCAGGTTCGTTCTCTCATCTAAATAGCAGCCAGCCAGTTTCCATGGTGGTCACGGGAGTTACTTTCACATTGCCTTTTTCGGGCACCTCAAAAGCAAGCCCCGTCAAGAAGTTCATCCAACATTTCGGCGTGAACTTCATATTGCAAAAATGCGAAAGGCACGGTACAACCCACGCATCATGAGTCACGAAGATATTGAAGCGGGAATTGCCTTTTGTAAACATCATTTCACGCATCTGTTCGGCTCGTTCGTGCAACGGGAAAAACGCATCGTGATAGCCCGCTTCAAGCCACTTGCAAATGCCTTCGTAAAAGCCTTCTCTCAACGTCTGCTCGTAAGCAGGTACATCACGAACAAAGAAATCACCGAGAGCGTCAAGCGGCATCACTTTTGCAGCGCTTGCAGCTCCTTGATCCACATAGCCCGCGAGCTTGCGGCCTTCGCCAATGCACTTCGCGGTTTCCATGCAACGCCCGACCGGACTCGAAAAATACACCGCATCGCCAAACGCAGGAACCATTTTCCCTAGCAATACCGCCTGGTGGCGCCCACGCTCCGTAAGCCCGACATGAGCCCCAAAATCCTTGTCGCCGGGCGTGATGTGGTTGCGTTCGGCATGGCGCAACAATAGATAAATTCTGGAGTTCCAGTCAGCCTGGGCAAAAAAGTCTGAAAGTTGTACAAAATCGTTAGTCATAAGTCAATAGTTATTAGTTGTTAGTCATTCTCCGAAGGAGACTCCCGTTAAGGCGAGCATTGCGCCCACGGTCATCCTCGAACGAAGTGAGGGGAACCATAATTTCTCGTATCTACATTTGGGAGGAAATCCATACAATTCTAAATACACTTGGATATTCTTTGAACCGAGGCAAAAGGGAGCGGTCTTGTGCCAATCCATACATCTTGTAAACTCAATTAAAACTGTATGGATCCTCGCTTTGCGAGGATGACAGCATCAAGGATGACCGAAGACATGTCGCAACACTCCCTGCATAAAAAATCAAGTGCCAATTGCAGCGGAAATGGGGATCCACAAAACATGCCCGACGGCAAAGCTCAAAATTCCAAGAGCGAAGCCGCACAGCACATCCGTAAGCCAGTGCACGCCAAAGTACACGCGCAAAAGTCCCCACGTGAGCGGCAACAGCATCATGACCCAACCATACTGCGGCACACAATAGAACACCGTACTCGCCACCGCCAAATTGTTCATCGTATGTCCCGACGGAAAGCTGTACTTGTCGAGCGGTGGAACTTCGGCCTTGATTTGCGGATTCGCGGCAAACGGGCGCGGACGCTTGGAGCCAAGCTTGACACCTTCGTAAATCACAAGGCTCATCGCAAGCGAAACAAGAGCCTGCCAAAGAATCGGCAAAAAGTTCTCCCAGCCTGTCCTCCAAATCAAAAATGCAATGAACAAAGCCCAAATATAGCCATCACCGAGGCGCACGTAAAATTTGAGGAACTTCGTCGTCTTCGCGGAAAAATGCCGATTCGTCCAATACACCGAAACGCGGTTATCAAAATCTTTAATTTTATTAAGCATCAACGTGAATTTAGAATTTTCCGCTCACCACACTGCGCCAAAATTCCTATTATTTAAAAAAACAGGTATTAGGTTTTAGGTATTAGGTTTTAGGGTTATATAGAAGCACAAAATCCATCAGCAAATGCAAATCTGAAGCAACCCTTCCGACATCCTACTGTCTACTGCCTACTAAACACTAACCACTAACCACTGATAAAACCATGCGCGTACTCGTTCTCAACTGCGGCAGCTCCTCTGTGAAGTTCGCTGTCATCGATACAAAGACCAAGGAATCCATCGCTAGCGGCCTCGTCGAAAACATCGGCGTGAACGGTCACACCAAAGCAAAAGGTCCCGAAGGCAAGATTGACTTCAACTTCGACTGCCCCACGCATGCCGAAGCCGTCGACCAGGTCAAGAAATTCCTCGACGCCCAGAAGCTCACCGGCACGATCGAAGCCATCGGCCACCGCGTCGTGCATGGCGGCAAGTACATCAAGAGCGAAAAAGTCTCGCAGGAAGTCATCGACTACATCCGCAGCATCACGCTGTTTGCACCGCTCCACGAACCGGCACACGCCACCGGCATGGAATGCGCCACGAAGTTCTTCCCGGGCCTCCCGCAGGTCGCCGTGTTCGATACGGCATTCCACCAGACCATGCCGCAAAAGGCATACCTCTACGGTATCCCGTACAAGTTCTACGAAAAAGACGGTATCCGCCGTTACGGTGCACACGGCACGAGCCACCGCTTCGTGACAGCCGAAGCTTGCAAGGTTCTCGGCACCAAGCCCGAAGAAACCTGCCTCATCACGGCACACCTCGGCAACGGTTCCAGCTGCTCCGCTATTTTGAACGGCCAGTGCGTCGATACAACGATGGGCTTCACACCGCTCGAAGGCCTCATCATGGGCACCCGCTCCGGTAGCCTCGACCCGGCCATCCTCTTCTACATCGCAAAGAAGTACGGCGAAGAATACGGCACCATCGACAAGCTCGACCACCTCGTGAACAAGGAATCCGGCTTGCTCGGCCTCTCTGGACTTTCTAACGACATGCGCACCTTGACGCAGGCTGCAAGCGAAGGCAACAAGCGCGCCCAAATCGCCCTTGACGTTTTCTGCTACCGCCTCACCCGCGAAATCGGCGGCCTCGCCATGGCTCTCCCGCGCATTGACGCTATCGTCTTCACGGGCGGCATCGGCGAAAACAGCTTCTACGTCCGCAAGCAGGCTCTCGACAACCTGAAGCTCCTCGGCTACCAGGTCGATGAAGAACGCAATCTCAAGAGCGGCAAGGAATCCAACCACCTCATCACGAAGGACGGCACGCCGAAGGCAATCGTCGTTGCAACAAACGAAGAACTCCTCATCGCACTCGACACAGAAGAATTGGTCAAGTAGGCAGTAAGAAGTAGACAGGGGCCCTTCGGGCCTATCTGCTGAAATACACTTGTAATAAAAGAAAGGCTCCGCATCGCGGAGTCTTTCTTTTTGAACTTCACTGGATTTTTCGCGGTCCATGACCGCTCAGGAAGACGGGTTCAACAACAAGAGCGTAAAACTGCCTACTTCCTACCGTCTACCGCCTACTATTTAATCGTCCATGTCTGGTTGTTGACGCGGAGGATCTTGCGGCCCTGCACCTGGGCAGAAGCGTTTTTGACTTCAGCCGGGTTCACCGGGAGCTTCGCATTCCAAACCATGCGACCCTGCATATCCATAATAGCAACACTACCGCGTTTTGCCATCACTGCATTCTGCCAAGTATTCTTTGGCTGAACAAGCTGCCTATGCAGACCAGGACGTTGACCAATAATTACATACAGCGGAATTGTCACCTTGGCTTTATCCGGATCGGTCGCAGTCACACCAACGGCGATCAGCTGTCCATCCTTGAACGAAACACCACTGACTGCCTTCACCGTAAGGACAGAACCATCCATGGATATTGTCACGTACTTTGACAAAGCGCTCGTTTCGTTTGGCGAGAAGGTCAGTTTATCACCATCGACATCCGTAACAAGCGTATCAAGCTTCCATTTGACCGTCCAGTCAGAATTCGAAGCTACATACATGGTATCGGCATGGCGAAGTATAGGCTTGTCGTTCACCGGAGTAATATTCACGCAGAATTCAAAACTCTTGGATCCTGATTTCTTGTCCGTCGCAGTCACAACCACATAAGCCTTGCCGCAAGAATCTGGGACAGAATTAATTTCGAGAACTCCGCTGTTCGTAATTTCGACCTTGAGCTTTCCATCCTTGCTCTTTGCAGAGAATGTCAACGAATCTCCCTCGGGATCCTTGAACCAGGACGCCACCACGGACTTCGTGTACTTCAAGGCTTTGGAAGTTTGGAAATCTTCCGTTACGGTCGTATCGAGCGTTTCCGGCTTTACGACGACAGTCGGGAGCGAATTGCGCTTTTCGACAGAGATTGTCACAATGGCCGCCTTGGATTTTGTCCCGCCAATAACGGCAAAGTAACCAAAGTAAGCAACGCCTTCAAAGCCCGCTTGCGGTTTATACGTAAAGCTTCCGTCCTTGTTGAGCGTAAGCGTACCATAATTAACCGCCTGGGCAAGTACAGCTTCCATTCCGCTCGTTACACCTTCCGGATAAGTGTCATTGGCAAGGACACCCTTCTTGGCATCCACCACAAGAGTCGTGTCGTTAAAAACAGTGTATTCATCCTTCTCGACTTGAGCGACATCCTTAGGCGCAAGGATATTAACAGGAATATTCACGCCAACAGAATCCGTACCATCCGTCGCATAGAAGAATACAGTCGCAGCTCCGCTAGAATCCTGCACCGACTTCAGAGATACAAAGTAATAGTCAGCATTCACGCTATCAACTTTGGCTTCAATCTTGGTTCCTTTCGCCTTATAAGTAAACTTCTGCGTACCTTCGGAAACTTCAATATCGCTAAAGACCAGGGCTCCCTTCGGAATCTTGATTTGCGGGGCCGGGGTCATCTCAAAATTCATATCATACGAACGCTTTTCCTTCAAGAATGTGCTATCCACGACGGTAACACTCGGGACATCGTTGACCGGCTTCACATGAATAACCACGGTTCCCTTGTTACTGAGCATTTCATGATTTGCAGTTTCCACAAGCACATAGGTAAGCGTGTCATCGCCATAGAAATTCTTTTTCGGCGTATAGACAAACGAACCCAACTGAGAGAACTCGCTCAAAGCGCCATGCTTGGTGGAATCGATAAGGACTACCAAGAAATCATCCCCATCCCGGTCACTACCGACGGTCTGAAGACCTCGGACAAACGGGACTATCAACGATTCATCTTCATTCACGACATACGAAGTGTCAGCCGCGACCGGAGGTGTATTTGAATCCTTGATGGGCACGATAAAGATCACTTGGACAAAGTCCGACTTTCTATCCGTTGCATAGACGACAAGGCCAATGACCGTATCCTTTTTGACTCCGGAAGGAATAATTTTAACGGTATCCTTCAAGGTCGCCTTGTCGAGTTCCGTCAAGACTTTCATCTGATTCGGCGACATATCGATCACAAAAGTAAGGCTGTCATTGTCTTCGTCAGCAAATAAATTTCCAAGCGGAATCTTCAATGTATCCGCTTCAAGCATTGTATCCAACACGACAGATGCAGCATTGTATGGATCGAGCACCTTTGTCGGATGGTTTTCGGAAGGCGGATCATCCGGACAGCTCGGGTCGCCCGGGCAAACCGGACCATCGGCGACATTAGTAATCGTGATATTGAACTGGGTCTTTACCGAATTTCCACCCATCAAGGCAACAACAGCTAGCGACAAGGACGTATCCTTGTCGACATTCCTTGCCACAAAGACGAGTTCATCTTTCAAGGTCGGCGCACCCGTAGGCTTGATCATCGTCAACAGGTTTGCCGGCATGGACGTCGCAATCGTGATATCGGCGCCTTCATCCGCAGCAAATATTTTCGAAAGAGGAAGTTTCAAGGTATCCGTTTCCTTCATGGTCACGGTCTGAACCTTGTCATACGGTTCAAGAACCTTGAGGCCCGGTTCTTCAATCGTTTCGCACTCGCCAAGAGAAACAGCGCCTATCGTGATGACATTCTTGTTACGATCAGCATCGCTGGATTCAAGACTTTGTGCAATACCCGCCTTGTAGTTGATCTGGATAGTAAGCTGCTTCGTCAAGTCAAAATCAACCTTAGTCCCCCAACCTTCTTCCTGCGCGACATTCTTGAAGTCGATGTACTTCGCTGTAAATTCACTCGTTGCCGGGAGAACCACACCGTAAAAATTGTAATCTGTAATCGTAGATTGCTTGAAGTCCACACGGAAAGGGCGGTCAGCCTTGTACGTCAGGCAAAGTCCAGGATGTGCCGACAGGTCCACGGGAACATCTTCGTTATTAGCGGATTTCCATGCAAAGCCAAAGCCAGCGACACTGTAATCTTGCGAATTGAGATCCAACGCCACATCGAACTGCTTATAACCCTCCTGGGTATCAGTTAGCTCCCCTTTAGTATTCGGCTGTGGCTGTGCATAGCTATACCAATAAGCCGGTTGCATGTCGTTGCCTCTTGGCTTATCAAAACTCCAAACAGTCGTACCGGCGAAACCCATCGTAACGCCGGCCAACACCATCATTATTGACAAATTTAACGATTTCATTTTTCAAACTCCTCTCAAGTTAACACCAATACCCATCAGGATAAATCTATATTATCCTTATGAAAATGTCACCAGGGATAGAAAAAAAATCAGCCTAAATTATCCAAAATTTCAAAGCGCTCGTAAGCCTGTTCAAGCAAGATTTCGTTATCCGCTATCTTTTTTTGCAATTCGACGATGAGCACCGCGTTCGTATAGACTTCCGGTTTTGAAAGTTCCAGCTGGTAATCGGCGATTTCCTTCTCAAGCTTTTCGATTTTTTCCGGGAGAGTCGAGTATTCGCGTTCCTCGTTGTAGCTGCGCTTTTTCTTTTTCGTTGACGCCTGGGCCGGGGATACGCCTGCGGCTAAGTTTGAGCGAGCTTGCCTTTCGGCTTCTTTTTCGGCGGCAATGCGGACCGCATTGGCGGCTTCCTTGTCGCGGAGCTTCTTGTTCGCCTCGTAATCGGAGTAGCCTCCAACAGCTTCGAACACGTGCCCGTCCTCTTCGATGGCGAGGATGCCTGTCGCCACGGAATCGAGGAAGGCACGGTCATGACTGACCGTCAGGACGGTGCCGTTGTAATCGGCCAAAAGTTCCGCCAGAAGGTCTAGCGTTTCCATGTCCAAATCGTTCGTCGGTTCGTCAAGCACCAAGACGTTGCTCGGGTGGCTAAAGAGGCATGCGAGCAAAAGACGGTTGCGTTCACCGCCCGACAGCGCGCTAATCGGCCCACGGGCACGATCGGCGGAAAACAAGAAATCTTGTAGATAACTTAACACATGGCGTTTAACGCCGTTCAAAGTAATGTAAGCTTGTCCGTCACCAATATTCTCGATGAGCGACTTGTCTTCGCGAAGGCGGGTGCGCATCTGGTCGAAATAGGCGATGTGCAGGTTACTGCCCAGGCGGACTTCACCTGATTCCGGATGCAATTCGCCAAGAATAAGGCGGAGTAGCGTTGTCTTCCCGGAGCCGTTCGGCCCCACGATACCGATGCGGTCTCCACGGCTGATTTCGGTCGAGAGGTCGCTAATGAGAGGGCTTCCGTCATAAGAATAGCTCACGTTCTTGAGGCGCGCAACGAGGCGGCCGGAACGGTCGGCTTCCGTAATCTGCATGTTCACGTTCCCAGTACGGGAGCGGCGGGCCGCGCGTTCTTCGCGCATCTTGATAAGCGCGCGGACTCGCCCCTCGTTGCGCGTACGGCGGGCCTGGATGCCCTTGCGGATCCACACTTCCTCTTCGGCCAATTTCTTATCGAAAAGTGCGTTCGCCTTTTCCTCTTCGGCAAGCGCCTGGTCCCTGAACTGCACGAACTTGTCGTACGGGAAATCCCAACTGCGCACGCGCCCGCGGTCGAGTTCAAAAATGCGTGTCGCCGTACGGCGGACAAACGCACGGTCATGACTCACGAACATCACCGCGCAAGAAAGTCGCGTCACAATCCCTTCCAGCCACTGGATGGCGGGAATATCGAGATGGTTCGTCGGCTCGTCTAGCAAGAGCAAATCCGGGTCTTCGGCAACGGCACGCGCAAAAAGCACACGGCGCTTCTGGCCTCCGCTCAAGCTGTCGTAAGGCGCATCCGCATCGATACCGGTCTTCCCGAGAATAGCCTCGGCAGTCGCGTTGTGCGCGCCATCGTCCAGAATCTTTTGCGAAATCACGGAACCGCCACTCACCACGGACACGCGGCCCATAACGATATCGCGCACCGTCCCATCGAGATGCGCCGGGATTTCCTGGATCATGCGAGCCACTTTGAGCCCCGCCTTCTTTACGATTTCGCCGGAATTCGTCTCCATTTCGCCGGTCAGCACCTTCAAAAGCGTACTCTTGCCTTCGCCGTTACGGCCAACAAGGCAAATCCGGTCTCCCGCTTCGATATCGAACGAGACATTGTCCAAAAGCGGCGGACCGCCGAAACGCAACAAAATATTCTGAGCAGATAATATGGGCATACGCCTATAAATTTAGCTTCTGCAAAGCAGATACAACAAATGCCGTGCGTTTCTGCACGGCATCTTGACAGGTAAACAGCCTTTCGCTAGAATCCGACGTTATTGATTACTTTGGTTACAAGCCGCATTCCCGCAGGGTTCTCGACAACGGCAAGGAGCCTGCCCTTTGCCCTCTCCGGAAGGATACCACCCGTGGCATCAAGTTTTCCAACCAGCATACCGTTAACATCATAGAGCTTCACACGAGAATCTGACGGAGCCCCGGAAACTTCCAGACGGCCTTGGACCATACGTACACCAACACTGGGCTTCGCCAAACGCATATCGCCACAATATGTTGTCGAATCTCCTTTAACAACAGAGTCTTTCTTCGAGGTATCGGTAACCATCGTATCCTTCTTGGCCGTATCGGGACTCGAAGCGGAATACGGGAGGTCCGGCGTTTTCCAATCGATCCAGTCGCCATAGTTGTCTATCTTGAATCCCTTGCCGTTCGTGGGCTTCACATGGATATCGGTATTCGCATTCTTGTTGCGCAGGAACTTGTCCACAAACGCAGTCACTGACTTGGTCTGGCTCGATGCCGCTTGACAATGCTCATGACCCCCGGTAAAATCGAAACCGATACGGTCCTCGATTCCCATGGCCTTCCACACTTCGGTCGCCGCCATCACGGACTTGTAACCCGATTCGTCGCCCAGCCATTCGTAGCCGGGGTTACCGAGCGCGATTACCGCACGCGGCGCAATCATGGCGATGAGTTCGTGGTGGTCGTGCGGGAGCTTGTAAGGGTCCTGACGCTGCAAGCTCTGCATGAACCAGCTATAGTTCGTGTTGTCGATTTTCTCGATATTCGTACCGCGCTTGGCAAAATCATCGGAGGTACGCCAAGAGTTGATGCCGCCGCCACCCGATTCCTGGGCGATGGTGAGCGTCACGCGTTCGTCGAAGGCGCCCGCAAAGAGGGCCATCTTGCCCGCATAGGAGCAGCCCGTCACCGCAATCTTGCTCATATCGAGATTGTGGTCCTTGGCAATCAGCGCAAGGCCGTCAATCAGGCGGCTCACGCCCCACGACCATGCGGAATAGTCGCCGTTCTGGTTCTTGTTGCCGTAGAACTTGTAGAAACCCACGTTCGTGTCCTTCTGGCCGTTCATGGAGTATTTCGCCACCTGGTCATGACTGAAGGGCACCTGGACAAAGCCACTGAATATGCTGGACGAAAGCGAACCCGTGCCGCTATTCATGCCGATGATAATCGGATGCGGGCCCGCGCCCGACGGGATGCTAAACTTGGAAGTAATCGTCGCGGTCTTGCCGCCTTCCTTGACCGTCACCGTAAGAGTACCGCCGCTGTAGGTGGCGCTCACATCCGCCGGGATAGGCTTGTCGCCGATCTCGTACTTCTCGATATCCGCCTTGATTTCGTTACGGCGCTTGCTCCAGTCATCGTACTTGGTGACCTTCGAGCCGTCATGGAATTCAAACGGATTGGGCAACTTTTTATTGGTTTTGAGCTCTCCAGCCTTGGCTCCCAAATCCTTACCACGGTTTTCGACATTGAAATTTAGCGGAATCTGTGCAGAAACCACCGAAAACATCCCCAAAACAAGGGCAACTCCAACAACCTTATTCATTGTTCACTCCTTTACCAACATTCCTCTTAACACCCATTTAGAATATATTCGACATTTTTCCATTTTAACCCAACACCTCCAAATTATTCGTTAACAAAATGTGAATGGAGTTCTGCATTTCTATAAATCGTATATGTCCAGTCGTTATCGTAAAAAAGCGACATTATTTCTAAATTTCAATCTCGTGAAAGCCCTAGTCAGAACATTTATTATCTCTTTGTCGATCGGCTCCCTATTGCCGATGAAGGCCCCTGCACAAGAATCCAGCGAGGATTTTCAGCGTATCTCGGTCGTTCCCGTGCTAGGCTACACCGAAGAGACCCAATATCAATTTGGCGCCATGGCGATCATCTTCTTCAAGCCCTCGATCCAAGGAGGAAACGCCTCCGAACTAGACCTATCGTTCTACGGGACCTCGCGCAAGCAAGTGACGGGCTCAGTCTCGCCCAAATTCCATTTCCTGGACGATCGCATTTCGGGACACTTGGACATCCATTACGAAGACTGGGTCGGCAATTACTTCGGTCAAAAAAACAATCCCGACATCGACGATTTCCGCAAATTCGACCGAGAGACTTTCTACATCCAAATGCTCACCGAAGTGAACTTTGGAACAAGACAGTGGCTTCCCGACTTCAAGTACGGCATATTCCTCGACATAAACCACACGAACGTCGAGTTCAACAATTACCATTATCACGGATCCATCGAGGAACCCGAAAACACCGATGGCTGGCGAAACGGTATCGGCTACCACATGTCTCTTGACACCCGCGACAATACGAACTGGGCCCGACATGGGTACCTGGTCCAATGGGGACATTACTTTTATAACAAAGGTATGGGTAACTACAACTACACACACCAGGAACTCGATATCCGCGGATACAGTGAATTTATCTGGAACACATCCATGGCCGTAGGCTTTCTCTGGCAACGTGTAGATGGAGACGCCCCTTTCGACAAGCTCGCCGGGACAGACGGACTCAAACGCTACCGAGGCGTCGAGAAGAACTACTTTTACGGGAACCAAGCCATGTTCTTGCAAGTGGAATTCCGCAAAAAGCTGTTTTGGCGCCTAGCCGGGGACATCTTCTTTGAAGGCGGAAAAACAGGCGATTACTTTAGCGACCTCATGCGCAACAAGTGGCACAGGAGTCTAGGCTTCGGGGGGCGGTTCGCCCTTAACAAGAAGGAAAACCTGTACGCACGCTGCGAACTTTCATGGGTGGATTTCAAGAGCGTCGGCATGACAATGTACGTCCGCGACGCGTTCTAGTTGTTAGGTATTAGGTTTTAGGGGTTAGGAACGTCATCCAGAGGCAAAGCCGACGGATCCAGTCACAGTTCTAGCACGCAACGGCTAGGGGTTAGAGGACAAAAAAAGCGGATGCAAACCCGAAAGCCTGCATCCGCCATTTTGAGATAGAATAATCATCGATTTAAGGATTAATCCTTAACGCTATTCCAGTCCAACACGCCCTTCTTCAACAGATAGATATAACCCGCTTCGAGAATAAGAAGGAAGCCGAGGAGGATGAACAGCAATTCCCAGCCACCAGCGAGAAACTGGATGGTCCAGGGATAGATAAAGGCGACTTCGAGGTCGAACACCAGGAAGAGCATGGCCACCATGTAATATTTCACCGGGTAACGTTCGTTAGCCGTACCGGAAACGTGAGCGAGACCACATTCGTAAGCCGAACCTTTGATAATGGTATGCTTAATCTTGCCCGGATGAAGCACCCAGTTAGCGATAAGGAGAACCGTCGGAATGCAGAGAGCCATAATCACAAGGATGGTCATGGCGAAGGTGGTGTCGAAAATTTCAACATTGCTCATAGTGATTCCAAAGATAGTAAAAAAGTTTTTGCTACAGCAATTCATTTTTGTAAACTATATTTGTATTCATGATGAAAAAAATACTTTTTCTAAGTTTTGTAGGGCTGACCACCCTCTTCTTTGGTTGTTCCGATGACCCGAGCCCACTCGCGCCACCTGCAGATGCTAGTATATCTTCCTCGTCATTCATTTGGCCGGGCGTTTCTTCAAGCAACCCCAAGAACGGCAGCACTGTTTCTTCTTCTTCAGTAATTATCAATAAGATTGACACGATCCGCAAGCAGGAAATCATCAATATTCCGGCACCGGGAGTTGATTATCCCAATACGGTCGAAGAGAAAATGTTCTGCTGGAACACCGGTTGCGAAGCGACTGTCAAACCGCGTTCGTCTTCATCCAAGGCTCGTCCGAAATCTTCATCCTCTGAAGGCGGTACCCCCATCGACGAACCCGAGAACAAGGCTCCGACCATCAACGGCATGTCGATGACCGACATGCGCGACAACAAGACTTACACGCTGATTCAGATTGGCGGCAAGCTCTGGATGGCGCAGGACATGAACTACGAAATCGCCAACAGCGAATGCTTTAACGAAAAGAACGAAAACTGCGCAACCCACGGAAGGCTCTACACCTTTAACGCCGCACAGAAGGCATGCCCGCTCGGTTGGCACCTCCCCACTAGAGAAGAAGCCCAAGCTGCTCTCAACGACGAATCCGTCCCGTGGAGCTACAGCGGCCGCTGCAAGGACGGCACCTGCGACTTCCTCGGTGACATGGGCTTCCATTGGACATCCGCCACACCGCAGTCCGGCGACAAGAATTTTGATACAAACACAGGCAGTTCTTACACTGTCATCATTGTGGAAAAAGATCCCGAATACGCCGGAGAAAAAGAACAGAAGTTCTTCCAGGTGGATAGCAAGACCAAGCGCTTCAGCGTGCGCTGCGTCCAGAACTAAAAACACGAATTTTCCTCCTAACTCAAAGGACCTCGCTTGCGCGAGGTCCTTTTCCTTTCCGCAGGGGATTAGCCCTCTCAACTTTACTAAATTCGTTCTTATGTTACGTTCAAAGTACCAGATGTTCGCGGATTCCCTGTCCGAGAACGTTTTCAAGACGAAGACCCAGGCGAACCCCATCATGCTGGTGGTACTCGCTTACCTCCTGCTCATCGCCATCGGCACAGCGCTCCTCAGCATTCCGCAGGCGGCAAGCCGCCCCATCAGCTTAATCGAAGCTTTTTTTACGGCAGTATCCGCAGTCTGCGTCACCGGGCTTTCCGTCATCGATATTCCATCCACGTTCACACATACCGGGCTGTGGATCCTCGTAGTCTTGATGCAGCTGGGCGGGCTTGGCATCATGACGGCATCCACGACGCTAATCTTGCTTGCCGGCATGCATCCGGGATTTAGCCACCAGTCCGTGTTCCTTTCCGAATTCACGCAAGAAGGGAGCATCGACGCAGGGCGCATACTCAAGGCCGTAATTCCCTTTACCTTTGTACTGGAACTGATCGGCGGCATCGTCTACTTTACGCAGTTTGAATCGATGGAACTCTACGACCGCGTTTTCTGTTCCCTCTTCCAAGCGGTCAGCTCCTTTTGCGGTGTAGGATTTACGTTGTTCCCCGATTCGCTCGAAGGTTTCCAGTACAATCCCATCATGAACATCACCACCTGCATTCTCGTGCTAGCAGGCGGCTTTGGATTCCTCGCCATTGCTGAACTCCGCTACCTCTTCGATTTTAAACACAAAGAAGTCCGCCGTCTTTCGTTGCACACGCGCATCGCGACGTACGGCACATTTATCATCATCGCCGTGAGCATAGGCGTATTCACATTCACCGAATGGAGCAACCTTTTTAGCGGGCACACCTTCGGCGAGAACGCGCAATCCGTAACGTTCATGGCATTTACCAGCCGTACGGCAGGACTCAATTCCGTCAACATCCCCGATCTCACGCAAGCCTCGCTATTCTTCTTCATCATCATCATGTTCATTGGGGCAAACCCCGGCAGCTGTGGTGGCGGCATCAAGGTCACGACAGCCGCTGTCATCGGACTGCTCGGCATCAACAGGCTCCTCGGCAGGGAAAAGACCCAGGTTCTCGGACGCACCATCCCGAACAACACCATCGACAAGGCGATTCGAATTTTCGTTGTCGCCATCGTCGTGATTGGAACAGCAACGCTCATTCTACTTTGCACCGAAATTCCGTCCGGCACAAGATATACTGCCGACAGCGGGCCATTCCTCGAAATTC
This sequence comes from Fibrobacter succinogenes, assembly GCA_902762795.1. Taxonomy (GTDB): domain Bacteria; phylum Fibrobacterota; class Fibrobacteria; order Fibrobacterales; family Fibrobacteraceae; genus Fibrobacter; species Fibrobacter succinogenes_E. Next base: position 30,253 of record CACWPM010000010.1, on the reverse strand, counting down.
TTTTTGAAGTCGTGAGCGCCTACGCCACATGTGGGCTCTCCATGGGACTCACGGGCGAACTTACGCTTATCGGAAAAATCGTCATTTGCTGCGTGATGTTCATCGGGCGCATGGGTCCGTTGTTCTTGATTTCCGCCGTTGCGGGCAAGCTCCAGGACACCGCCTGGTACGCCGAAGAAGATATAATGGTAGGGTAGCGCGCCCTATCGGGCGCAGTTGGCAGAACTTAGTCGGTAGAACTTAGATAAAACACATCAAAATCCATTTTTTTTCACTCTATTTTCCAAATACTAAGTTCTAAGCTCTAAGCTCTAAGTTCTATATTTACCGCATGGCTTCTAGACAATTCGTTATCATCGGTCTTGGGAATTCGGCAAACTACCTTGCCCGTCACTTGACGTCACTGGGTCATGACATCATGGTCATCGACTCGCATCCCGAAAAGATTCAGGACATTTCCAGCATGGTCTCGCAAGCCGTCGTCGCCGACAGCACCCGCAAGAAGCAGCTCGCCTCCATTCCGTCCCTCACCAAGGCGGATAGCGTTATCGTCTGCATCGGCCAAGACCTCGAAGCTTCGCTCCTTACGATCCTCAACTTGAAGGAGCTAGGTGTCAAGCACATTATCGCGAAGTCGAGCAGCGCAGCACACACGAGCATCCTGGAAAAGCTCGGCGTCACGGACATTTTCCACCCGGAACGCGATGCCGCCATAAGCCTCGCCGAACGCCTCAACCGCCCGAACATGGTCGATTTCCTCCCGTTCATGGAAGGTTACTCCATCGTGGAACTTGTCTGCCCCAAGATTTTCATCGGAAAGACGTTGAAAGCGCTGTCGCTTACGCACAAGTACGGCGTACAGGTTATCGCCATCCGCGACCCGCAAGAACCTACGCCCAAGATCGGTAACATCGCAGATGTCATCTTGCAAGAAGACGACGTGCTGTTCCTTATCGGCCCGAACGAAGCGCTCGACAAGCTGAAGGATTAACAGGCGCCTTTACCAGCGCACTTGTCACACAGCCCGAACATATAAAGCGATGTTCCATACAAAGTAAATCCGGCGGGAATCATTCGCGAACAATCCGGCGGCGGGAGCATCACGTCGAAGACCTTGCCACAGCCATTGCACTTGAAATGGCTATGCGGTGTGCAGTCCGCATCGTAGCGCAGAAAGCCGTCGCCAAAATCCAGCGAAATCGCCAAACCATTTGCAAGCAGCAATTCTAGCGTGTTATAAATCGTCGTGCGCGAAAGCGACGGGTATTCGGGCAAAAGCGCCGTGTAAATTTCATCGACCGTCGGATGAGTCTTGACACCCCGCAAATACCGATAGACACAGACCCTCTGCAACGAAGGCCGAATGCCATGACCTTTGAGTATGCTAGCCGTCTCCTGCATCATCACACTCCTTTAAATCAAACACTCCAAAAGGAACACCAAAAAGGCGGTCCCTCCAAGAACCGCCCTTTTAGATTTACTTAAAATAACGGCCGAGCAAGCCCTGGAAAGCGCCTCCATGGCGTGCTTCGTCCTTGCACATTTCATGCACCGTGTCATGGATTGCATCGTAGCCGAGTTCCTTTGCACGCTTGGCCAAAGCGAGCTTGCCTTCGGTAGCACCAGCTTCGGCAGCCACGCGGAGTTCCAAGTTCTTCTTGGTATCGGCATAGACGACTTCACCCAAGAGTTCAGCGAACTTGGCAGCGTGTTCCGCTTCTTCGAAAGCGATGCGCTTGTAGGCTTCAGCCACTTCCGGGAATCCTTCGCGATCAGCCTGGCGGCTCATGGCCAAGTACATCCCCACTTCGGTACATTCTCCCGCAAAATTCTCGCGGAGTCCCTGCACCACTTCGGCATCGAGCCCCTGAGCAACACCGATCTTGTGCTCGTCAGCCCAAACAATCTTGCCTGCGGCAGGTGTTTCGACCTTTTCGAAGAACTTGCTCTTCGGAGCGTGGCACTGCGGGCATTCATCCGGCGCTTCCGGACCCATATGGACATAACCGCAAACTTTGCAAACCCAGACCTTCATTTTTGACTCCTTTTCCGCATCGCGGAATTTGATGTAGAAAATCGTGATAAAATTTTGTACATAATTTTGTAACGATTACAAATATATAATAATTTTAAATTTTGTCAATGCATTGATGAAAATATTTTTCGCTCTAAAGGAATAGATAAAAAAAAAGACCCGTTCGGGTCGATTTTAAGTTTTCAATATTTCTGGAAAATTAAAATGCCGGCACTTCCGAAGAAGCCTTTTCACGGACACGCTTGCTATTTTCAGCTTCCGTTGCAAGCTGTCGATGCGTCACTGAACCCACGGCATAATAGCGGTTACCCTTCTGGATGACGGCGGTGTAAGCATCAAGAGCCTTCACCGAGAACCATTCCTGGTACAGATTATGCACGTTTTCCTTGAGGCTAGACAGTTCACTAATCGCCGGAGCGCCCGAAGCCTTGCCATACTTGAGCGTAAACTGATCGGACATATAGGCGACAGCTTCAAAGGTTTTGCTCAAACGAGCTCGTTCAACCCGACCCGTACGAATTTCAAACGCATAGAACTTGTCGTTCTTGTTGAAAATGAAATCGACCTGGACCGGCAGTTCACCGAACATATAAACGGGAATAACCACGCGTTCGCCAATGCCTGTCTGGCCATAGGGTTCGTAGCCCTTTTTCATCATTTCTTCAATGACTGTTTCACGGGAGGAGCCAAACGGAATGCCGGCAAAATTATTTTGAGACTGCGCTTGCACATGGAGTGAAAGCACAAGAATCAAAAATGTAACGACAATTCCAAATTTGGACACAATAGACTCCTATAGATATTGTAAAAGATAGTAAACTTTTTCCCAAGTAAGCAAAATTTTTTCTTAAAAAAAAGTTTTTTTGGACTAGTATCTATATTTGGTCACATGTCAAGCTCATTTGGAAAGATTTTTTCTGTCACTACATGGGGTGAATCCCATGGTCCTGCTGTTGGAGCAGTCCTCGACGGATGCCCCGCCGGTCTCCCGATCTCCGAAGAGATGATCCAGGCCGAGCTGAACCGCAGGCGCCCGGGCCAAGGCAAAGTCACGACCGCCCGTAACGAAAAAGATACGGTAAAAATCCTTTCCGGAGTTTTCGAAGGAAAGACGACCGGTACGCCCATTTCCTTCGTCGTGATGAACGAAGACCAGCACAGTAATGACTACGCCGACATTGCCAAGTGGTACAGACCGGGTCATGCAGACCTCTGCTACGATCTCAAGTACGGTTTCCGCGATTATCGCGGCGGCGGCAGAAGTTCTGCCCGCGAGACCATAGGTCGCGTTGCCGCAGGCGCCGTCGCGAAAGCGTTCCTCAAGGTTGTCGCGGGAACAGAATTTTTATCATGGGTCGCTTCCGTCGGGGAAATCGATTGTCCGAAACCGGATGTGAGTAAGCTCACACTTGAACAAATCGAGGCGTCCCCCGTCCGCTGCCCGGACGAAGATGCGAGCAAAATGATGGAGGCAACCATCCTCGAGGCGAAGTCCAACGGCGATAGCGTTGGCGGAACAGTGTCGCTATACATCAAGAACGTCCCGGTCGCCCTCGGTGAACCGGTATTCGACAGGCTCGATGCGCTCCTTGCACAGGCGATGCTCTCTATCCCAGCATGTAAGGGATTCGAAATCGGTAGCGGTTTTGCTGCGGCCCGCATGCGCGGCAGCATACACAACGATAAAATTTACGCCAAAGACAACACCTACCACACGTGTACAAACAACGCGGGCGGAAGCCTTGGAGGCATCTCCAACGGAGAGCCGATTTACTGCCGCATGGCGTTCAAGCCGACCGCCACGATATCCAAACCGCAAGATACCGCCGGTCGCGGTTACGAGAATGGCGAACTCGCCGCCAAGGGAAGGCACGATCCATGTGTCGCCGTCCGCGCTCCCGTGATCGTGGAAAGCATGGCGGCGCTTGTGCTTGCCGACCTTTATCTGCAACAAGAGCGCAACCATTGTCTCGGCACCGAGAATGCCAAAGCCAAAATAGAAGCACTTATTCAAAACCAAAAGACCAGAGAAGCTATCGACAAACTCCCTTAAGCGAGCGCACCTATAATCCATCGACATGGAGTCCAGCACAAGCATCAAGGCACGGCCAATGTCACTCGCAATAAAACCGTTCCACCTTGTCGCAGCCGCATTTTACAGGATTGCGTACAAGTGTCATCATTATTTCTTTTTGCGACCTCAGCCTGCACTTCGCCCCCCTGTTTTCATCGTCGGAAGCTACCTGGCGGGTGGCGCCGGCAAGACGCCGTTCTCCATTTGGCTAGCAAAGCATTTTCAAGGACAAGGTAAAAAAGTCGCCATCCTATGCCACAGCGCCGCCTGGGATGAATTTATCATGGCGCAGCAGGATTTCGAAAACGCCTTGGCTCAAAATCCGCAACAATCTTCAAACCGGCGGAGCTTCCCGAACAAACAAAATTTCCCAGGCCATGATACATGCGACACTTCGGCAATTTCGCCCGAAGTAAAAGTCATCGCGACCAAAAACCGCTACGCCACGGCAAAAGAAATTCAGGACAAATTCGATATCATCATTTGCGACGACGGTTTCGAGGATTCCCGTTTCTCAGGCGCCATCCGTCTGTGCCTTGACTGGCAAGAACCGCCGACCTCCTGGAAAATGCTTATACCTAACGGCCCTTTCCGCAGCCTGAAGCAAGACCATGACGAAGGCGAAATCACCCATATCGGCTGCTACGGCAAAAACGGTTCCCCGCCCGACATCAAATTTTCCATCGAATCCATAACAAACTATATTCCCGGGACAGCGCTTACCGCCACAACCATTTGCGGGCTGGGCTCCCCCGACCGCTTCATCGAAGACATTCGCGCATTCGGCATCCATATCGCCAAATCCATAAACCGCCCCGACCACGACAAGCGCTTTCCGCAAGTCGTAAAAAAAGAACTCGCCAAAGGCAGCGACATCATCATCACGCAAAAAGACGCCTGCCGACTGGCAAAAACGATCCTTACCCACCCCAAGCTCCACATAGCTATTCAAAAGATCACCATTCCAAACAGCACTAAAAGCATCATAAACGTAATAATCGACAAACGGACCGCATAATTTAAAACCGAATGCAAATTTTATTTAACCATTTCCTTTTTTTATTGTATTTTTAAAAACAAGAATCAGGGAGAGAAAAATGAACTTGCGTCAACGCTTTGCCGAACTTCTTCAAACAATCACAAAAAATATTCCTGAGAGGGAATATTATGTGCAGTTGGGCTTCCTCACCACGCTTATCCAGGAACCCTTCTATCTGTATGGTCGTCCCGGCTGCGGAAGCTCCCTTATTATCCGCAGGATCTCAAGCGCATTCAAGGACGCCAAAATTCTAAGGCTCGGCAAAAAGCAAAAACAGCTTCCGGACAACATCAATGACTACAACCTGATTATTTTTGACAACTTTGCGCCAAGCGATGAACAGAGCAAGAACAGCCTCCAAATCGTCATCCACGACCACGAAAACAATTCCATCATCATCTCGGGCGACCAAAAGCCGGAATCCGCATTGAGCCGTTCCGAAGTAAGCGACCAAGTCACGCTTACCATCATGCTGCCCGAAAACATTTCATCCGACGCGCTTTGCACGCTCCTCCAGATTAGCGACGGCAACAGCAACGTGATCCTGCCTCCGCAAATCGCCATCAGTGCCGAAGAACAGGCGCAATGGCTCAAGGAAATAAACAAGGTTACCCTTTCCCCGAATACACTCGCCGTCATCGGCAAGGTTGCAGAAATTTGTTCAAGCAACGGCGTTTACGTTTCCATACGCAAATGGATAGCCCTTTCGAACATGATCAAGGCCATCGCATTCCTCAACGGACGTAACGAAACAAAACTCATCGACACATTCTTCCTCGGGACTACAATCTGGGGCCGCAGCGCATCGAACTCCGCTATTTCCAAGAGCTACCGCGAAATACTCAAGACGCAACTGTACAAGAACACGCCGAGCCTCCTCGAAAAGCCATACGATGCAGACGACCTGCTCATGCGCGTGGAGCATCTCGTCCACAGTTCGAACAACCTTTACGAAACCAAGCCGTTCAACGGTGAAAAGTGCCTCGCCTACCGCATCACGATTGCAGGCGAATCGGTACCGCTTTATGCGCCACTCAAATACATCGAGACCGACGTGGAGTTCAACCCGTATAACGAGCTTCACCAAATCGAAAAGCGCGTACTTTGCAATTACCATGGCACTTCAAACTGTACCATCACCATCGACCCGCAAGTCCGCACCAGCGGACTCCGCAGTTACGCCAAGCAGGCCAGTGGCACATCCGCCAAATTCGAGGAATTCGGCACGCTCCCGACATACATCCTGAGAGAAAACGCACCCGAGATTATCGAAGAAAAGAAAGTCATCCGCGATGCGCTGAACGAAGAAATCAAGCAGTCCATGGACCGCGAAACCGCAAACCTGGTCGCACTCCGGAATACATATAAACTCTTCAACGAATCCAAGGACGATTTATTCTGCTTTACGCAGATGTTCAACGCCGTCCAGGATGATATCAAGGCACAGTTCGACAACACGGCGAACATCATCAAGACCATCAAAAAAGCAAGCGAAACCATTTCTTCATTTTCGAACAACATGCTCAAGACTCCAAATCTGGTCGGAAAGCAGCACGCAGCAAAACCTGCTGCAAGCGAAGCAAAGCAGCAAGCCCCGCAAGCGCCTCAGACCGCCCAGGCTCCGCAACCTCCAACAAGTCCCGCAAAATAATCTGCAAGCCATGAGCTAAATCAAGAAACACCCCGGTTCATACCGAGGTGTTCTTTTTTGCAAATAGCGGGGACAAGACTTTTGGGTTCTTTTTTTTATGAAAAAAAATTAAAGGAAAAAATCAGAATTTATTTTTTTCTAAGTTTTTTTTTACCATTTTTCCTTTACAAAAAAGGGCGGTTACCTTGAACAAGATTTGCTCATTCGCAATAACGTTCCTATTGCTGTTACCTAGTCTGGTTTTCGCCAAGTACATGGCGGTTCTAGAAACGCTTTCTCCTAAGGACCTGTTGACCATGCAGGAGCGCCTTTACTTGACGGACATTTTCCGCGGGCAGGCGGTCAACATTCTCCCTGCAGAGCAGAACTGGACCATCATGACCCGAGAAAACATCAACGTGATGCTCCCGCCGGGAAAATCCATAGAAGATTGCGAAGGAAGTTGCCTTGCCGAAACAGGCAAGAACATCGCCGCCGACTACGTGGCCCAAGCACGCATCTCCCAGTTCGGCAAATCCCTTGCGATAACAGCAGAACTCTACGAGACCGCAAGCGGCAAACTCGTCGCAAGTTTTGTGGGCAAGGGAGAATCCGTCGATGACATCGAAAAGATTATCAAGGAACAGTCCCCGGCCTTTTTCAGGAAAGTCCGCGACAACGCCATGAGCGCGTTCGGATACGTCAATACAAACAATTCCTTCTCGTTTCAAGCTACGCAGAAATTCATTGTAGAAATACAAACCAATCCGGAAGGCGCCATCCCGACATTCGACGGCAGGGCAAACCCGCAATGCACAAGCACTCCTTGCAAGCTCCAACTAGAAGCCGGCGAACACAGAATTGTCATTTCAAAAGAACGCTTCGATGACTTGGATACAATCATCAATGTTTCAGACAAAGAACAAATAATAAAGCTGAATCTTGTTTCTAATGTCGGTTTCATAGAAATCGTACCGCAGATATCCGATGAATTCATGAATAAATTCCCGGTAGTGGCGTTCATTAACGAGAAGAAAGCCTCTTCTGAAAAAAACGAAGTCGTTCCGGGATTATATTCCGTACGCGTAACACATGGCTGCTACGACCCGATCGAACTCAACATCATGATCCAAAAAGGCGAAACGGTAACCCTATCGGATTCCCTAAAGCGCGGCATCGGCGGACTTGAACTGGACATTACAAAGGATGGCGTTCCCCAAGCGCTCCCGATATTTATCGACGGAAACCTCGCGGGATCGACACCTTTTGCAGGCGAGGTCCCGCTCTGTTCCAGAATCGAAATCGAAAATGAAGGCTCGCGCATAGAAATTCCCGTCAACATCAAGTGGCACGAAATCGTCAAAAAAACATACGAACTGAAAGAACTTCAGCCCATTGTCGCAGAACAAATAAAGGATACACTTCAACAGGTCGCGCCCGATTCCACGGTACAGGAAAACCAAATCGTTTATCCGGATTCCGTCAAAAAAGACACTCTTGCACCTGAGAAAAACTATCCCAAGCGTTTCTGGGGCGGCGCCACTGTCGGTCTCCTGTACAACGATTTCCATAGTTCAAAGTTAGGTTTAGATAACATAAAGCACGGTGAAAATTACAGCCTTGCCGTTAGCGGGGCAGAAGATCTTCTGAAAAACTACTGGGGTGTCGGATTCAAAATCGGCATGAGCGGGATGTTCATACAATCGCAGCGGTTCAACCTGCGCGGAGACTTGAACCTTTCTCTCAGGAAAGGAAAAGGCAAGACGAATCCTTCTGTTACCTTGTCCTGGAATAATTCCGAAAGAACTGAAAAATCCGACCTGGAAATCGAATACTCTTCGACACAGCTGAACATTGACTTGCCAATACTTGCAAGAATCGTAATTCCGAACAACATTTATTTCGAAGCCGGTCCAATGCTTTCGTTCAATGGATATTCAAAAAACGAAGTCAAAATCACAGACATATACGGAACGCAAATATATACAGAAAACGGGGGTTTAAGTGCCGCCGAATTTGACTTGATCATAGGCGGAGGCGTTACCCGGAACATCGGCAAATCCATCCTCGATTTTGATTTGCGCTTCGTACTTGGACTCACTCGCATAAGCAATAGCAAGTCTTCTCCGAAGACATTGCAAGTACAACTAAATGCAACTTACTGGTTCTTGTAGAGAGGGGCGAAAAATGAGATTTGACAAACTAAATTTTAAAACGGCATTTCTAACCTTGATTGGCATAGCATCGTCAATCAGCTTCGCCAGCACGACCGTCTGGAGTTACAACATGCCCGAAGGCAACGACCTACATCTCGCCGATTGGTACATGTTTACAGATACGACTTCAACGACAACGGCAGAACTAAAAAATACAGACGAAGGCTACAAGGAACTTTCAGCAATACTGAATCTCGATTTAAACGAATCTGAAACAAGTTTCGCAGGATTCGGTTCTAGCTGGAAGGAAGAAAATCAAACAGACGCCACAGTCGATCTTTCAAGTTACACAGGCCTTTGTCTCACGTATAAAGCAACAAAACCGATCCGTGTAGATTTCGTTCAACCGAACAGGACCTATTACCACGGCGCAAATCTGCCGGCCCAGAATGATTTCACACAGGCGTTTATCGACTTCAGCACGCTGACCCAGTATACGTGGACACCCAGTGATGGTGAATTGGACCTAACACAACAATCGGGTATTCGAATTAGCTACGACTCCTTCATCGCCAAAGAACTCGAAGACGAAAACAAAGAAAGCAACATCGTCACGATTTCGGCAGTTTCCCTTGGAGAATGCGACAACGCATCTCAAAATGAAGACAACCCAATTATCGAAAACCAAACATTCACGTTTGCAGAGAAACAAGGTGACGGCAGCGATTGGACAAGCGAAACGATTGTTGACAACGTTTTAGCATCAGACCCTAATGACGATGTTCTGACATTCACAGTCGTGACAGAAGGCGTCCCCTTCAGCTTCAATCCAGGGACCAACCAACTTACCGTTACCGATGGCAGCGCACTGGATTACGAAACCAAACCCAGCTGGACATTCGAAGTTTCCGTGTCAGACGGAAACGGAAATTCAGCAACAGCCAACATCACGGTAAACCTCTCGAACGTAAACGAGCCTCCCCAATTCAAGACAGTTTCGGATCTTTACGAGGTCGTTGAAAACGAAAGCGGTACGGTGTTGACTGGAGACAACATTCTCGTCTACGACGATGACGCAAACGATGTCAACACGCTGACAATTACCATCACAGACAACAATCCGGGCGCAGATCCTGCCGAAAATCTTTTCCAGGCTATCCAAACCGAACCCACCGACGAAAATCACGTTAGCAAGTTTGTGATACAGACAAAAGATTATCTGAATTACGAGACCCTTTACAAGGCAACTGAAAACGGGGCCGTCTTTGATGTCACGCTGACGTTAACAGACGGCAGTGAAAACGTAGTAACCAAGACGGTTCAATTGCGCGTGAACGATGCAAACGAACCCCCTGTAATAGCAAATGCATCCTATGCATTCACCATTAGCGAAAATATTGCAGCAGCAACTTCAGTGGGTTCAATCGAAGCAAGCGATCCCGATATATACAGCACAACATTCGGGACGCTCTATTTTTCGCTTGAAGGCGAAGAAGCCGCACAATTCGTCATCGATGAGAATTCTGGTGAAATCCTTACCGCCAATAGCATTAACTTCGACTATGAAACCAAGAGCGAATACAACTTCGAGGTTGTCGTTACGGATAAAGAATTTACGAAAAGAATACCGACTTCAGTTAATCTAGCAAACATAATCGAAGCACCCCAATTTCCGGAAAGCATACCGACTTTGTCAATTGACGAAAACACATTGGCCGGAACAATAGTCGAAACGATCACTACTGAAGATGACGATTGCAAAGGAACATTCAGCACAACTTGTTCGTTGCCTACATATTCCCTCGCGGCAGTCGGCACAACCGATGATTACACGGCATTTACAATCGATCAAAACGGTACTATCAAGTTGGCCGCGGATAGCATTCTGGACCACGAAATCAAAAATGAATATGTAGTCCGCGTCGTAGCTGCGGATGGCGAAGACCCTTCATTTTTCAATACTGCTGACATCACGATAAAGGTCAACGATGTCAACGAAGCGCCGGTTATTTTGGGCAGCAGCACATTCTCGTTATACGAAGGCAGTGGTAAAAACTTCATCGTCGGAGAACTCAAGTCCAGCGATACCGATACCGCCAAGGCTTTCACAAACAACATATTCACCGTAGAAGGAGGAGACACTAATTTGTTCGGCATTACCGAACAGGGAGAGATTTTTGCCAAGTACGACTTCGACTATGAAGAGGATTTTCATACATTCGAGCTCACAGTCGCCTTGTCGGACAAGGATTCTCTAAATAATCGCGATCTCAAGACAACGCAAAACATCACGATTACACTCCTTAACATAAATGAGCCCCCTGCAATCACAAGTACGGAATTCAGTGTCAAAGAAAATTCCAAGGAAGGCACCCTTATCGGAACCATCAAAGCAAAAGACCCCGATGGCGACACCAATCTTTCGTTCATGCTAAACAAGAATAATTCGTATGTAACCGTTTCTTCGAATGGCGAAATCAGGGTCGCCAAGAACGCAACCATCGATTACGAAAAAATGCAGAACTTTATCATTTCCGCAAGCGTCGAGGACGCCGAAGGAAGCAGGTCCACCAGCGATATCACGATCAAGGTCATCGATGTTGTAGAAGTTTCTTCAAGCAGCTCTAGCAAGGTTGTATCCAGTTCGAGCAGGACCTCCAGCAGCTCCACAAAGCCAAAATCCAGTTCCAGCAAGAAGGCAACTTCCTCTAGCTCCCAGAACAATAAATCGTCCTCGTCATTCTGGAACGGAATAACAACATCCAGCAGTTCCCAATATATATATCCTATTCACTCGTCCAGCTCCAGCGATAACGGCAACGGTGGAATCATATACGCAAAGCCCTCGTTCCGTGTCAAGATGACAGCGCCGTTCGAATTCGAAATAGTCATGGACGAGACGCTGCCAAGCCTAGCCAAACGTTATGCTGTCATGGACATGAAAGGGCAAGTACTTTCTGTCGGCGAATTAAGCGACAAAGGCGCCCGCATAAAAGTACCGACATCCGGTTCATACGTCGTCAAAGTCGGACTCGGCTACAGGCGCGTAAACGTTCGCTAAGACGTGACAAAATAATGCAAAAATCCCGCTCATTCCAAGAGCGGGATTTTTTCTTCTTCTGTTTTTTGCCTATATTGAAGGCGTGAATTTAATTCTCCTTTGGGCGGGTCTCGCATTACTTTGGCTGATATGCCTCTGCATGACAAAAAAAGGTCGTGCAGTTATCCGTATTCTTTGGAGAAGCTTAAAAGTAAAACTCGCCATCATTGCATGGGTTCTAGGAATAGCCGCAATCGCGACCGCCTACGCGACACATCCCGAAGAAGAGCCTCGCCCCACCATTGACGAAAAACTCGAATACCAAAAATACACTACGTCCGCCATTCAAAAACTATGCGACCAGGGCAAACTCATCATCGACATGAACTGCGACCTCGACAGCGCAGCCCCCGAACTTGCCTACATCCTCCCCACAGTCATCAACAACTACAACCTCATCGTCACTCGACCCACAACCCCAATCCTAGAATCCATCAAGGGGACATTACAAATAAAGATGATCGGTTACAAAAAATTCACGAGCAGGGGCATTCGCCTAATCAAGGCTCTACAGCGAGACCTCGGTATCCGCTATGAATCCACCATCACATCCGATAGCACGACACACACGCTAAAGATAGTCTATCTCGGAAAGCCATGGGACAACGAGCACCTTTGCAACTTGCCCGTTCTTGAGGCCTGCCTGCGCGAACGCACGGATCCCGCCGTCCTCATGTCCATCATCCACCACACCTCCGGATTCCAGATGAACTATCAGGGCAAAAATAACACGTCCGGATTGCTCGCACTCGATACCGGCAAGGGCTTAGAACAAATTTACATCGGTGCATACCGTCTTAGAAAAGCCCTTATCACATCCCCCACGCTCGCCGATGCCGTTGCACAATTCTATCCCGACTCAGAGCACCGCAACAAGTTCGAGAACTGGCGCAAGGACCCGCAAAAGCATTACTGGGTAGGCCAAGTGCTCACCGACATCCAATATTACCGCAGCAACGGCATGACGCTCAAACCGCGCAAACGCGCGGAACCGCAAAACTAGAACTTGTACAAAACAAACCCGCCTAGCGCCGCTACAATGACTCTAGGATAAGTATCCGAATCTATAAACGTCTGTCGGTACACAAGACCTGCCCTAAAATGTTCTAGGAAATCGGCACCGACATGGGTATAAAATCCATGGCTATAAGACGAAAAGTAGGTGTCGTCTTCTGTTGTACTTTTACCATCCAATTCGCCAAAGCAATAGGTCAAACGTCCGTAATGGAGACCAAGGTCGACATAACCAATATCGAACGGATGGGCATTTATCGAGAACGAAACATACGGAACGACAAAGCTCATTTTACCGCTGTGCCCCGCACGTTCAAACGACCAGCCATTGCGATTAAAGCCAATCGATGGCGTCCACGAGAAATACTTGGAAAAACGGAATTCACGGCCAAACTGTAGCCAGAAATCGCCATTGCCATTGAAGGTAAGCGCCTCTCTAAAAATGGTCAGCTTCGAATAGTAAACCTCAGTCTGTGCGACAAAGCGGGATTTAGGCAACTCGGCACTCGGCGCACCATTTTGGGCAAATAGCGAGGTCACCGCAAAAAGAGCAATCAAAAGCAAACGTTTCACCATCTATTAATCCTGCTTCTTAACGAATCCAAAGTAAAGCTCGTCGTATCGAGATAACTGCCAAACGTCCCGCAATTTGAGGCACTTTGCGCACGGATAAACGACTTAGCCGGCTCACCATAACGTTTCAAATAAAAGGACGTCCCTCGGCTCCAGGATTCAAAATAAGGACCCATCGTCATCGTCATCACATTGCCGTGCAAAATCGGGGTTATCTCTCCAGACCCAACCAACGGTAACGTCTGCGAGTTTGCAGCCCACACATAGACATCCCAATCGTCATTGACTTCACCCCATTTCGTTACGACACTTGCCATCGAGATATACCCATACATTTCCATCGTAGAATTCACATCGGAAGTGCTAGTAACAACAGTGAAAGAAGTATCTGCATTAAAGCATATTTCCTGGCAACCCGAATCTGTCGAGACCCAGCATCCAACAAGTCTACCATAGGCCGGCGTAAAATCACTATCGTCATCCACATCCGCCAAAGAGCAGGCAAATAACATCAATGATGCTATCCATAAAAAGTATTTCATAAATTTTCCTTTTGAACAATCATTTTCGCACAAAAGTCTAGAATAAAATAGAAATTACTAGAAAAGTCATCCTGGAGCAGTCATCCTCGGAGCCTGTCATTGAGCAAGCTCATGACTCGGCAAGAATCAAATGCGAGTCCACAAGTAGCCTCTCGCTTGATACCCTTGCACGTCATTCTCGACCTTGTCATCCTCGAAGCCCGTCATTCTCGACCGAAGGGAGGGAAACCATAATTTCTTGTATCTACATTTGGGAGGGAAACCATCATTTCCCGTATAGTTCTTGCGTAGGGGATCCATAATTCTAAGCAAGATTGCCGCGTCACTTCGTTCCTCGCAATGACGCGAAAAACGAACGCCGCGTTCCCTTACAGGGTCCTCGCAATAACGAAGAAGCCGAGTGATGCAGAAACGTGGTTGACGCTTACAGCGTCAGTTCTGCGGCTAACAAATAGAAAAGAAAGGCGAACATCACGACAATCATGGTTGCGTCATGGCGGACTCGATTCGCCATCTGTCCATTATGCGTTATTCAACACACTATTGACCAATGACTAATCCAGCTTATACTTGTCTTTCGCAGCTTCGAGTTCGGCGCTTGCCTTTTCCCAGGCGGCGTAAAGTTCTTCCGTCAGCTTCTTGTTTTCGTCCATGTCTTTTGCGATGGCGGTAATGGCATTGCCGTCGCCCGACTCCGAGGCGGCCACAAGTTTAGCTTCAAGTTCGCCGCCGAGCGCTTCCGCCTTCGCGATTTCAGCTTCGAGGCGCGCAGTCTCTTTTTCGAGCGGCTTGATGACCTTGCTGCGTTCGGCAATGTAGTCTGCACGCGCCCTGCGGTCTTCCTTGGAGCGCGGCGCCGAACCCACAATCTTGTCGTCCGTGACATCGATATTCGAGACCTTGATGTTTGCGGAGTTCGCGCCGCCCGGCTTCTTTTCAGAAGCCCAGCCGACCTTTTCAAGGAAGTCCGCATAAGTGCCTTCGAAGATACGGCACTTACCACCGTCGAAGACGATGAGGCGCGTCGCAAAAGCGTGCAAAAGTTCTTCGTCATGCGTCACGACAAGCGCGGTGCCATCGTAATCCTCAAGCGCATCGATCAAGCTCTCGATGCTTTCCATGTCCAAGTGGTTCGTCGGTTCGTCGAGCAAAAGCATGTTGCTTTCGTTCGCCAAGATCTTGCCCAACAGCACACGGCTACGTTCACCACCCGAAAGCACCTTGACCTTCTTCATGGCGGTGTCGCCGCTGAACATCATCACGCCCGCAAGGCTACGCGCACGGCTCTTCTGCGAGACATCCGCAATCGCCGATGCAATTTCTTCTTCGACCGTATTCTCAAGATTCAGGCGGTTGATATTCGTCTGTCCAAAGTAATTTATCTTGAGGTTCGGGTTGTAATTGATTGTACCCTGGGTCGGTTCAAATTCCTTCGCAATCAAGTTCAAGAGAGTCGTCTTACCGCGACCGTTCGGACCGATAATTGCAATGCGGTCGCCCTTGAACACTTCCATTTCGAGGTCCGAAATCAGCTCCGGACCGTAGCCGTTTTCGTTCTTGTACGCGAAATGCAGTCCATGGATTTGCAACATGCGCTTGCCCGGGAATTCCGCGTTCTTGAAATTGAAATCCAGGTTGCGTTCGTGCGTGAGGCGTTCGCCCGTCGCAAGCTTTGCCGCCGCCTTGATCTTTGACTGCACCATCGCCGCCTTTGCCGCCTTGTAGCGGAAGCGTTCGATGACCTTCTCAAGCTGTTCCTTTTTGCGCTGCTCGTTTTCTTGCGTGCGCATTGCCACTTCTTCTTCTTCGGCAATCGTCTCGCGCAGCTTTTCGACCGTCCCCTTGACCTTGCGCATTTTGTGGCGGTGAATCCCCACCGTGTGCGTGCAGACCTCGTCCATAAAATGGTGGTCATGCGTAATCAAAAGCACTTCGCCCTTCCACGCGCGCAAAAAGCGACTGAGCCAACGCATGGAAACAATGTCCAGATAGTTCGTCGGTTCATCGAGCAAAAGCATGTCCGGTTCCGACGCCAAGACCTTCGCCAAATTCAGACGGATCTGGAAACCACCCGACAAAAGCATCGGGTCCTTCTGCATGCTCTCTTCGTCAAAGCCAAGACCAAAGAGAATCGCCTCGACCTTGTGCTCTTCAAGCCAGCCGTCCTCATTTACCTTGAGCACGCTGCACGCCTCTTTGTGAACCGTCGGGTGCGTGAACTTGATGTGCTGCTGCAAATAGCCAATCGTATAGCCCTTCGGGATGTCGATGTTACCGCCATCGAGACATTCCTGCCCAAGAATCATCTTGAAAAGGGTCGATTTGCCGCAACCGTTGCGACCTACAAGACCGACGCGTTCATGGTCGGCAACAAGCATGCTAGCGCCGTCCAAAAGGACCTGCATGCCAAAAGACTTGGAAACGTTCTGAATTTGAATCACGAAACCAAAGATAGATTTTTAGTGATTAGTGATTAGGAATCAGCGATTAAAACTCGGTCAATGTGAAGATAATTGCTTTATTTCAGCATTATCACTTTCTCTTGAATTTTTAAAATGGCGGGGAGCATCGGCGTTTGGATTATTCCCGAACGCACCCATCCTTGTTGCAAAACGCTACCATTCAAATCAAACAACGTATAAGCATCGTCACTTTTCACACCTTGCAAGTAAAACCTATTCTTGCCGATTTTCAAAGCTCGGACACCAATCGATTTGATTTTAACCAACGGCAAAAACATTCTTGACGAATCAACTAACGAACAACAATTTGCCATATCAGGTCCTATTAAATAGTAAGCGCCCTCTCCTTCATAATAACACACCAAATCAATATCTTCACAACCAGATACACCCTTCATCTTATCAATTTCTTGCTTCAAAAAAGATTCTAGCGAATCGCGATTATTTTGGACAACTCCATATTTTTGCAAACGCATAAGTTCAGCAAAAAGAACTTCGCTAAACAGAGCTGTTCCAGGCGTGCCTTCGGCTACAGCACCTGTAGAAACATCCTTACAAATCTGATTTTCCCTTCTCACCTTTAAATAAATACCTTCATCATCATTAGGATTTAAATAAAAAACAATAGAATAGTCAAGAGGAGAATTATACTCAGCTCCACTTCCATCAATCCAACAAAAGGAACGGTATTTTGCAATTTCCGCCCTAGGCAATCCAGAATAAATAGAATCACATATTTCATCACCCATTTGCGATCTATCAATTTTCAACGATTTGAAAACTATTTCGTTTGTCTTTGGAGATACAGCAAACAAAATTTCAGCAAAAATAGCAATGGTAAGCCATAATTTTTTCATAATCACTCCATTTTATAAACAAAATTTTTCATTATTTTCGGTTCAAAATCCACATTATAAACAGATGAATATTGATGTACAGTAACATTATTCCCCAAAAAGCGTCCAAACAACACTTTATACGATTGCCCAAGCACCAAATCTGCATACGGAGCAAATATTGTCCCAGCCCATTGCCCCTCAATAAACATTGTTTCTGAGCCATGTTGAACGAGCTTAAAGCCTTTTGCAACTTGTACCAAATCATCATTCAAAGTCCTTGAGCGCCAAATAGTCGATCCATTCGCTTGAACCACCGTTCTTTTTCCAGGTTCAGTAAAATAAACTCGACTCCCTGATTCAAGCTGAATATTACCAACAACCATTTCACCGGGTTCTATCCGTAATCTTCCTCCAGGATGAACTTTTAAATTTTTAAAATTATCACCATCTTTCAAGGTATAAGTTTCATTGCTAAAAATTTCTTTACCTATATTCCTTACACTCGGCATAGACGGTAACTTTTCAATCTTATAGGGCCAAAGAGAGCTCAAATTACACACAGGAATAGTCCTGATGCGAACAGAATCTTGCAACGTAGGTTCAATACAACGATCCGGCAAAGAATATATTTTTATAGGATTAACAACTACGGAATGATCTCTTAAAAAAACAGCTCCTTTAGATGCAATAGCATTCACCATAGAACTTCTACCTAGGTATGTTACCTCCATAATAGTGATTAAGCATTTGTGCTCCAACAGCCCAGCAACGATAACTTTCTTCATCATCATAATGCTCATGGTGCAAATGTGGCCTATCCCATTCGCGAACCAAAGCCATTTCACCCCATTTTACATCTAAAAGATAAGTATCCTTCCGCGCACCACGCGGAGTTACTAAAGGAGGAACTTCATCTACAATAGTATTGCCGATAAACGTGGTCAAACGGTTCCATGTTGATTTCACAGCATCCGTAATTCGATTCCACAGACCGTTTCCAACGGCATATTCTGAAGATTCGATTCGCCAAAGATAAGCCCCCTCATTTAACGCTGTGTCTACACGATTTTTTTCAGTCACCTTGCGAATAAGAACAGAAGAATCCCTTGCCGAAAGAACAGTCAATCGATAACTTTTTGCATTTTCCACCTCTCGCCACGCAAAACGAACTCTTCGAGTCGGTCCTAACAAAAGTTCGGACCCAGAAACCATGGATATAGGTTCAGCATCAGGCAACATCCCCGGTTCAACACCCACATATAAAACATCATCTAAATAAACTGTTATTCGTTCTGTTTCAATAAAAAAATTAGCGTCAGGATAACTAAAATTTTCAGGTTTATTAAAGGAACCATTATCGAGATAATTCATGCCAAGGCTTATTCCACTTGAATTGGGAAATACACCAGGCACAAGCTTTGGAATTTTAATGTTTACAGCCAAATAATCGCCTACAGTATCAATTGATTTAGTCGCCTTATCCATGTAATATGCCGAAACATTCAAAAATCTGCCTCTTTCATAATTCAGAAAATATTTAACATGAACATTATACAGTGTATCAGGCGTATTATTCGTAAGTCTCAATCGAAGCGTCAAATGCTTAGGATTATTCCCCTGTTCATCAAAAGCTTCTACAGAAATAGGAATTTGAGAAAAAGCAAAACTAAAAAACGAACAAATACAAATCAATGTATAAAAAAGCTTCATTTTAACAAATCCCTCATCCAACATCTAATATAAATTATTTTTTTTGCATTATACAAAAAAAAGCGACCCCACGTAACGGGAGCCGCCTTATTAATTCATTCAAATATAAGGGAGCTTCTAAAGCTTTTAAAGGCGACCAGAGAGATTACTTCCAGTCAAGAACTTCGCGGTTCCAGGAAACCGGAGAACCCGTCATGATCAAGTTCTTGTCAAAGCCGCGGCCATTGCTCATCTGCTTTGCAACAAAGCCAGACTTGTACATGGTAGCCTTCTTGCCGTCCTTGTTCTTGCCGTCATAGACAATGTCAAATCCGACCCATCTGTAAAGGACAAAGCCGAAGAAGTTTCTGCGGTATTCCCAAGAGTCGCTCGTGATGATGAGCTTCTTCACCTTGTAGCCCTTCACGAGAGCCTTGAGTTCCTTTTCAATCTTCGGACCCTTCCAGGTCTGCTTCGGGAGATCAGCCATCTTGACCGGAGTCGGGCCGCGCTTGATAGCTTCCTGGACTTCTTCGATCGGAGACTTGCCCACGATTTCCTTGAAGTCAGTCACTTCAACTTCATAGAACTTTTCCGGGAAGGCTACGCCCTTGTAAACGCCCTGGTCGATATAGCCGTATCCTTCCGGCACATAGAAGAACTTGCCACCCTTCTTGTAAACGAAAGCCATCGCAAAAGCGTTCTTGTCGTTAAACTTCGTGATGGAGCCAAAGCGGTAAGCGCGCACGAATTCGCTTTCGCCCTGTTCCTTGTCCGACGGGCCAATCCAGCGGGACTTGAGGTTTCTGATGTCGTTGTCCTTCGTGATCATGTAGACTTCAGCCGGCAATTCGCCTTCAAGCATCGTCTTGGTGGTATCGTCGATTTTCTTCGGATCCCAGTCATACACGAGGGCTTTCGGGGTGTTCGGGGTCGGGCCATCGACAACCGGCTTGCCAAAGCACTTGACGCACTTTGCAACATGGTCTTTCCAGAAAATGACATTGTTGTCGGCATCCCTGTAAAGAACGTCGTAGTTCAACTCATCCGGTTCGCGTTCTTCGGCAAGCTCATCCGTGTGGATAAACACCTTGATGATGCCCTTTTCCTTGTTGTCCTTCCAGTGATAGAAAACGCGTTCGAGGTAACGGTTAGAAATATCGGCGCCCACCGGGAGTTCGCTTCTAGCCATCGTCGGCTTGTCAGATGCCGGAGCCAAAGCGGCATCGGCAGGGACGTCATCCTGAGCATTCGCCATGGAGAAGGCGAAAATTCCTGCTGCAAGAGTCTTCAAAATCAGATTCATTCCATTCAACCTTGCGGGTTCGAAGTTTCGGCTACATTCCTGGCGAACCCACATTAGCCAAGAATGTACATTTTCGCGACAATGTAAAAATAAAAGATACAATTGGCAATAATTATGACGGAATTACTACAAAAAACTTCAAAAGCACAACAATTTTCAACATCTATCAACATCCATTGTAAATAAAAATAGGGAATAAAGAAAGCCCGCGCATATAACCCGTTAAGTTTCAAAGAGTTACTTTCCGCAAGGCTTATTCACATACTGTTGATAAGTTGTGGTTATTTTTATCGAAATGTCGATTTCCGCTCAAGGCGGGAATGCCATCCGCATTCCGCCATCCTGAACGAAATGAAGGATCCATTATTTCTTGCCGTGACGACGAACGCCCAAGGTAAATGTATCATCAGACTTTCCGGCAATCTTGTCGCCCTGGAAAATCTTGAACTTGAGCTTTGCGATATAGACACCCGTTCCGACCCAGCGCCCTTTATTGGTATGGGCATCCCACATCAGGAATATGTTACCCGGATTATCCACGCAGTCCGTCCCGAAAACGTCCTTGTCATTACACGATACGACGCCTTTTTGCGAATTGACGAACTGTCCAAGTGTCGAGAAGTATTCGACCTCCCACTTAATCTGGACCTTCGCAAGTACGACATCTCTAGGTTCATCCGAACTCAGCAGCATTGACTTCGCCACTTCACTCAAGTCAAACGCAATCAGCTCGCCCGGAAGTCCCTTTTCGGCAACAACATCTTCAATCTTTTTCGCAACATCAACACGAACAGGAGCTACATCGTTGCCTCCATATGGCCACTTTTCAGGCGTCCATTCCGTCGGGTCAATCGCCACGACATCAGGCGTTTCCACGTCTACACGCTGTTCCCCTTCAATACGGCGCCACGGATTATTCACATGCGGCAAATTTCCGTTCAAGTCCGGCAACACCCCAGGAATCAAGCGCACCATAAAACCTACTTCCGGGAGTATCGTATTAGCGTTCAGCTGGAATACTACGTCGTAGTAATTGCTAGCCTTATTCGGCGATATAGAAATAACCATAAAAAGCGACGGATCGATCAATTCCCCGTTCTTATCCTTGAATTCAAGGAACTGAATGCCATTGAGCAAGTCCGCTTGTGTCGCTTCGCTAATATACACCGTCAACTTGCTAAAGTTTTCCCCCATCGGTTTTACGATGGGCCTGTCTAAAAGAATGGCTCCCATGCGGTCTTCAATAGCAAGGCCATCCAAACTGAGCTGCGTCATCTGCCCCGTTTCTTTATCCAAGTACGTGTAATGGTATCTGAAGGATCCCTGATAAATTTCCTTTTCACCCCCCGTAAAGACCTTGTTCTGTAAGCTATCTGCATGGATAGCGAGACTATGCGCATCCTGCATTAGCGAGACAACATTTGATACCGAGGCTACCGTATGCCAGTCGTCACTGCCAAAAGTCCAGGCAATCGTATCCGGAATAGTCTCGTCAAACGATTTATTGAATACAACAGCAATGCTATCGAGTACGCCATCGCCATTGCGGTCAAACGCTTCGCCAAGGCTTGCAAAAGGCACGGGCGGTTCCTTGAAATGGATACTTTTCCAGGAAATAACATTCGAAACACCATTGCCCGAAACTTCAAAGCTGGCGTTCACCGCCGAGGAATCGCCCACAACATAGAATTTAGCCGTTCCCGTCGAATCCGTAATGATTTTATTCACTCTCTGCTTTTTCTCGTCCAAAAAGCTTATCGGGAACGATGTCTTAAAGTCAAGTACAGCAAAGCAGTCCGTACAAAGTTTCGCCATGTAAAACACGCCCACCTGCAAAGGCACCGTATCAGGGTACGCCACATGCGTAAGGAGAGTGTCATTCACGCTGCCATCAAGCGGAAGACCACGCAAGCTGATGCCCGTCGGATCAAATACATTCATCAAGCCCGATCCGCTAAACACATCGATAAACGCGATATCCGGGAGCGGGTACGCCGGCACCGTGAAATAGACCACGCTCGATTGCGTCGGATCGCTTGCCAACGAGAACTGCAACATATAGGAGCCCGGTGCCAAGGAACGGTTACGCACAATCGCCACCGTGTCAATCACAAAGCCCGCCATATTGGATTCGATTTCTATTCCCGCAATCGTACCCGGCAAAAGATTCATGCCTTCTGGCGGAATCCTCTCGTCGTCGCCAAAAAGTACAAACGTAGACTGAGCAAGCGTTGTATCGATATGGGCCGTACTCGACACATCACAGCTGATAGATTCGTCCATCAAGAGTTGCAAAATAGAATACTTGATCGTTCCATCCGATGTCGGCAATTCCACTGGATAATATGTCTTTTGAGTCTGCAAGTTGATGGAGGTGCGCATCTTGAAATTCGAACCCGTCGCATTGCGCTCCGAGAAGAAAATATGGAAGGGGTATTCACGACCTTCGACAAGCTTTAACGATGGATCATGCTGCCCGATTGTATCTAAGTTCACGCCCCCTTCTACAGGGTTATGGCAACCACCGATATCCACGACAAGACGATTGTTGATATAGACCCAGACATCGTCATCACCGCGGAACTCGAAATACTGTCCCTTCACGTACTTGAACTGCGCCGAGACCTTCATCGCAAAACTATAATTGTGACGGCAGCCGCTGATGTTCCAGTCAAATTTCGGGTTGCGGATCGTCTTTGCAGAATCAAGATATTGAAAATCATCTATCGGATAAAATCCTGGATTGATGGAATCGTTGCAATCGCCTTCCTCGTTCGTAAAGTCAGCCTGCCAAAAGCCTTCATCGTCTAACGACAAGCTGATATCGCGGCAAACGCCGTTCTTGTATTCCTTGCCATAAGTATCCGTCGCCACAACCTGCGGAATAAACCATTTTTCGATTTCATGGGCGGCCGTACACAGGTGCCACGGATATTCCGAAGAATCCTTGCGGGCGGGGACTCCATTCACAAGCGTATCCTGGACCATTCCAGGCACATGTCCCGAACAAACTTTCAGCGAATCCATTTCCCCGTTCTGGTTTCGTCCATACATCGATGTATAGGGATTGCCATAAACAATATTGCCAAAGTCGACGTCAATGCTGTCATGATACGATTCGCCGGCCCAATCAACAACGAGCGCCGAAATCTTGAGTGACGGGCAAAGCCCGAGGA
Organism: Fibrobacter succinogenes; assembly: GCA_902762795.1. Taxonomy (GTDB): domain Bacteria; phylum Fibrobacterota; class Fibrobacteria; order Fibrobacterales; family Fibrobacteraceae; genus Fibrobacter; species Fibrobacter succinogenes_E. Next base: position 6,618 of record CACWPM010000010.1, on the reverse strand, counting down.
TTCCCGGATACCCAGTCGTATCGCTCGGCATGTAGCTACGTTTCGGATTCGGATAGACCCAGACCGTATCGTGCTTAGCCATTAGGGAATCCAGTGATATCAAGGAATCCAGGTTATCGTATTCGCCGACAGTTCCTTTGCCGCCATAGCGTTCCATTCCGAAACTTTGTTTAAAATAAACTTTCCAGTCGTCCGTATGCTTATAAACCGTACCAGTGTACCACCCACACGTATCCGTAAGTGGCCCCATCTTGATGATATCCCCTGTCGATTCCACGACCATGGACGGCGACATATTTTCCCAAGGACTTTTCAGACGTACCACTTTTGGTTCCGGCGGGTAGAACGCGATATCAAATTCGCCAAGGGATGTTGACGTATAAAGCCATGCTTCATAAATGCCGGCCGGGAATAAATCGCTTGCACGTGGACGCGACCTATCGGAAAAATAATTACGGGGAGGCCAATCATTCTTACCGCGAGTAATTTGCACAAGCGCCATCGAAGAATTCCACTGTGAAGACCCCACTGTCGTATCTGCAAAGTCGATATGTCGCCAGTACTTGTATTCACCTTCGGCGCTAAGACCCGTCGGATTATTTAAAATGTTGTTATCAATCTTGATGTAGAATGTGCTATCGCGATAAGTCGAATTTGTACGCCACGGATGGTAAACATGCAAGCGACGTGTCGGATCAAAGCATTCTCCGGTCGCCCCGATTTCTGTCAAAACCTTAGGATAATCAACAGTCCCATCCACAAACAACGTATCTTGCAATTGGATGGACATCGAAAAATCAACAGAAGAATCCCTATCGGCCGGGACAGCATTCCATGGCGACTTGTAACGTACAAAATAAGCTGTCAAAAGTGGATTTGACTGCATCATCGCAGGCGTAACCGCCCCATAAAACCAGCCGCATTTTTCCCTGTCACCTTCGTTAAAACGCATCAGCACGGAATCTGCACCGAATATCATCTGGGGAAGCACCTTGTTGCCCCACGGACTCTTGAACCAGACAATCTTCGATCCTGGCGCCATGAACGACTTCTTGTAGGATTTGTCCGTCACGTCCGTATAAAGCCAAACTTCAGTTTCGGAACCAAAAAAAGCCGTAATCCTGGTCTTTCCGCCCTGCGTCCATGAAACGCAATTGTTGTTGTTGTAATTATTGTCATCGGTATTGGGGCATACCCTGAACTCAAAATCCTGCCAATCCTGAAAATCGGCAATCGTCTTGCCCTTCCAAGTGTAGGAATACCAGTCGTCGCCTTCGCTTTTCATCATTGTTTTGGACATCGGACCGAAACCCGGATTGTAATCCGTTACGCCACCAATAATATGCGGAGTATAGTCTGATGCCGTGGCATCGTTACGGAAAGGAGACTGCAGATGGATGGTCAAATCCGCCCAAGCAGAAACAGTCAAAAACAATGGAGCTAGCAAACCCAAACAACAGTGTTTCATTCAACACCCTCTTTTTTTACCCACACTTTGTGTTTAAAGATATATTCAAGAGATAAAAAAACGAAACACGATAAGGAAAAAAAATGTTTTTTATTCACTATGCTTGTCATCTCGTATCTTTTTGAATATTTCCCAAACATTAATGGATGGGACTCGTCCCATCCATCTTTCATATCGTGTACCGAATAGGTTGTTCTAAAACCTAATTAATTTTCTTTGTTCTAGTCTTGTACCTATCGTTGCGGCGGATTCCGAACCGGAACGTTTCCGAGCCCTTGCCCACGACTTCCGAATTTGTGAAAATCTTGAACTTGAACTTTGCTATATAAACGCCTGTTCCAACCATACGACCCTTGTTGCTCATGGCGTCCCATTCAAAGAACATATTGCCAGCATTCTGGATACAGTCCGTTTTGAAAATGGCCGTATCATTGCAAGCGAACTCGCCCTTCACCCAGTTCACGTACTGCCCAAGGCTCGAGAAGAATTCGATATCCCAGCTTACCTTGACCTTGCTCAGGATTTCATCCCTGGTGGCGTTGTCGGAACCTAATAACTGTGTCGTAGCATAGTCATCCAAACGGAACTTGACCAAAACACCGGGCAGCGCCTCTTGTTCTATAACTTCCTTAAGCGTAAGATTTTCATCAACGCGAACAGGTATAACATCATTTGTGCCACCCGGCCACGGATTTTCATCGAACATGCCCGGATTGACCGTCACGACCTTAGGACGTTCCGTCTCGAGCGGCTGTTCGCCTTCAATTCTACGCCAAGGATTCAACTCGTGCGGCGTATTGCCGTTCTTGTCCGGCAACAACCCAGGAACCAGGCGGATTTTGTAACCGACTTCAGGAACAATTAAAGTTTCACTCTTCATGAACACCAAGTCGAAATAGTCGCTCTCCCCTGTCGGATTGATAGAATATACACTATAGGTCGAAGGATCAACAACCTTGCCATCCTTGTCCTTCAATTCGATAAACCGGACCTTGACATATTCGGACGCATTGCAGGTTTCCGAAAGCTTAATCGTCACCTTGACGAAGTTGTCCGAAACAATTTTCAACATCGGTTTTTCAAGAATAATCGCACCAATTTTATCCTGAATCTTCGTAAACAGAGTTTCCGATTCCTGGGTCGATCCCGTGTTTTCGTCCAGGTAAATATAATGATAGCGGAAACTACCTTCGACAACAGTCTTTATACCACCCGTAAAGACAGAATCCATCAAACTATCAGCTGTAATAGCGACCGTCGAATCGTTACGGATAAATTTTGAAATTTCTTCCATGGAATTGTACTCGCGCCAATCCTTGCTGCCAAAATTCCAGGCTATCGCATCCAGGTCATGAGAAACCAATGCACCGAATTCGAACGGGACATAGATACTATCCGGGACACCATCGCCATCACGGTCATAAATGCCACCCGTCTTTGCAAGCGGAACTTCCGGGTTCTTAAAGTTGATATTATCCCACTTTAGCTGATTTTTCACACCGCTGACACCGACGACCGCAAAGGATGCGCCCGTGATAGCGTCCTCGCCCACCACATAGAATCGGGCACGCCCCGTTTCGTCCGTTTCAATCGTATTGACCTGCTGGTCCATTTCATTGTAGAAAGTCAAACGGGCATCATTCGGAACCAAGTCCAGCACGACAAAACAATCTGTACAAATTTCGCCCATGTAAGTAACCACAACTTCAAGATATTTTATTTCCGGATAGCGAACATGAGTCATCAAAGTATCGTTCTGACCGACCACAATTGTTTCGCCCCTGAGCGTTTTATTAGTCGGATCAAACTTCACGAGTTTTCCGCCATTATCTTGGAAAACATCGACAAACGCTATTTCCGGAGTCGGATACTCAGGAACCGTAAATTCATAAGAATCGTTCAAAGCCATGTCGGATTCCAGGAAGTAATACAAGGTGTAAGTTCCCGGACTCAGCGAACGCTGCCTAACAATTTCGGCAATATTGATCTCGAAACTGGACTTGTCATCGTTAATCTGGATACCGCCAAAATTGAGGCCCACGACCAGTTCCTTCGCATCGGAAAGATTTCCGCCTTCGAGATAGAATATAGACGGAGCATCCACGGTATCGGCTACACTCTTGGCTTGCGGATTACAGCTAATGGCTTCGGCATCCATCTTAAGTTTCAGGACGCCCGTGATACTGTCCGCCTTGAGTTCCTTGACGTTGGCAAGGTAAGTATTCTGCTTCTGCAAGTTGATGGATGTGCGCATCTTGAAGTTCGAACCCGTCGCATTGCGTTCCGCGTAGAAAATATGGAACGGATATTCACGACCTTCCTTCAGCGCAAGGCTCGGGTCATTCTGACCAATAGTATCGAGATTTACGGCGCCTTCCACCTTTTCATGGACGCCACCGATATCCACAACGAGCCTGTTATTGATATAGACCCAAACGTCATCGTCACCACGGAATTCAAAATATTGCCCCTTCACATACTTAAAGCTAGCAGAAACGGCCATAGAATAACTATAGTTATGTCTGCAAGTGTCATTTCCTTTAGCCGCAGTCCAACCAGGAACATCCCAGTCGAACTTCGGATTGGGAATCGTACCCGTGAGCCCTTTGGTATCTAGATATTTGAAAGTATCCAGCGGGAAAAATCCAGGACTGACCGGGTCATTGCAATCATTGGACTCGTTCGTATAATCTGCATACCAGAATCCATCGTTATCCAATTGAAGCTCGATATCCTGACAAAGTGCATTTGTAAGAGTATCACCTGCACTTGTAATCATTTGAATTTCAGGTTTAAACCACTTCTCGATTTCATGGGCAGCAGAGCACTTGTCCCATGGGAACTTTGTAGAATCCACACGAGCGGGAACCCCATTCACGAGCGTATCCTGCACCATCCCAGTCACCGTTCCTGATTGACAGGACCTATAAGTCCTCCCACCAAAATTAACAGTCGTATAGGTGTTTCCGCTATGGACACGCCCGAAATCCACATCTATGCTATCGTGGTGGCTTTCACCGGCCCAATCCAAAAGCATCGCAGAAATCTTCATGCTCGGGCATACACCAAGACGCCCCACGGGATACGTTGCAGAAACTTGCGGACGGCTATAACTCTTGTTCTTGTCGGACGGATAGACCCAGGCAGTATCGTGCTTGGTCAAGACGGAATCCAAGTCTATGAGGATCTGGACATCATCGCCTTCCTTGATGACTCCATCCATCGAATACTTTTCAAGACCAAAGCTCTGTTTGAAATAGACTTTCCAATCTGCAGCGTGCTTATAATAAGAGCCTTCAAACCAGCCACAAGTATCTTTCGAGAAGGTTGACATTCTCACGACATCGTTATTAACATCAACAATAAACGACGTCGGAGTATTCTTCCACGGACTCAAAAACCGCACAACTTTGCGTTCAAGAGGCGCATACGAAAGATCAACATCCTCCATCATGGAACTAGTAAAGAACCAGGCTTCATAAACACCAGGCGGGAAAAAAACTCTCGCTAAAGGACGTTTATTTTTGCTAAAATAATGAACCGTATCGCTTCGTTCCTTAAAACTACGGGTAATTTGCACCTTGGCATCGTCTGAATTCCACGCAGCAGAAGAAACAACAGAATCCGGGAATGTCACGGAAAGCCAATACTTGTACCCCGCATCAAAAGACAGACCCTTCGTAGAATCTCGCCAAACACCGTCTATATTCAAATAAACCGTGCTATCTTTATAGACGCTATTGTTGCGCCACGGATTATAGACATGCAACACTCGGTTCTTGTCGAAGCAAGTTCCCACCGTTCCCATATCAACGGAACCCGTAAGAACAGCAGCAGTACCATCTACATAAATGGTATCCCTCCTCGACAATACGGAACTCAATTCGACAATCTGCTTCCGATCTTCGGGAACCGTAATCCAGGGAGCCATATAACGCGTAAAGTAAGCTGTTTGCAGCACACGCCCTTCAAGCATCGCCGGAGAAATTGCACCATAGAACCATCCGCACTTTTCAGCATCCTCAGAAAAATGCATCAAGATCGTATCTTGTTCAAAAATCATCTGGGGAAGAACTTTATTGCCCCATGGACTTTTAAACCAGACAATCTTTGAACCCGGAGCGGCAAAGGTTTTCGAGAAAGTCCCCGCTGTTGAATCCGTATATATCCAAGCGTTCGAGGCACCTTCAAAAAAATCATAGACATTAAAGGTGAGACCATCACCAAAGTCAACGCAATCAGCACTGCTGGTCGCTCCCTCCGGGCACCCCTTGACAGTAAATGTATCCGAAGCCTTGAAATCCATCAAAGAAGTCTTCCAGGTCATGGAAAACCAGTTCTCTCCTTCAGCCTTCATTTTCGTAGAAGACGTTGTTCCAACATCGGGAACCGCAGAATTAATTACAATATGCGGAATAACTTCCGATGTAGCAGTTATGGAGAAAGGAGACTGTACATGGACAGTCAAATCAGCGAAAACCGATGACGCGAATGCGCCTAAAACACAAAAAGCTAAATACAGGTGTCGCATAAAAACACTCACTAAGTTATTCCACACCCTAATCGAAAAGATATATCTTTTTAATGTAAAAAAACAAAAATATTTAAAAAAAAAGAAAACTTTTTAGAAAAAATTATATATAAGGGGGCCCTTTACCAAAACACGCAAAAAAAAGTCCATCATCGCATCATAGCAATACGATTTTAGATGCAAAAAAAGAAATAAACTAAATCATAAATAAAAACAAGTTCACCAACCAATAAGTCTGAAGAAATAAGAAGTGGTGTGGACACTATATAGATTGTTATGAATCTTGTGGAAAACAGTTTCTACGCTGAAGCTCAAACAAAACTTGTCTAGTACTTCTTAACGTGCTAGCTATAATCTCTGAGATAAACAAGCCCTTAAACACCACATAACCCATATAAAATTTTTAATCGTCAATACAACTGCTACTGGAAAACCGGGAAACAGGATTCTTCAAGAAATGCAAATCCAGGATTTTGCACTTTACAATCAGGCGCAAGTTTACAGGAGAGGTTGGGGAAAGCCCGCCGTGTCCCGGCAAGGGGACGCACGGGAAGCGTAAGCCGCGGCGGGACGTGCGTGCGTCCCGCGCAACAGGGGCCGGGCGGCATGTAAAGGAAAG